>JARGPE010000306.1 GCA_029212835.1 Alphaproteobacteria bacterium | reverse complement strand
ACAACGGGTGCTTTTGGCCGCGCTGGAACGCCTGTCCTCTGGTGCGCCGGTCACAACAGTTGCGCTGGATTTAGGCTATGAAAGCCCCTCTGCTTTTATTGCGATGTTTCGCCGGACCTTGGGGGATACCCCGACCCGTTATTTGCAGGCGGGGGTGTCACATCCTTAGTTAGCTGCGATGCAGCCACCAGCGACCATCTGTAATGGAAAAGATGGGTTTGTAATGTTTGATGCGTGTTGAATCGATGACCTGTGGGATCTGGTTGTCCAGCACAAGCGCCTGATCATTCACATAAACTACCAGTATCGCATGGGCGACATTCAGGTTCTGATCCTGCAACACGACGATACGCATGTTTTCCTTGGGCCATCCCAGATGCACCAGGGATATGTATTTGCTGATCGCATAGTCTTCACAATCGCCGGTGCGATACATGAACTCTTTGGGTGTCGCCCAATAATCTTTCTTTCCGTAGTTAATCGGATCCAGAAGATAGGCATACTGATTCATGTATTTATTGACGTATTCCAGTTGGTCCAACGGCGCTATATCTTTGAGTTTATTCAGGAAAATCCGCCATTTTGCAATGTGACACGGCTCTGCCGCAGTGATTTGACATTTTGCCAGTTCGTTGGGCTCGTCTTTGGAATACCGCTCTAAGACGGATGTCCATTTTTCAAACTTTTCCAGTTTTGTGGAGCTTAGTTCTTTCGTGCCAAATAAATTCACTGCAGCCAAGGCAGGGGCATTTAGCAATATCAATTGGACCGCAACGATCACTGCGATAGACAACCATTTTGATTTGCTTTGTACCATCGGGGCCTCGTGAACACGAACCTGTTTCGGCGGGACTATAGGATCAAACAGACGGGGCTGCAAAAAATTTGCATGGAAAATTGCTCGAATATTACGGACCTTTTAGATTATAAGGTAAAGGGTGTACGCAAGCTTGGTTATTGGGCATTATCAATGTGCGTGGGATTGGGTAGTTTCTAGGCCTTGGGGCCGGACAAGACTTTGTACTTTTAGGTATCTGACTGGGGGATTCTAGGTGAGCAGCACGACGAAAGATGAGAAGAAATCAGACAAGGCCGGAATGAGCGCTGGTTTGAAGATGGCCCTAACAGGGGTTGGGGTGGCAATCTTCATTGGTGTCGGTATTTTTCTGATGATGCAATTTGCCACATCTGAGCGTGATCGTGAGATGCGACAGTGGCAAAGCCGCATGTCCATTGTCATCGATAGCCGCTACACGGACATCAATCGTTGGATTGATCGACAATTGGCTGATTTGCGTGGCATTGCCGACAATGCCTCTGTGCAATTGTATCTGACCGTCTTTCACGAATCCGGAACCAGCGCCAGTTCAGAAGATGCCCCACCGGAGCTTGGATATCTGGGCAATCTGTTGGAAGTGGTTGGAGAGCGCGCCGGGTTTAAGAGTGAAGTCTTGGGCCCTCAGGTGAATGCCAATGTGCAAAAAGCGGGCGTTGCTGGCTTAGCGCTGATTGATATGGATAATTTCATCATCGTCTCCAGCTCTGGATTCCCGCCACTGCAGGGGCCTGTGCGTGCCTTTTTGGAGCAGGCTGAACGGGGTGTGACTTCTGTTTCTGACGTATTCATTAACGAGCGCGGCAATTCTGCAATGGCGTTTCTTGTGCCGGTGTATGCGGTGCAAGCCGATGAATCCGCAGAATCTCAATTGGGTTATGTCGTTGGCGTGAAAGAAATTGCCAGCGAGTTGTATCCTTTGTTGGAACAGCCCGGCGCGACCGAAGAGACCGCTGAGACCATGATTGTTCGCCAGAACGGCAACAAGATCGAATATTTGACGCCGCGTGCGGATGGAACCGCCCCGCTGCAGAAAAGTTTGGCAGCCGACACTCCCAATCTAGCAGCAGCCTGGGCGGTCCGTACGGTTGGCGGATTTGCCACTGTGACCGACTATTCGGGTAATGAAGTTCTGGCAATTTCCCGTGCCTTCAATCAGGTGCCTTGGACTTTGGTTTATAAGGTTGATACGGCTGAGGCTCTGAAGGAATCCGAAGACCGGCTGCAATTGCTGATGATCGTGTTCGGGGTGATCATTGTTCTGGTACTGATCGGGATGTTGGCGCTTTGGTATTATGGTACCTCTCAGCGTGCAACAGAGGCTGCGGCGAAGTTTGAAGAACTCGCCAATCGCTTCCAAGGTCAGCGGAACTTTATGCATACCGTGACGGACAGCCAGCCCAACAGCATCGTGATCCTGGATGAGAATGGGCATTATCGCTGGTTCAACAAGACCGCCTTGCAATTGTCGCGCATGGATCGATCGGACATGTTTGATAAGCATGTCTCTGCTATTTTGGGACCGATTGAAGGCAAGCGCATTCATGGCTGGGTCAAGGAGGCTTTGGCCAAGAATGAGCGTCTGACAGTGACCCATGAAATGGAATTAGGGAATGATGGACCCAAAGTCTATCGCACTGATTTCCAGCCTTTGCCCGCGCGAGAAGATTTCCCGCCAGGCGTGCTGATGGTCAGCCAGGATATTACCGAAAGTGTGTTGGAACGCGAAAAACGTGAAACCGTGATGCGGCAGTTGGTTGGCACCTTGGTATCGGTGGTGGACCGTCGCGACCCATTCTCTGCCAATCATTCGGTTCGTGTTGGTGAAGTGTCGCGGGCTGTTGCGCAGGAAATGCAGGCAGAACGCGTAATGACCGAAACTGCTGCCATTGCGGGCAGCTTGATGAATCTGGGCAAGATTACGGTGCCGGAAGAATTGCTGACCAAGCAGGGCAAGCTTACGGATGAAGAGGTGAAGATGATTCAGGAATCGGTGCTGACCAGTGCCGATTTGGTCTCCAAGATCGACTTTGATGGTCCGGTATATGACACCCTGCGTCACCTTCAGGAACATTATGACGGCAGCGGCACGCCAGATGGCCTTTCGGGCAAGGATATTGTTATCACTGCCAGAATTGCTGCTGTCGCCAATG
>JARGPE010000067.1:17587-18621 GCA_029212835.1 Alphaproteobacteria bacterium | reverse complement strand
TATGATCGGCCTTGCCTTCTTAGTGGTGATGTTCTTCAGCATTATTCGCAATGGGTATCCGGCGTTTCAGGAAACCCGCATCCAGTTGGATGTTGAACTGACGGAAAGTGCGTTTCCCTCAGACCCTGCCGAGCGCACCAGTGATGGTATGCGTCGTGTCGGCTGGACCGGCTTGGTGCAAAAGGGTATTCGGGATGCGCTGAACCCACAAAGCCGTGCAGATGCCGTCGCGATGCATGGATTGCTGTCGCCTAATGCAGAAGTTGCCGTGCGCGACATCGTCTTTGATGATCCCAGTTTGATCGGAACGACCATATCGGTCTGGGTGCTGGCGGCCGGGGATGTGGATGCCATCCAAAAAGGTACCATGGACCGCAATGTGCCAGAATCTCAGCGTACCTTAAGCGATAAGCAATTGCAGTTTATGGATCAGTTGAAAGCGGATGGTCGGTTGCGGTCGCAATTCGCCTTCACTCTGTTCACGGAAGGCGCGTCGTCTTATCCAGAATCCGCCGGTATCGGCGTGGCGCTGGTTGGATCGCTGTTTATGATGGCGGTGGTCTTGTGCCTTGCTCTGCCAATTGGCGTGGCGGCGGCGATTTACCTGGAAGAATTCGCGCCACAGAATCGCTGGACTGATATTATTGAGGTTAACATCAACAATCTTGCGGCGGTGCCGTCAATTGTGTTCGGTTTGCTGGGCTTGGCGGTGTTTATCAATTTCGTTGAATTGCCACGCTCTGCACCCTTAGTCGGTGGTCTTGTGCTGACCCTGATGACATTGCCAACCGTGATCATCGCGACCCGTGCCGCCCTGAAGGCTGTGCCTCCGTCGATCCGAGAGGCCGCATTGGGTGTCGGCGCATCCAAGATGCAGTCGATTTTCCATCACGTTCTGCCTTTGGCGGCGCCGGGGATTTTAACCTCTATCATCATTGGTTTGGCTCAGGCCCTGGGGGAAACGGCCCCACTGTTAATGATCGGGATGGTCGCGACCGTGTTTACGTATCCAGCAACCCCGCTGGATCCTGCTA
>JARGPE010000067.1:0-17577 GCA_029212835.1 Alphaproteobacteria bacterium | reverse complement strand
CGCATTGCCGGTGCAGATCTTCATGTGGTCAGGCCAGCCGGAGCGTGGCTTTGTTGCGCGCACCTCGGCCGGGATCATGATCTTGTTAACTGTGCTGATCTGCATGAATGCCTTTGCAGTCATCTTGCGCAAAAAATTCGAACGTCGCTGGTAGGAGCTGAAAGTTATGTCCACTGTAGAAATCACCACAGATACAAAAAATCAGTTCCCGCCCAAGCCGGAAACGTCCTCCAATACAGCCAAAATGAAAGGGCGCGGCGTATGCGTGTTCTATGGCGAGAAACAGGCTCTGTTTGATGTCGATATTGATATCATGGAGCGGGAAGTGACCGCCCTTATTGGCCCGTCTGGCTGTGGCAAGTCCACTTTCCTGCGTTGTCTGAACCGGATGAATGATGTTGTTGATATCTGCCGCGTCAGTGGCGAAATCACTCTGGATCAACAAGATATCTATGATCGTCGCGTAGACGTTGTTCATTTGCGCGCGCGGGTTGGGATGGTGTTCCAAAAGCCAAACCCTTTTCCCAAATCGATTTATGAAAATATCGCTTATGGTCCTCGCATTCACGGCCTGACCAATCATAAATCCCAGTTGGACGAGATCGTTGAGACCTCGCTGCAAAAGGCTGGCCTTTGGAAAGAAGTTAAGGATCGCCTGGATCAGCCTGGAACCGGCCTGTCTGGTGGACAGCAGCAGCGTCTGTGTATTGCCCGTGCGATTGCCGTGGCTCCCGAAGTGATCCTGATGGATGAACCTTGTTCGGCGCTGGACCCGATCGCGACCGCAAAGATCGAGGATTTGATCCACGAATTGCGTGAAAATTATACCATCGCCATCGTTACCCATTCCATGCAGCAGGCGGCCCGCGTGTCGCAAAAAACCGCCTTCTTCCATCTGGGCAATCTGGTGGAATATGGTGAAACTGAACAGATTTTCACGAATCCGAAGGATGAACGGACCCAAGGTTATATCACCGGACGGTTTGGCTGATTTTTTTCGAATCCTGATATACTGGTCTTCCTATGGGGTGACCGAGTTCTGACAGAAAGTGTGTTTATCATGTCTAATGTCTCTGAAGGTCATATCCACGCGGCATATGACGACGAATTTAAGAAGCTGACCAAGCTGCTGGCCCGTATGGGCGGACTGGCGGAAAGTCAGTTGGCCAATGCCCTGATCGCGATTGAAAAACGTGACAATAAACTGGCAATGGCCGTGAAGGACGGTGACAAAGAAATTGATGCGCTGGAGCATGAGATCGAAAGCTTGGTCGTGCGTATGCTGGCTTTGCGCCAGCCCATGGCAAACGATCTGCGCTATGTCGTCTCAACCCTGCGCACGTCTTCGGATATTGAGCGGATTGGCGATTATGCCAAGAACATCGCCAAACGCGCCATGGCGTTGAACCAATTGCCGGCAGAACCTCTGTTGCGGGGTGTGTTGCGTATCGGTCGTCCGGTGCAGACGATGTTGAAAGACGTCATGGATGCGCATTTACAGGGGGACACGGCCAAGGCTGTGGAAGTCTGGGAAGCCGATGAAGAGGTTGATGCGCTGTATACCAGCCTGTTCCGTGAATTACTGACCTATATGATGGAAGACCCACGGCATATCACGCCGTGTACCCATTTGCTGTTTATCGCAAAGAACTTGGAACGTATTGGGGATCACGCGACCAATATTGCGGAGATTATCCATTTCCAGGTTGAAGGCGTGTCATTGGGCGAACGCCGCCCGAAGGCCGATGCCTCCAATTATGAAGTCATGCAGCCAGAGGATGACTCAGATGACGACGATGAAGATGATGAAGACAGGGCCCCGAGCAATGTCTGATGCGCGCGATCAAGTATCCGTGAAATCTATGGGCGGCATGAAGCCCAAGGTGCTGATTGTTGAAGACGAAACAGCGGTAGTGACCCTGCTGCGCTATAATTTGGAGTATCAGGGTTTTGAAGTTGATGCTGTCTCCGATGGTGAAGAGGCTCTGGTGGCAATCGAAGAAAACCCGCCAGATATCGTGCTGTTGGATTGGATGCTGCCACAATTGTCAGGCATCGAAGTGTGCCGCCAGTTGCGTCGCCGTCCCGCCACAAAGAACCTGCCGATCATCCTGCTGACTGCCCGTGGCGAAGAAGCAGATACGGTGCGCGGGTTGGATTCCGGGGCGGATGACTATGTGACCAAGCCGTTCTCTCCCGCCGAATTGACGGCGCGGGTACATGCCCTGTTGCGTCGCTCTCGCCCGGCTTTGTCGGACGAGGCACTGAATGCGGCGGATGTTCAGATGGATCTTGCGGCCCACCGCGTGCATCGGAATGGACGCGAAATCAAGCTGGGCCCGACGGAATACCGCCTGTTGCGTCATTTCATGGAACACCCCGGTCGTGTGTTCAGTCGCGAACAATTGCTGGACGCAGTTTGGGGTCGCGATGTCTATGTCGAATTGCGCACCGTGGATGTGCATATTCGACGGCTGCGCAAGGCCCTGAACGAGGGCGGTGAAACCGACGTGATCCGCACTGTTCGGTCTGCGGGCTATGCTTTGGAACTACAAAGCTGATCAGTTGACGCTCTTTTCTCGCTGAACGGCGCAAATTGGCTATAATTCCAGGGCGGCATGAGGCACTGTGCGTGCTGACCCTGGAACAAGCCTGCCTCCCATGCTATAGGAGGCAAAAGGATTTGCGATGCCCGATACAGCCCTGAAAACCATTACTTTTTCCCTGGACGGACGTGATGTTACCGCGTTTCCGGGGGAAAGCATTTGGCAAGTTGCCAAACGCGAGGGCACAACAATTCCGCATTTATGCTGGCAGCCGGAGCCCGGCTATCGCGCAGATGGCAATTGCCGCGCCTGCATGGTGGAAATTGAAGGGGAACGGACCCTGGCTGCGTCCTGTATCCGCACGCCCAGTGAGGGGATGGTGGTAAAATCCGCCTCTGACCGCGCAAAATCCTCTCGGGATATGGTATTTGAATTATTGTTGGCCGACCAGCCAGAGCGCGAGGTCGCCCATGAAACAGACAGCAAATTCTGGACCTGGATCGACAAGATGGATGTCGAAACCTCCCGTTTTCCAAAACGTCAGACTTATGCGACCGATGCCAGTCACACCGCCATGCGGGTTAATCTGGATGCCTGCATCAACTGTAATCTCTGTGTTCGCGCCTGCCGTGAAGTACAGGTCAATGATGTAATTGGTATGGCCTATCGCGGTCATGGGGCCAAAATTGTCTTCGATTTCGACGATCCGATGGGTCAGTCGACATGTGTGGCCTGTGGCGAATGTGTCCAGGCTTGCCCGACTGGTGCACTGATGCCCGCGACCAAGGTTGATGAAAATCAGGTTTATATCGGTGCAGCTGACAAGGTCATCGAGTCGGTATGTCCCTTCTGTGGTGTTGGCTGTCAGACGGAAGTTCATGTCAAAGACAACAAAATCGTTGAAGTACGTGGCAAAAACGGCCCGGCCAATGAACAACGTCTTTGCGTTAAGGGACGCTTTGGCATGGATTATTCCAGCCATGCTGGCCGACTGACCAAACCCTTGATTCGCCGCAAAGATGCGGAAAAGCGTTGGGATATTGAAATCGACCCGATGAACCCGCTGACCCATTTCCGGGAAGCAAGCTGGGAAGAAGCGATGGAAGTCGCTGTTAACGGCCTGCGCAAAATTCGCGATGAAAAGGGCGGCGATGCCTTGGCAGGTTTTGGCTCCGCGAAGGGCTCAAACGAGGAAGCCTATCTGTTTCAGAAGTTAATCCGCACTGGCTTTGAAACCAATAATGTCGATCACTGCACTCGGCTGTGTCATGCCTCCTCTGTCGCGGCCTTGATGGAAGGTGTGAATTCTGGCGCCGTGACTGCGCCGTTTACCGCAGCAAAAGATGCAGATTGCATGATCGTGATTGGTGCGCGCCCGGCCCAAAATCACCCGGTAGCGGCGACTTTCCTGAAGCAGGCGGTCAAGCGCGGTGCCAAAATGATCGTGCTGGACCCGCGGGGTCAGGACTTGGCGCGCCATGCATGGAAACATCTGCAATTCACGCCGGGCCGTGATGTGCCTCTGCTGAATGCCATGATCCACACGATTATTTATGAAAATCTGGTGGATGAGCAATTCATACAGGCACGGGTGGAAAACTATCAGGCCGTGAAAGAGAATGTGCGGCCCTTCTCGCCGGAAGAAATGGCCCCGATCTGTGGGATTGATGCGGAAACCATTCGCGCCGTCGCGCGGGTTTATGCGCGGTCAGAAAAATCGATCATTTTCTGGGGCATGGGTGTTTCCCAGCATGTGCATGGTACCGATAATGCCCGTTGTTTGATCACATTGGCCGCGATTACCGGTCAGATTGGGCGGCCAGGAACCGGCCTGCACCCGCTGCGTGGTCAGAACAATGTTCAGGGCGCATCTGATGCCGGGCTGATCCCCATGTTCTTCCCCGACTACAAATCAGTCGAGGCCACCAATATCCGGGAAATGTATGAGAATTTCTGGAGCAAGAGCCTGGACCCGCATCGCGGTCTGACGGTGGTTGAAATCGTCGATGCTATTCTGGCGGGCAGCATTAACGGCATGTATATCATGGGCGAAAACCCGGCCATGTCAGATCCAGATACCCGCCATGCCCGACAGGCTTTGGCCGAACTGGATCATCTGGTCGTGCAGGATATTTTCCTGACCGAAACCTGTTATCATGCGGATGTCATTTTCCCTGCCTCTGCTTTGGCAGAAAAATGGGGCACATTCACCAATACCAACCGGCAAGTTCAGATTGGCCGTCCAGCCCTGACCCCACCGGGTGAGGCACGCCAGGATTGGGAATTGATTCAGGAGATCGCTCAGGGCCTGGGTCAGGACTGGAATTATACCCATCCCAAGGAAGTCTTTGCGGAAATGGGCCAGATCATGAAATCCTTGAATGGTATTTCCTGGGACCGTTTGGAAAATGAAGGGGCCGTTACCTATCCCTGTGATGATGAGACCCAACCCGGTCATGAAATTATTTTTGGAGAGAGTTTCCCGACCGCCAATGGTCGCGTGAAATTGACCCCAACCGATTTGGTGCCGCCGTCCGAAATGCCCGATGACGAATATCCGATGGTGCTGACGACTGGTCGTTTGCTGGAACATTGGCATACGGGCGCAATGACCAGACGGGCCACGGTTCTAGACAATCTGGAGCCGGAAGCTGTCGCGCATCTGCACCCCCGTTGGCTTGCCGCCCATGGTGTCAAACCCGGCGATATGGTTGCGATTCATACGCGGCGTGGGGCTGTGAAGGTAAAGGCCCGGGCAGATCGGGATGTCACGGAAGATATGGTCTTCGTGCCTTTCTGCTTTGCCGAAGGACCCGCCAATATGTTGACCAATCCGCAGTTGGACCCGTTCGGAAAGATTCCAGAATTCAAGTTCTGCGCCGCCCGTGTTGCGCCCTTGGTTCAAGAAGTTGAGGCGGCTGAGTAAGGGGTCATAACCCCTTACTTCTGCCTCAGGTAATTAACACGGCGCGGAAATCGTTGACATTGGTCAGGGTCGGGCCGGGCTTGATCTGATCGCCCAGGGCTTCAAAGAAGCAGTGGGCGTCGTTGTTTTCCAGGGCGGAGCGGGCATTCAAGCCTGCTGCTTCGGCGCGAGTCAGAGTGTCCGGATCGATCAAAGCCCCTGCCACTTCTGCGGCCCCATCTACACCATCGGTGTCACAGGCCAGACCATAAACTCCGGCCATGCCTTTCAGGGCGACGGCTAGCGCCAGAGTGAATTCAGCATTTGGACCCCCGATCCCATCGCCCTTGATCGTGACCGTGGTTTCCCCACCCGATAGCAACACCGCAGGGGCGGGCACCGGCAGGCCATGTTCGCGGATGGAGCGGGCAATTCCGGCCATCACGGTTGCTACTTCTCGGCTTTCCCCTTCCAGCGCATCGCCCAGAATGATGGGCGTAATGCCCATTTGGCGTGCGATTTCCGCGGCGGCCTGCAGAGAGGCCAGCGGTCTGGCGGCCATCACGGTGGTGGTCTTTTCGAATAAGGGGTCATCGAAGCCCGGTGTCTCAGCCTCAGGCTGATTAAGCCTGGCGCGGACAGCATCGGAAACGCCGATCTTCCGGCGTTCCAGGATTTCTCG
This sequence comes from Alphaproteobacteria bacterium, assembly GCA_029212835.1. Taxonomy (GTDB): domain Bacteria; phylum Pseudomonadota; class Alphaproteobacteria; order UBA8366; family Aestuariispiraceae; genus Pacificispira. The sequence continues at coordinate 11,444 of JARGPE010000067.1, read as the reverse complement.
TGCCTGTTCCAAGGTCGACTCATCTGGCACGGTTGGACCGGACGCGATGACGGCGGGATCATCGCCGGGCACATCGGATATCAGAATCGTGTGAACCCGCGCCGGATAGGCAGCCGCCGCCAAGCGTCCACCTTTGATGGCAGAAAGATGCTTGCGGACGCAATTCATCTCGCCAATGGCCGCACCGGATCGCAACAGCGCTTTGTTCACTGACTGCTTATCCTCCAGGGTCAATCCATCGCCTGGCAGGCTTAGCAAGGCCGAACCGCCGCCGGAAATGGCACAGATCAAAAGATCCTCAGGCCCCAATTCTGATGCGAGATCAAGAATGCGCTGGGCGGCTGCCTCGCCTGCGGCATCGGGTACGGGATGGGCGGCCTCAACAATCTCAACGCGCTCACAGGGGACGGCATGGCCATAGCGGGTGACGACCAATCCTTCCAACGGATGGGGCCAGGCCTTTTCAATTGCCTGGGCCATCAAGGCGGATGCTTTACCCGCTCCTATCAACACCGTGCGACGACCCGGCTTTTCGGGCAACAGGGGGGGCACGCATTGTAATGGGTCTGCTGCGGCCAGGGCGGCATCGAACAGGGATAGCAGAAAGGCGCGTGGATCATTGAATGATGTCATATCTTTTCCATATCGTGCTTTTTGCGATCCGTCGAGCGCTTGCGGGATCGGCCCCGTCCTGCCAGCATGTCGCCATGAGAAACGCCCTGACCCTGTCTTCTGAAATTCGCACCGCCCTAGCGGATGGTATGCCTGTCGTTGCCCTAGAATCGACGGTGATTGCCCATGGCCTGCCGCATCCCGACAATCTGGAAACCAGCCAGGCGATGGAACAGGCCGTGCGCGACGCCGGGGCCGTCCCTGCCACGATCGCGGTTGTGGATGGGCGCATTCGGGTTGGCTTATCAGAGGAAGACCGCGCGCATCTCGCCGATCCAAAGGCGAAGGTCGCAAAGCTGAGCCGCCGGGATATTGCCGCCTGCGTGGTGGCGGGCGGAACGGGAGCAACGACGGTCTCGGCCACAATGATATGCGCCCAGGCGGCGGGGATCGACGTTTTTGCTACCGGTGGGATTGGCGGCGTGCATCGCGGCGCGGTGGAGACGATGGACATCTCCGCTGATTTACTGGAATTGGCCCGCACGCCCGTCTTGACCGTGGCGTCCGGGGCAAAAAGCATTCTGGACCTTCCCAAAACACTGGAATATCTGGAAACACAGGGCGTGCCGGTCTTGGGCTATCAGACCAATACCCTGCCGGCCTTCCACAGTCGGGACAGTGCCCTGCCACTGGATCATCGGGTCGATACACCTGATGCGGTTGCCCGGATTGCCCGGTTGCACTGGTCATTGGGTCTGGGTGGTTTGTTACTGTGTAATCCGGTACCAGAAGCCGCTGCCCTGGCGCTGGGTGAGGTGGAAACCTGGATCGATGCCGCCCTGGCAGAGGCTGGTCAGGCGGGCATTGCAGGCAAAACAGTCACTCCTTTTCTGTTGTCTCGGATCGCAAAATCTTCCGGCGGGCGCAGTTTAGCAGCCAATCGGGCGCTATTGATCGACAATGCCAGGGTCGGTGCCGAAATTGCCATCGCCTTGTCTCAGCGGGAAATCTAAAACCGTTGAGTATTCGATCAGGCCGTCTGATGTTTTAGACAAAAGCGGACGAGATTGTCCTCGATCGCGTCGGGGGCCTCCAAAGTGATGGCGTGTTTCTTGTCTTTCAATATGACCAGTTCCGCATTGGGCATTGCCGCAACGATGCCTTCATTCAGGCGTGGATTACAGCCGCCATCGAATTCACCGGTCAGGACTAGGGAAGGGGCGGTGATTTCAGGCAGCCAGGGCATCATTTCCGTGCCCGCATAAATGCGAAAGACATTCAGGAAGACCTTCGGATCACAGTCAATCACCTGCTGGAGCCGTTGATCGATAATGTCCTGATTTTGGGCGATGTACTCATCTGTGAACCAGCGGTTGGTCAGGGTCGGCAGGATGTTGGGAATTCCTTTTTCTTCCATCGCATGAACAACGCCCCAGACTTTGGCGCTATCGTCTTCGGTCCGCCCGGCTGCGGTAGACAATAGTCCCAGCGACAGGACCCGGTCCGGGTACAGCCGCGCATAGGCTGGTCCGATCATGCCACCCAGTGAATGCCCGGCGAAATGTGCCCTTTCTATGCCAATGCGCGCACGAACCCGTTCCAGGTCGGCGACCAGCTCATCCAAGCCGAATTCACCCTGTGGCATGGGCGACAATCCATGTCCGCGTAAATCGTAACTGATCACGGTAAAATGCCGCACCAGTCGTGGCATCATAAAGCGCCAGGCGCTGCGTGCCGCACCAATGCCGTGAATCAGAAACAATGCAGGCCCTTCTCCATCAACGGAATAGGCGCAGTCTAAAGCCTTTGTCATCGTACCGTCCTAATCTGGATACTTATCGATCATCAATTCACCGCTGGCACCCCAGTCTTCTTTTTCAACTTCGGTGATCAGCACATGCAGGCCGTCAGGCTTGCCGCCACAGGCCTTCACAAATCCAGCCGTCAATTCCTCGACTAGGGCGCGCTTTTGATCTCGCGTCCGGCCTTTGAACATTTCCACTCGAATGATGGGCATAGGGTTACTCCGCCGCCAGGGTTATGCGGTCCGAGAAATGCGGCATGACTTTCTCGGCAATCCGCTCCATGTTTTCCAGGGTTTCGGCATTGGATGTACCGATATTCTGGCTGAAAATAATCTCATCGACCCCCGCTTCGGCATAGATCGCCAATTTGTCGATCATTTCACTTTCCGTCGCGATCAGCAGGTTCTGGGCTAACTCTTCCTTTGTCTGTGTTCGGGGCAGCGCGGTTATTGCGCCGTTCTTCACCTCTCCCGGTCCTGTGAAGACATTGTCAAATCGTGCATAATACTCGTGGGCAAGGTCCAGTTTCTTGGCGCGATCCGACTCATTCTTGGCCAGCCAGACAACGCGGGACAATGACAGGGTCAGATCTTTACCGTTCTCCCCCATCTCCGCTTTTGCGGAATGAAAGGCGCCGACCTGTTCCAGCATTTTCTCGTTGGATCCCATCAAGGGGGTGGTTTGGATGTGAAAACCCTGTTTGGTGCAGGCATGGATTGCCGGTGGTGCCATAACCGCCATCATCATCTGTATGGGACGCACGGGGCGGGGCATAATGGTGATCGGATCAAAGTTATAGTATTCGCCAGACCAGGATACTTCCTCCTGGTTCAGCAATGCCCGCAGAACGGCCAGGGATTCATCAAATCGTGCCCGGCTTTCCTCAATTGGCGCGCCCAGGCGGGCTAATTCATAGGCAAAGGCTCCCCGACCAACCCCCAGGATCAGGCGCCCCTGTGTTAAAATATCAGCCATAACCACTTCACCCGCGAAAATGCGCATGTCGTGAATGGGCAGGACCGCAATGGACGTCATAATTTTGACCGCGTGGGTTTCCGATGCCAGTCGGACCGCCATCATCAAAGGGGCGGGATTTAGAAGAATATTGATCAAATGGTGTTCCGGTATGCTGACCGATGCATACCCAAGGCGGTCGGCCAGTCGCGCCTGATCCAACATGTCTTCTATCAGTTTATCCCCGCCATAGCGGGTGTCTGGATAATAGGCGGACAGGAAATGATTGAATTCCATTTTAATCTCCACGGTTTGGGCGCGTGGCCCTGGCGCGATCTGGATCAAAGTATGTGGCGCTTGTAAAAATCTGTAAAACGAATTTAATTGATCAGATAAATAGAAAAATTTGAATTAAGGAAACTCCATGAACCTTTCTGCCATTCAAACGTTTCTGACCGTGGTTCGAACCGGGAACCTGAACCGGGCCAGTGAGCAATTAAACGTGACGCAATCGACCGTAACGGCGCGTTTGGATTCGCTGGAGGCGGTGCTGGGTCAGCCCTTGTTGTTGCGATCCCGGAAGGGGGCAGTTTTGACCAAGGCGGGATTTGCTTTTCAACGTCACGCAGAGGCGATGTTGCATAACTGGGATCTGGCGCGCCGTATGATTGATCTGCCCAAAGGATATTCGGATCGACAGTCGCTGGCATGCGAAGTGGATTTGTGGGTCGGGTTTGGCGATGTGTGGCTGGCAAAGATGCAACAAGATCATCCCGACACCGCGCTAGAAGCCTGGCCGGGGACGGTGGAAGAATTGCGCCGCTGGCTTGTCAGTGGACTGGTGGATGCGGCGGTCAGTCAGGAACCCCTGTCTGGCAGGGGCTTTTCGTCCACAGTGATCGCGTATAGCCCCATTGTGCTGGTCTCCACCGCGCCACCCGATCGGGAAGACTGGCAGACAGGATATGTGCATGTCGATCATGGAGCTGAATTTCGGCGGTGGTATGTAGAGGCATTTCCTGATCACACCGTATCAGGGCTTAGTTTCGGCAGTGCATCCTGGGCCTTGGCGCATATCGTGAAATATGGTGGTTCAGCCTATTTACCCCTGCGCATGGTGCCGTCATTGTTGGAAAATCACGCGATGTTTTTGGTCGCGGATGCTCCTATATTCAGCCAGGGCATCTACTTTTCTGTGCGAGATGAGGGAGTCGGGAAAAAGTCGGATATTCTGGACGGTCTGGCTATGTGATGTCTGTCCATTTTGGCGCATTGAGAAACATTTATATCAGGAGGAAGCATGACTGATGCGTTTGAACTGCATCCGCAATTGGCGGCCGATACCTATCTGGTTGGCCAGACGGCATTGTGTCAGGTATTGCTTTCAAAAGATGCGCGCTATCCGTGGTTGATACTGGTGCCGCATCAACCGGACCTTCGGGAATTGCATGATCTTTCCGCCGCCGACCAAGCGCAGTTGATGGCAGAAATCACGCATATCAGCGCCGCCATGCAAAAGGCCTGGACCGCAGACAAGGTGAATGTCGCGGCCTTGGGCAATATGGTGCCGCAGTTGCACATCCACATCATCATGCGCTATCGCGATGATGTGGCTTGGCCCGGACCGATTTGGGGGGTGGGCACAGCACAGGATTATTCAGACGCCGCCCTGTCGGACGCGCTGACCAAGGCAGCGAACTGCCTCCCCTAAGCTCCGCGATTCCCCAACCGGTACCCTGACGCCTTAATGCGCCTGCTCACCCAGTGTGAATTCCCCGTTTCTGATTCGATAGGGCAGGGTCTCGATAATGTCAGCGACATCGTCTTCTCCATGATCCTCTACCAAGTCCGTCAGTGCCAGATACAGACAGACCTCAGAGAGCAATTCGCTCGGAATCCCCTCGACGCAGGCTTGATCCCAAACGTCCAGAAACAGGGTCATCACTTTGCGTTTTTGCTCTTCAGCAAAATCCACCCGGGCTTCCCCGGTAATTTCCATAGTATTTATCATCGTCCCTCCACTCGAACCGGTTCGCCAGAAGGCCCGAGCTGTTAATCAAGTCGTACAGTGATTCTTTTGCGCTTGTCACCATCTCGATTTTTGTTTTTTACAAAGGAGGTTAACAGGTGTTGCTAATGCGTCATTATAAGCCGTTAAACTACTAGATGATGTGGTTGAAGGAATACATTAACGCAATCACAGCGCTCGCAGAACTGTTCTGACACGCTATACTCAGCCCTGATATGCACAAAATTGATCTCAACTTGCCAAAAAAATTCACTGATTGGTTCCAGCAAAAGGGCTGGCACCCTCATCGCCATCAGTTGGATATGCTGGCGGCGGACCGGCAGGGCGCGCATACATTACTGATCGCACCGACGGGGGGCGGGAAGACCTTGGCGGGATTTCTGCCCAGCCTGATTGACCTGGCAACAAATCAGACAGACGGGCTGCATACGCTCTATATCTCCCCACTCAAAGCTCTGGCTGTGGATATTCAGCGCAACCTGATGACCCCGGTTGAAGAGATGGGGCTGGATATCCGTATCGAAACCCGCACTGGCGACACGCCCGCAAATCGGCGTCAGCGTCAGAAGGAAAATCCTCCCCAAATTCTGCTGACCACGCCAGAATCTTTAGGGTTGTTGATCTCCCAACCGGAAAGCTTTGCCCTGTTTAAGTGCCTGCACAGGGTGATTTTGGATGAAGTGCATGCGATTGCGGGGACCAAGCGGGGGGATCAATTGGCCCTGTGTCTGGCGCGTCTGTCAAAAATTGCGCCTGACCTGCGCCGTATCGGCTTGTCAGCGACGGTTGCATGGCCTGATGATCTGCGGGCCTATATCTCCCCCACGGCACAGCCGGACAGGGTGGTGACGGTAACCGGTATGGGTGCGAAACGGGCCGATGTGCGTTTGTTGGAAACTGCTGTACGGCTGCCTTGGTCCGGTCATTATGGCCTACATGCGATCCCGGAGATTTATCAGGAAATCAAGAAAACCGGCACGGCGATTATCTTCGTCAATACCCGCGCCCAGGCAGAGCTCGTTTTTCAGGAATTGTGGCGGGCCAATGAGGATGCCCTGCCCATCGCTCTGCATCATGGCTCCTTAGCCCGGGATCAACGGCGCAAGGTGGAGGCGGCGATGGCCGATGGCAGCCTGCGCGCCGTGGTCGCAACCTCTTCGCTGGATCTGGGGATTGACTGGGCGGCGGTGGATCTGGTCGTTCAGGTCGGGCCGCCCAAGGGCGTGTCGCGGATGATTCAGCGTATCGGGCGCGCCGGTCACCGGCTGGATGTGCCTAGCCGGGCGCTGCTGGTCCCTTGCAACCGATTTGAAGTGCTGGAATGTCGCTGTGTGATTGATGGCGTGGCGGAAGGAACCCTGGATGGTGACCCCCCACGCGAAGGCGGGCTGGATGTTCTGTGTCAGCATATTATGAGCCTGGCCTGTGCCGCACCATTTCGGGCGGATGATATTTTCGCAGAAATCAGGCAGGCGGCCCCCTATCGCGATCTGACCCGCGATGCCTTCAACGCGGCATTGCGGTTTGTGGAAGATGGCGGTTATGCCTTGAAAAGCTATGATCGTTGGAAGCGTTTGTTCCTGACGTCGGCCGGTACTTATGAAGTTGCCAATCCAAAGCTGGCCCATCGTCATCGCATGAATATCGGGACGATTGTGGAAGCGGTTACCCTGAAGGTTCGACTACGTGGTGGTGGCATTTTGGGGGAGGTTGAAGAATATTTCGCAACCGGGCTGGAGCCGGGCGATACCTTCGTCTTTGCCGGGCGCATGCTGCGGTTTGAGGGCATCAAGCAGACCGCGGTTGAGGTCAGTGCGGCTCGGGGCAAGGACCCGAAAGTCCCCGCCTATATGGGGGGACGGCTGCCTTTCACGACACTATTGTCCGACCGTGTACGCGCGACTTTGGCTGATCCCTCTTCCTGGATTGGATTGCCGGATCAGGTGCGCGAATGGCTGAACCTGCAGCAATGGCGATCCCTGTTGCCAGGGCGCGATGGGTTGCTGGTGGAAACTTTCCCCCGCGCCGGGAAGGAATATCTGGTCGCCTATAGTTTTGCGGGGCGCAATGCCCATCAGACATTGGGCATGCTTTTGACCAAACGGATGGAGCGGCTGGGTCTGGCTCCATTAGGCTTTGTCGCCAGTGATTATGTGATCGCAGTCTGGGGGCTGCATGCGGCAAAGGATATGGAGTCCCTGTTTGATGAGGATATGCTGGGCGATGATCTGGAGGCCTGGATGGAAGAAAGTTCGCTGATGAAGCGAACCTTCCGCAATGTTGCGGTGATCGCCGGATTGATCGAACGTCGTCAGCCGGGTCAGGAAAAGACGGGTCGTCAGGTCACCTTTAATTCGGACCTGATTTATGACGTGTTGCGGCGGCATGAGCCAGATCATGTGTTGCTGCAGGCCACCCGCGCTGATGCCAAGGGTGGGATGATTGATGTCGGCAGGCTTGCAGAGTTTCTGGCTCGGGTGAAGACCGGAGGTATCCGCCATCGGCGCCTGGATCGTGTTTCTCCTTTGGCCGTGCCGATCCTGCTGGAGATTGGAAAGGAAGCGGTCTTTGGCGATGCGGAAGATCAATTGTTCGATGAGTTGGCAGTAGAACTGATTGAAGAGGCGATGCGGATGGACCCACAAGGGGGGCTTCCGCTATAAGTGCCGATGATGAAACCAGCGACAATGACAACTCCTCTGCGCGATAGCAGCGCGATCGTGCTGAATGGCGCGGCTCTATCGGCTCTTCCAGATGGCAGCTTGCATTGGCCGGCGCGGAACACTGTTATTGTGGCAGATCTGCATCTGGAAAAAGGGTCCGCTTTTGCCCGTGGTGGACAGATGCTGCCCCCCTATGACAGCCGCGCCACGCTGGCCACACTTGCCACAGTGCTTACACGATTGCGGCCTCACCGTGTCATTTGCCTGGGCGACAGTTTTCATGATGCTCAGGCATCGGACCGCCTGCCGTCGCAGGATCGTGCCCAATTGGCACGACTGGTTGCGGGGACAGATTGGATTTGGATCGCGGGCAATCATGATCCCGCGCCACCGCCGGATCTGGGGGGCAGCGTTCATGCAGAATGGATCGATGGTCCCCTGGTGTTTCGGCATCAGGCCGAGATGGGGCCTCGGGCGGGGGAAGTTTCCGGGCATTTTCATCCGAAAGCCAGTGTCCAGACCCGTGGGAGGCGGTTATCGACCCGTTGTTTTATCGAGGACGGGTCCCGCCTGATTTTGCCTGCCTATGGCCGCTCTACAGGTGGGTTGAGTGTTTGGGACCCGGCAATCAGCGGTCTATTTCCAAAGGGATTTTCAGTTCATCTTGCGACAGGGCGCAGTATTGTTCGGGTCCCAAAGGCCCGGTTGCTGCGCGCTGCTTGATTCCCCAATACGCACTGGACCAGCGAACAAGCCGCCAGTCCAGTGGTACCCTTGACGACGGTGGGGGGAAGGTTCCGTCAAGGATACGGCGAGCCATGCTCACCACGTATTCATAAATACGATTTCATCAATTGGGTGGATCATTGTTATTTCTAAAACTTTTATTGAAATACCCTAATCCGAAACGGGCTTCTCTGCCGTATCAGTCATAGTGGGTTTTGAAACCTGCTCTGTGGTGGGGATCATGTCTCGGAAGGGCTTATGACAGACGTCAGCCTCTATTGGTTACGGAAGGATTTACGCCTTTCTGACAATCCTGCTTTGCGGGCTGCATTATCGCGGGGCGGGTGCACAGTTTGTGTGTTCATTCTGGATACTGAAAGTGAAGGCGCGCTGCCGATTGGTGCGGCCAGCGCATGGTGGCTGCATCACAGCCTGACGGCCTTGATGAACGAAATTGAGGGGTTGGGCGGGAAACTGATTCTTCGACGAGGCCCGTCGCAGAAATGTCTTATCGATCTGTGTCAGGAAACGGGCGCGACGGCGGTCTATTGGAACCGCTGCTACGAGCCTGATGCAGTCTCCCGCGATTCTGAAATTAAAAAGATATTGAAAGAGCAAGACCTCTTGGTCGAAAGCTTTAATGGGTCCCTGTTACATGAGCCGTGGGAAGTCCAGACGAAGGCGGGTGGCTCTTATGGCGTGTTTTCTCCATTCTGGAAGGCAGAACAGGCTCTGGGTGAGTTGCCCCAACCTATTCCAGCGCCAAAGAAGTTGCCCGCTTTGCCCAGTGCAATTGATAGCGACGCTCTGGAGGATTGGTCGCTGTTACCCGTTGCACCGGATTGGGCGGGCGGATTGCGTGAATCTTGGACTCCGGGCGAGACTGGTGCGCGGACGCGGTTGGCTGCTTTTCTGGATGAGATAGCCCAGGGCTATAATGAGACTCGGAATCGACCGGATATAGAGGGAACCTCTCGTCTAAGTCCGCATTTAGCCTTTGGAGAGATCAGTCCCCGGGAAATCTGGCACATTGCCCTGGATAGGGTGCGGGCCGATAAGAGTGGTGCCCTGGAAAAAGGAGTTTGGTCCTTCCTGCGAGAGTTGGGTTGGCGGGATTTCAATCACAATCTGCTGTTTTATAATCCGTCGCTGCCTGACACGAACTACAACTCTCGCTTTGACGCGTTTCCGTGGCAGAACGACCCCGATGCCGTGACGGCCTGGGAACAAGGGAAAACTGGCTATCCCTTGGTTGATGCCGGGATGCGCGAGTTATGGCACACCGGTTTTATGCACAACCGGGTTCGCATGGTTGTCGCCTCTTTTCTGATTAAGCATTTGATGATCGATTGGCGGGTTGGGGAAGCCTGGTTTCGCGATACGCTGGTTGATGCAGATCTGGCAAATAATGTTGCTAATTGGCAATGGACTGCGGGCTGTGGTGCAGATGCCGCTCCGTATTTTCGCATTTTTAATCCCATTGGGCAGGGGGAGAAATTTGATCCAGATGGACTCTATATTCGTCACTGGGTCCCAGAATTAAAGAATATGCCAACAAAATATCTCAATAAACCCTGGGAGGCCCCGCCCGATATTTTAAAAACTGCGGGGGTTAATCTGGGGAAAACATATCCGAAGCCTATTGTGAGCCACATTCAGGCGCGTAATCGGGCATTGGATGCGTATAATGACATTAAGGGAGCGGCTTAATTTATGAAAATCGCAGTGATTGGAAGTGGCATTGCAGGCCTGGGATCTGCTTGGCTGCTGAACCAGAAATATGATGTCACGGTTTATGAAAAAAATGCGACGGTTGGGGGACATTCAAACACAATTGATGCCCCTGTATTGGGGGGTGAGAGCCTCCCTGTCGATACAGGCTTTATTGTTTATAACGAGCGTACCTATCCAAATCTGATCGGGTTGCTAGATACTTTGGGTGTGACCCGGATCAAGACCGATATGTCCTTTGGTGTGTCGGTTGATCAGGGTCGGCTGGAATATGGTGGCAGCGATCTGAAAAGCCTGTTCGCGCAGAAACGAAATCTGATCTCACCCCAATTTATTCGAATGGTCCGCGATATCCTGCGCTTTTATAAAGTAGCACCCGGCCTGTTGACCTCTGGCATGTTGGAGGGAATGACACTGGCGGACCTGTTGGCGCGCGATGGCTATTCCAATGCCTTTATTGATAATCATCTGTTGCCGATGGCGGCGGCGATCTGGTCTTGTCCCGTCAGTAAGATGGGCGAATTTCCGGCAGCCAGCTTCATTCGGTTCTTTGACAATCATGGGCTTTTGCAGGTCGAAAATCGGCCACAATGGTGGACGGTTCAAGGCGGTAGCCGGGAATATGTCCGTCGCATTCGGGCTGATCTGGGACGCGATGTTCTGGTCAGTCAGGGCGTTAAGGCTGTGACCCGGGGAGATTCAGCCGTCACCCTGAATTTAGAAGATGGTTGTACAGCAGAGTATGATCGAGTGGTCTTCGCCTGTCATGGGGATCAGGCGCATTGTCTTTTAGGCGATAAGACGAAGCAGGAATCCGATATTCTGTCGCGTTTCACCTATCAGACAAACCGCGCCATTTTACACAGTGATGTGGCGCAAATGCCGAAACGCCGGAAAGTCTGGTCCAGTTGGAACTATCTGACA
>JARGPE010000305.1 GCA_029212835.1 Alphaproteobacteria bacterium | reverse complement strand
CTTTCGTCGCTTTGATGAGCCCGTTGAGCCACAAAGCAGCTCGAGCCTGCGCGGCGAGAATCCAAAGTACCCAAAGGTTCCCTTTATCCATGCTGTTTCCAAGGCAGAACGGTAGCCAGCATCATCCATTTCGTCTGAACGCGCGCCCGCCGGTATCAGGAGCACGCCGGAACGGGGTCGTTGCAGTGATTGGTCCGGGTCGTCCAACTGATCGTAAGCCCATCCCCAGCTCCAGACACGATCGACCCACCCCTTGGTCATGGACGGCATGCCCCACCAGAACAGCGGAAAAACAAGGCAGATCGCATCTGCCCGCGCGATTCGCTGCTGTTCTTTCGCCACATCTGCCGATGGGATTGCGTCGCCCTCCCCTTCAATGTCAGCCATCGACCAACGCGGATCAAAACCTTCGGCATGCAAATCTGCAAGCTCGACCGAATGACCCGCAGCCCTGGCGCCATTGATGAATTGTTGCGCAACAGAAGCGCTGAACGAGGCAGGATCGGGATGATCCAGGACAGTCAAAACATGCATAAGTGAACTCCGCGGTCATCATTCCTGGCCATCGAATGAGCAGACCATACACGCCGCATCATGCCAACAGGGGAAACGACAAGGCACATCCAGAGCGCTCATTCAAAACCATTGTGCAGCCTCCAGTTAACTTGAGGTCAAGCGAAATGATTTCTGTCTCTCCACCCGCATTTGGAAGGCGCAATCCTACCGTGTTGAAAATATCATTGACTGCTGTCTGGCCAATTGGTGCGCAACGAAAAAACCGCCCTGGGTGGTAGCTGGAACGATACGCACCAGAGAAATGGCTTGAAGAAACGCCTTGGGGTTGGGTAGGATGATGCACGGCGGTTCATTGGGAATTTCCGGAAAGCGCTGTTGCAAACCCTGAATTCTGGAGCGCCCCATGCGTTTTATAACGATTTTCTGCCTGTTAAGCCTGGCCGCAACCGCCCCCGCCGCAGCCAATTGTGCAGATGAGATCAACACATTGTTCCAGGGCGGTGCATGGGACCCTTTTACCAGGGGGAACAGACGCGAGACCACCATAGTGCGCAGTCCCGACGGAACCGAGGCAGCCTCATCGGATGTCCTTTGGGATGGGCCCATCCGATCGATCAATTGCACGCCCCATGGCTGTTTCATGGCGATCGGCAATGCCTCCTGGACAGGTTCCAGCTTCGATGGCCCTTGGACAAGGTCCAACGATACCGGCACCGGCAACCCCGAGGAATTCGTCCGCGCCACCAACGCCAGACTTGCGGCCTCGGTCAGCGAACCGGAATGCCTTGGCGCAACCGATCTCGATGGTGAAAACGCTATTCTCTACCGCTTCCTGTCGAAGCCTGAGCCAAACGAATACGGCTCCTGGTGGGGTGGGCGCTATTCCGTCTGGGTCGCCCCCGATGCCAGCCGCCTGTTGCGATTGGAATTGGCCGAAGGGATCGCCAGTTGGGCGCCCAAGCCATCGAAGGATGTGCAGGTCACGACCATTGTCTATGATGACGCGATCCGGATTGAAGAACCCGAGTAGCGCGTCATCAAGCCCCTGAGATGAGACTGGCCAATAGAATGCGCAGCCCTTTTCAGACCTCGGTATGCTTAGCCGCCAAACGTGATGGTGGCGCGCGATTCTCTCAATTTGCCTGCACCCATGCAATTTCCTTGCGAATCCAGGCCGACATAAACAGCTTCCCGGTTCTGGGTCAGTTTGCTTGTCTGACCTGCCTCCAAAGATGTCATTTCCATGCTGGTTCCGTCCGGATCGACCCTAAAGATCTGAATGTAGGCATCGGAACTGTTGGTGAAGGTCAAATCCCCGACACTGGTGGAATGCTCCGATGTCAGGCCATGCTGTGTGGCGCAGGCCAGAGCATCATCCTGCGCGAACGCCGGAACAGGCAGAGCCATGGCCGACACAAGAAAAGCGGCGGCAACTGTTTTTCTGCTGATATTGATGTTCATGGCAAGTCCTTCATTTGAAATATATTTGGTGCTGGAATGGGGTGAGACAGCGCTGGCATCTCCCAAATGCAATGCCGACGCGGATAGGAGTTTACGCTTTTCACCCAAAAAACAACCGCCTGCCTGCGCAGATCGTGCGCCCGGCAAGACATGATGGTGTACAAGCCCAAGGTGGAGGCCAGTTGCAGGGCATGGCCGGGTGCCCAAACATCGCCACCCGCCGCGCTAGGGCTGACCGCTGGAATCCGATACGCCCGATACGATGAACAGGCGCCGGAATGCGCCATTAGCTGTTCTCTTTCTCATTGGGCTGCTTGCCTTGATTTCAAGTTTGGTCGATTTGCCCGCTCAGCAGATGTAGATGGCGCAGGCGCAGATTATGTATCTGCGGCCAAACAATTGGGCAAATGACGATCGACAAAGCCCTGAAAACGGCTATTCAGAAACACCCAACAAAAGTTTCATCTTGACCGTGCGGTCTCTTGGGCGGCGCCAGATCAAGGCCAATCTGATGGCTTTTTTCCAGCAGCGTTTGTCGCCGCCTTGATGAGCGCGTTGAACCGCAGAGCAGCTCGAGCTTGCGCGGAGAAAACCCGAAATAGCCGAAGGTTCCCTTCATCCATGCTGTTTTCAGGGCAGAACGGTAGCCAGCATCATCCATTTCGTCTGAACGCGTGCCCGCCGGTATCAGGAGCACGCCGGAACGCAGCCGCTGGCGTGATTGGTTCGGGTCGTCCAACTGATCTTATACCCAAGATCGATGATTATGGCCCAACTGCTGGGCCCAGCTTGCCTGTCGGCCAGGCGCGCCGCGCGGCGCGGCGCGGCCTGGTTGGCCGGGCAAGCGTCGCAACGCCGTCCGAAGGGCAAGCTGGGCTCACCAAAGGCCAGTTCGGGAGGCTCTCCGGACAGCGGCGCGCGTCTTGACCGATACCCCGTATCGCACAGCGACACGCTTCTTACCGGAAAACCTCCCGAACCGGTCAGATGGGTCATAATCATCGATCTTTGGTATCAGCCCATCCCCAACTCCAGACACGATCGACCCACCCCTTGGTCATG
>JARGPE010000304.1:2042-3042 GCA_029212835.1 Alphaproteobacteria bacterium | reverse complement strand
ATCAGCACATCCTGTCTAAAGGAGCTGCCTGAACCTTCTGTTGATTCCAAGACACCGGCACGCTTGAGCCTGATCATGGACGATTTCGCCTATTCCTACCAAGAGGGTCGGCACCGCTTCACCCATGACCGCCGCTTTAAGGAATCAGCTGGAATTGGCTTGTATATCTATCGGGGCAAAGTCTGTGTTGAAGACGGAACATCCTGTGCCGACGCCTGTGTGCGCTATCGCATAGAACCAGGTAGCAGCCTGACCCAGCGAGACCATCATTTCGCAACGCCTGTGGACCCAGACCGCATCACGCTGCAATATTGGGCTCGCGATGATGCGGGGCATGTCATGACAATTAAGCGGGAAATCCGTACCAAGGACAAAACCGCGACCGTGATGCCCGATTAAGGGCCACCAGATTAAGGGTAATCAGATCAGCGCCGTTTCAGTCGCTTGTACAGAACCGGAATGACTGACAACACAGCCAATCCAATCAAGGCAATGATGATTTCTGGGGTTAATACACTGCCCAGGGTAAAGGCCTGACCGGACTCAAAGATACTGCCCAATCCTGTGCCGACCTGGCTATAGACAAAAGTGCCCGGAATGATGCCTAAGAAGGTCGCCGCGACATAGACACGCAATGAAACCGAGGCAAAGGCAGGCGCAATATTGACCAGGAAAAATGGGAAAACCGGCACCAGACGGAGCACCAGCAGATAGTTAAAAGCATCCTCCTGAAACCCCGTCAGCAATTTGTCGACGCGCCCCCCAGCCTTGTTCCGCAAGGCATCGCCCAGTGATGTCTTGGCCGCCAGAAAAATGACTGTCGCGCCGAATGTGGCGGCAACAACTGTGTAAAGGGTTGCCAGCACACTGCCGAACAGGAAACCGCCAGCAACCGTAAACACCGTCGCACCAGGCAAAGAGGCAGAGACCATCACCGCATAAATCACCATATAGGCCACCACGGCGAGAATGGCATTGTCGGCGACAAAGGATTGCAGTT
>JARGPE010000304.1:0-2032 GCA_029212835.1 Alphaproteobacteria bacterium | reverse complement strand
GGGCGTCAAAACCAACAAACCGTCCAAGGTCCAGGGCGAAAAACGCCCCAAACAAAACCACCAGGACAAGAAGCGGCAGCAAACGCTGCCACAGTGGTTTCTTGGTCGGGGGTGTTTCAGGAATCACGGCGCTGCTCATGGTTTTGTCTCGGCTGATAGGGAACACTCTACCCCAACATCTAAGATGTCAGCGGCGAAACTGCCAATGACGTTACATGACAACTGCGTGAGTATTGTTAAGCAGCACTGGCAATGCGACTGGGCATCAACACGGCAGCAACGGCATCAGCCACTTCCCGGCCTTTCTTATCAAGATGGGTCGCGAAGAAATCCTGATGGTCGGCATGATCATGAAAATGATGTGGCGTGAGGACCGCAGAGAAAATCGGAACCCCCTCATCCAACTGCACCCGCATCAATCCATCAATGACTGCGCTGGCCACGAAATCGTGACGATAGATACCGCCATCCACCACAAGGGCGCAGGCGACAATTGCATCAAACCCGCCTTGGCGCGCCAAACGCTGGCACAAAAGTGGGATTTCAAAAGCGCCCGGCACAGCAAATCGTTCAACCTGAGCATCCTGCAAGCCCACCGTTGGCAGATGCCCAATAAAGCTGGTTGCGGCACGATCCACGATATCAGCATGCCAGCCTGCGCTGATGACGGCTATTTTAGTCTGCGTATTTTGACTGTCACGAGGGGAAGTCATGTAATTTTCCTTTCCGAACCATCCTTTACCACCGGGACGCACGGAAAGACGCATCACAGTCCAGCCATGATCAGTCATGGGCTGAATCTGCTCACGCTTCCGTTCTCTACCATCCGGACTATCACCGTCGGCGTTGGCATTTCACCAACTCTGCTGACCTTCCAAATCGCCCAACCGGATGATCCAGAAGCGCTCGCGGGCTTAGCCCATCCCTCTTTGCAGAAGTCAGACCTTACCGCCGGTGGGGAGTTTCACCCCGCCCCGAGAACTACGGGACTAGATTAAACAGAAGACTGGGGATTCCGCAATTCCCTTAGATAGTCTTTATGAAAGGCTAGATAGCCTGGTGTTTGTTCCGCGATCCGGTCCTGAAATAATGCATGAACCTCTGGCAGGCGATGAAAGGGCACCGCCATGAAGGCATGATGTTCCGTATGATATGGCATGTTCCATGCCAAAGCCCGGATCACGGGATTGGTCAAGGTCGTTCGGGTATTGCGGAACATATCGTCCACCATCGGGCACAGACCATGTTCCGCCAGCAAATACAGGCGCAGACAGGGTTGCGCCATAACCACCGGGATCAGCCAATAGGTCAGCAAGGCCCAACTGCCGATCCAAACAGACACAACCATTGCAAGGCCATACAGGGCCAGAAAGATCTGTGCCTCCCGTTGCACGGATCGGGCGGTTCGCCCGGTCAAAAAGGGCTCCATACCACGCCCAAGGGCATGGGTGATCAACCCGGTCACAGCGGCGCGCCAATAGGGAATACCAGTAATATGCCACAGATACTGGCCGACCGACCCAATCGCCTTGCCCGCTAATTCCGGATCCTTGCCAGGAATTTGAGTATGGCGGTGATGTTCCAGATGAAAGGCCCGAAAATACTGTGGAGGCAGCATCAAAATCCATCCAGTGAAGGCCGCGACCGCATCATTGATCCAACGTGTGGCAAAGGCCGTGCGATGCACACATTCATGGGCCGGTGCAAAAAGGAAAATTAGAGCGACCCCCAATAGGAACTGAATTGGCAAAGCCATTATCCAACCCCAGGCGGCCTTGACCTGCCATGCGCCAAGAGCAAGCAGCAAAATCAATCCCATATGACCGCCAAATTGAAGCAAGCCACGAGCGTCTGATCGCTGGCTCAGCGCCTTTAAGGCCAATCGATCCGAATGATTAAGCGCATTCTGCATACTTAAACCTCGTCACGCACCCAATGCAGCAAAATAAGACCAACGACCAGAAATGGAATGATGGTCGCCATCCCGATGCGTTGGCTGCCGCTGAGATCAATCACAACAGCCAGCAAGGCT
>JARGPE010000066.1:7768-18815 GCA_029212835.1 Alphaproteobacteria bacterium | reverse complement strand
GTCTCAGCGATCAGACCCGCTCCCTACTATGCGCCGCCCGGGACGAGTTGTCCGTCCTGATGTTCTTCTCCAGATGTGATGGGTATCTGCACCCAGCAGAACGGACCGTTGTTCTCTCCTTCATCCAAAATAATTATGGGAAGACCGAATGTCCCGCCGATACGGTCTGGGAGATCGTGCGCCGACTATATCCTGATTCGCGAACAATGCTGAAAAGCGCCCATAATATCGTGGCGACCAAGGGACAAGAAGCCCTGGAAACCCTGCAACAGACGATCCGAACGTTGATCGAAGCTGACGGCATTATTCACAGCGATGAAGCGTTGCACGCGATTGAGCTGTCTTTTCTAAAGTAATCCTGCGCCTGAACCCAACCGAAATGACAAAATTCTTTTAGGCTCTGCCCGTGCGCAATCGCGCAACGGCCCCCTAGGATATTCCATTCTATTGGAATCGTCTTTTGGTCTCTGCATCCAAGAGATTCCAATGAGTCTCTTTTTTATTGACAAAACGACATAAAGATATTGTTATGTGTGCATCACATTATGAGGCTTCAAAGAATGGACAGACTTCTTCAGGCAATGCGCGCCGTGGCGGAACCGACCAGAATTCGGATTCTGAACCTGTGCGCGCATTCGGAACTGACCGTCAGCGATCTGGTCGGCCTGTTGGGCCAAAGCCAGCCGCGCCTGTCCCGTCATCTAAAATTACTGGTTGAAGGCCATGTCTTGGAACGCCACCAGGAGGGATCTTGGGCGCGCTATCGCTTGGCATCGGATCGCAAATCCGATGATAATGCCTCTGGCTTCGCCTCTGCCGTTCTGGATCTTCTGCCTCAGGAAGACCCGGTTTTGGCCCGCGACATGGAGCGGCTGGATCGGTTACGGCGCAAATGGGATGCCGAAGCGGCTGACTATTTTAAACGCAACGCGGCGGAATGGGATCGCATCCGTACGCTGCATGTCGATGAAGATGCCGTGTCTCACGCTTTGACCTCCGTGACCCGCAATTGGTCCTTGGGGCGTCTGCTGGATATCGGCACTGGCACTGGCAAATTGCTGGAGCTTCTAGGGCCCCGCGCCAAATCTGCGGTGGGGATCGATCTTTCGGCAGAAATGCTGAGGGTTGCCCGTGCGGCGATTGAACGCGAGGGCTTGAGCGAATGCCAGGTGCGCCAAGCAGATATGTATCAAATCCCCAGTGCCGATCAGGAGTTTGACACAGCCGTTCTGCATATGGTTCTGCATTATGCCGATGATCCGGCGCTGGCTCTGGCAGAAGCATCTCGTGTGCTTTCCGACAAGGGTCGCATCCTGATTGTCGATTTTGAACAACACAATCTGGCAGAATTGCGGGCCGAACACGCCCATCGCTGGCCCGGATTTACACAAGTGCAAATCCAAGACTGGCTCAGTGATGCCGGGTTTGGCGACCTGTCGGTGACACGCTTAGAAGGTGGGGCGCTGACAGTCTGTGTATGGACAGCACAAAAGGATCTACAATCCCGGGCGGAGGAAGCAGCATGAGCAACCGAATCCGCATTGGTTTTGAAGTTTTCCCGCCAAAATCCGGTACCTCAGAGTCGTTCGAGGATAATGTCGCGCGTCTGGCAGAAGTCGGCGATTATGTCTCCGTCACCTATGGCGCGTCTGGCTCGGGCCGGGATCGCAGCGAAACCGCGATGAATGCCCTGATTTCAAACGGGCTTGCCGACAAAATTGCCGCCCATCTGACCGCATCCAGCCAATCAAAGGACCGAATTGATACATTGGCCCGAGATTGGAAGGCGAAAGGCGTTCGGCGCATTGTCGCCCTGCGCGGTGATGCCCCTGCGCTGACAGGGGATGAATATCCCTGTGCCGCCGCCCTGACCGAGGCCCTGAGCAAGATTGGTGGCTTTGACATTGCAGTTGCCTGTTATCCAGAAGGACATCCTAAATCGGCATCGAAAGCCGCTGAAATGGACCATCTGAAGCGCAAATTCGCTGCGGGGGCCTCAGAAGCAATCACGCAGTTCTTTTTTAACATCGAAGATTACTTGCGGTTCCGGGATGACTGTCGTGCCGCCGGTATTGATCAGCCAATCATTCCAGGCCTATTGCCCATTGCCAGCCTGGAAGGATTGCACCGTTTTGCGGCAGGTTGCGGCGCGAAAGTGCCGGGCTGGTTGGATGCGCGATTTGCTGGACTGGAAGATGATCCAGAAACGGTGCGCACGTTATCGGTTGCCACCACCGTTTCCTTATCCGATCGTTTGATCGCGGAAGGGGTCGATCACATTCACCTATACACTTTAAACCGCGTGCGGGATGCGTTGACCATCGCCCGAGCGCTTGGCATCACCGGCACAACAAACGCCGTGATTACTCAAAAAGAGGAGGCTGCGTAAACCAATGCGGACAATTACAGAAGCCCTAAACCATCATGTTCTGTTAACGGATGGCTCCATTACCAGAGAGTTGAAAATCCCAGAATTGGATCTGGATGCTGAACGGGACTTTTTCGGGGCCGTCGAATGCTCAGAAGTGCTAAACCTGACGCGCTACAGCAAAGTTGTCGACGTACATAAGGCGTTTTTAAGGGCTGGCGCAGATATCGTTCGCACAAACAGCCTGCGCGCCAACCCGCTGACCTTGCGGGCCTATGGCCTGGAAGAAGAAGCGTTCCTGATCAATTTCAAAGCCGCAGAAGCCGCTGCTGAGGCTGTCGACAGTGTTCCTGGCGAAGGGCGCCGGCGCTTTGTCATGGGCGTCGTGCGCGATGATGGATGGGATATTTCCCCTGGTGAGGTTGAAGCCGCAGCCTGTATCCAGGTTGAAGGTCTGATTGCCGGCGGGGCCGATGGCATTCTGTTGGACGTGCTTCCTGGTGTTGGTCGCATTCAGGCCATGCTGGAGGGGGCAAGCAAAGCCCGCGAAAAACTGAACAGCCGCATTGCCATCCTGCTGCAACGGATCGAAGGCGGCCCCCGATTTGGTCCGCGCACCGTTGACAGTGCCGATGGGATCGTACAATTCCGCCCCGGCGATGCGCGCCGTGCTGCTTGGCTGGACAGTGCCTTGCGCGATGGCACTGTTAATTTGATCGGTGGCGGATCGCTGCCACAACATACCGCCGCCCTGGACACCCTATTGCGAGATCGCGCAGAGGACGGTTTCCGACCGGTTCTGGGCTGGGTTCGCGACGAACGGGTTGTCGATGATCTGGAACCGGTTTCCAGTTGGGCCCGTTTTCCTGACCCTGTTGAGACACCGAATTCGGTGTCTGAGACCGTCTGACCGACCGCGTGGACAAGTCCAAAGACAGGACTTTGTTCACTGAAAACTGAGAACGGCGCGATTCCGACGTAAATAGACGCGGGCGCGCTGTTCCATTGCGCTCGCTCGGTTACCTTTCGTCCATCAGCCGACGGACTAATCCAGTCGTGCCGACCCGATGTCGTCCCCGACATTGTGGAGCGACATTGTATCAAGGAATTTGCCCAATGACTCGTACTGTTCTCGAATCCAAGACTAAGACCCACATCATTGGGTTTGACCGCCCTTTCACCGTAATTGGGGAACGAATCAACCCAACCGGCCGCAAGAAACTGGCCGCGGAAATGAAAGAGTATAATTTCGAGACGGTCACCGCCGATGCCCTGGCCCAGGCTGCGGCTGGTGCGCATATGTTGGACGTTAATGCCGGTATCCCGCTGGCAAATGAGCCGGATATTTTGGCCAAAACGATCAAGCTGGTGCAAAGCTTGGTGGATATTCCGCTGTGCATCGACAGCTCTATCGTCGAAGCGCTGGAACAAGGCCTCGCTGCCTATGAAGGACGACCCCTGCTGAACTCCGTCACCGGGGAAGAAGAGCGTTTGGAAGTTGTCCTGCCGCTGGTCAAAAAATACGGCTGTGCCGTGGTCGGGATTTCAAATGATGAAACCGGGATCTCGGAAGACCCCGATGTCCGGTTCGAAGTTGCAAAGAAGATCGTTCAACATGCCGCCGATTATGGCATTCCCGCCCATGACATCGTCATCGATCCGCTGGTGATGCCAATTGGTGCATTGGGCAATGCTGGCGTTGGGGCGTTGAACCTGATCCGGCGCCTGCATGATGAATTGAAAGTGAACACGACCTGCGGTGCCTCCAATATGAGCTTCGGCCTGCCGAACCGGCATTCGCTGAACGGGGCATTCCTGTCCATGGCAGTAGGCGCAGGCATGACCAGCGCCATCATGAACCCGCTGCACGAGCCTGAAATGCACGCCATCTGGGGTGCCGATGTGATCGCCGGTCACGACAAGGATTGTGCCGCCTGGATCAAACGCTTCCGTGAAGCATCGGCTGAAGGGGAAGCTCAAGGGGCCCGCGGTGGACGCAGCACGCGTCGCCGTCGTGCTGCCGAATAGATAGACGTTTTACCCTTCTGGTAACCAAAAAGAGTATTTTATGGCTGACGCCGACCCAAGTAAGACTGACATCCAAAACCCTGTGCCTGAGGGGAAAACCGCGCATGTTGTTTTCACCCCCTCAGGCCGCAGTGGCGATTTTGCGATCGGCACGCCGATCCTTCAGGCTGCTCGGCATTTGGGCGTAGACCTGGATTCGGTCTGTGGCGGGCGGGGTATCTGTGGTCGGTGTCAGGTCGCCCCATCCATCGGCGATTTCTCCAAGTTTCAAATCAAGAGTAAGGCCGAAAACATCTCACCGATGAATGAGGTCGAGGAACGCTATAGAAGCAAGCGCACAATGAAGGCCGATCGCCGATTGGGCTGTTCCAGCACAATCCAGGGTGATCTGGTCATCGACATTCCTGCCGACAGTCAGGTCCACAAGCAGGTCGTGCGCAAGCGGGCAGAGGTTCGCAGCATTGAGATCAACCCAGTCGTGCGCTTGCATTATGTCGAAGTTGAAGAACCTGACATGCACCATCCATCCGGTGACTTGGAGCGGTTGGAGCAAGCCCTGTTGGAACAATGGGGCCTGACCGTTGACCATGCGGATTTATCTGTCATCCAAAGCCTGCAGAAAGCCCTGCGCAAGGGCGATTGGAAAGTCACTGCGGCGATCCGAAACGAGCATGAGTTAATTTATGTCTGGCCAGGCTTCCACGACAAAATCTTTGGCTGTGCCATCGATGTCGGGTCCACCACCATGTCGGTTCATTTAACAAACCTGCAGAGCGGCGAAGTCGTGACCTCAGTTGGTGCGATGAACCCGCAAATCCGCTTTGGCGAAGACCTGATGAGCCGCGTCAGCTACGTGATGATGAATCCAGGCGGCGAAATTGAAATGACCAATGCCGTTCGCGAAAGCCTGGGAACACTGATTGGCGAAGCCGCGAAAGAGGCAAATATCCAGCCAACAGAAATTCTGGAATTGGTGATGGTTGGAAATCCGATCATGCATCACCTGTTGCTGGGCATTGATCCGACAGAATTGGGCTGGGCACCCTTTGCGCTGGCCACGAACCAATCGGTTGAAGTGATGGCCCATGATCTGGACCTGAAGGGCAAAACCAATCCAGGTGCCAGAGTCTATTTCCTGCCCTGTGTCGCGGGGCATGTCGGTGCAGATGCCGCCGGTGTTGCCCTGGCTGAAGGCCCGCAATTACGCGATGAAGTGACCCTGGTTGTCGATGTCGGCACGAATGCAGAAATCATCCTGGGGAATAAGGAACGGCTACTGGCCTGTTCCAGCCCGACTGGCCCTGCCCTGGAAGGCGCACAAATCTCATCCGGTCAACGGGCAGCCCCTGGTGCCATTGAACGGGTACGCATCGATCCGGAAACACTGGAGCCTCGCTTCAAGGTGATCGGCTCTGACCTGTGGTCCAACGAGTCTGGCTTTGATGAAGCAACGAAAAAGATTGGTGTCACAGGTATCTGTGGTTCGGGCATTATCGAAGTCCTGGCTGAAATGTTTCTGGCAGGCTTGATCACGGAAGATGGCATCGTTGATGGCAACACCGCTGCGCGTACCGACCGCATTCTAGGCGAAGGGCGCACCTTCTCCTATATCTTGCATCGGGGAGAACCGGAAATCCGCGTCACACAGGCAGATGTCCGTGCCATTCAATTGGCAAAGGGTGCGCTGTATGCGGGCGCGCAATTGTTGATCGATAAATTGGGCAAACCGGTTGAGCGGATCGTATTGGCCGGGGCTTTCGGCAGCCATATTGATGCGAAATATGCCATGGTTCTGGGCCTGATCCCGGATTGCCCGCTGGATATGGTGGCGTCCGTCGGCAATGCGGCTGGGACCGGCGCACGCATCGCCTTGTTGAACCGAAAATCCCGTGACGAAATCAAACAGATCGTGTCTGGGATTGAGAAAATCGAAACTGCTGTCGAACCCCGCTTTCAGGAGCATTTTGTTGGCGCGATGGCCTTCCCACACAAGACTGCACCTTTCCCGAATTTGGAGTCAGTTGTCACGCTGCCTCCTAAGAAGTCGGCCCATTCCAATGACGATGGCGATACGGGTGGCCGTCGCCGGAGACGCCGTGGCTAGCGGCAACCTAATACTCTAGACGCAGAAAGAGCGCGCCATGTCGGAGACTATGACCATGACTGAGGTCGATCAGATCGTTAACTTCATGAGCACCTGCACACTGGAGGTAACCCCTGGCGGTGCCGCGAAGATCGATGACTTCCGCGCTGTTCTGCGCCCAAACCAAATTGTCTATGTCACCTTTCTGCCCGGATCGGACTTCCGCGACACCGTTGTGACGGTTAAGAAGCTGAAAGACCAAGGCATGCGCCCGGTCCCCCATTTCGCGGCCCGATCCATCCCGACCAAAGCATTCTTTGAAGAAAACCTGAAGATGCTGACGGAAGAAACCGGCGTTGAAGAAGCCCTGCTGATTGGCGGTGGTGTTGACAACCCGGTCGGTGAATTCAGTGAATCCATGGAAATCTTGCGCCTGGGGCTGTTTGAGAAATATGGCATCAAGCATCTGGGCATTGCCGGTCACCCTGAAGGCAGCCCGGACATCAAACCCGCAGAGGTGATCCGAGCCCTGTTGGACAAGAACGCCTATGCGGCGCAAAGCCCGATCGATTTCTATATTGCGACGCAGTTTTGTTTTGAGGCTGAACCGTTGATCCAATGGGATCGGCAGATCCGGGCCGAAGGCAACACATTGCCAATCCATATCGGCATTCCAGGACTGGCCACCATTAAGACCTTGATGAAACATGCCCAGGCCTGTGGCATTGGCAATTCAATGCGCTTCATCGCCAAGCAGGCCCGCAATGTGGCCAAACTGATGAGCGTCAGTGAACCCGACAAGCTGGTCCGCGACCTGGCACACTATAAGGCGACCGACCCCACATGCGGTATTATCCAGGCCCATCTGTACCCCCTGGGTGGCCTGAAAAAATCCTCCGCCTGGCTGCACGCCATTCAGGATGGTAAGATAGAACTGACGAAAAAGGGTGGCTTCAAGACCGACTACGTCGTGGAGTAAGACCAGCTAGGCTGGGCTGCCCGCCCCCTATAGCCCGTGATACTGCTTAAACCAGGCGACAAATTTCGGCAGGCCGACATCAATTGGCGTTGTCGGGGCATAGCCGAAATCATTGGCGATGGCATCAATATCGGCATAAGTCTTCTGTACATCACCCGGCTGCATCGGCTGGAAGTCGATATCTGCCTTGATACCCAGCGCAGATTCCAGAACGGAGATCATCCGCATCAAAGGTTCTGAGCGGTTGTTGCCGATGTTATAGACAGTGTGCGCCGCAAGTTTATCACCCCGTACGGGAGGGCCATCCAACACCGCCATAACGCCAGCGACAATATCATCCACATAGGTGAAGTCGCGCATCATATCGCCGTGGTTGAATACGGGAATCTTCTCGCCCCGCAACATCTTCTCCACAAAGATCCAAGCCGCCATATCGGGGCGACCCCAGGGTCCATAAACCGTGAAGAAGCGCAGGCCTGTCATCGGGATATCATAGAGATGGCTATAAGAATGGCTCATCAACTCGTCTGACCGCTTGGTCGCGGCATAGAGCGAGACCGGCGTATCCGTGCGATCCTCGACCGAAAACGGTACTTTGGTATTGCCGCCATAGACTGAGGAAGATGAGGCATAGACCATATGCTTAAAGCCATCGATGCTACGTGCCAGTTCCATCACATTCAGATGGCCCAGCAGGTTAGACCGAACATAGGCATAGGGATTTTGCAGGGAATATCTAACGCCAGCCTGTGCAGCCAGATTGACGATATGATCAATCTTCAGATTGGGCTCGTTCAGGGCAAGGACTGAATCGGTATCTGCGATATCCAGCTTCTTGAAGGTAAAGCCCGGCTTGTCTGTCAGGGTGGCCAGACGCGCTTGCTTCAATGCTGGATCGTAATAATCATTCAGGTCGTCAACGCCTATGACCGTCTCTCCCCGCGCCAATAATTGGTGGGACAGGGTCATTCCGATGAAGCCAGCGGCACCCGTAACAAGCACGGTCATTGTGTCGTTCTTCCGAAAACAAATGGGTTTGTTAATGTCGGCGTCGTATACCGGGTTCCGCCCCTAGATGCACCCCTGAATTTTCCTGCGTTCAGGTATCGGAGCCAACACGGCTTGCCACCGGCCCCGACTGGTTGACGTATTTCGCACCCTCCTTGCGATCATAGGGGTTCAGCGCTGGAGAGGTAAGCGGTTCAAAACTGACCGCACAGACCCGCATACCCGGCCGCAGCGCCAGCGCCACATTGCCAGCATTGAAAAATTCCAGCGTGATCACACCGTTCCACCCTGGCTCCAGCGTGTGAGCGGTGGCGTGAACCATCAGCCCGATCCGCGCCAGACTGGACCGACCGTCCAGCCATCCAACCAGATCATCCGGGATTTTCACCCGTTCCCGCGTGGCCCCCAGCGCGAAGGCTTTAGGCTGTAGAATAAAAGCCTCGCCCTCTGGAACCGCATATTCGGTCATGGGGTCTTTGTCCCCCAAGCCTTTGCCACCCAGCCCCTTATCGACATCGATGACGGAGATCTGCTCGTGCTTGAAATACAGGAACCGATCATCCAGCGTCAGGTCAATAGAGACTGGGCCGAACCGAACATTTTCAGCGGGTTCAATCTCAATCGATTTATCAGCAATTCGTTTCAGGATATCCCGGTCGGATAGCTTCATGACGCGCCCTCAATCCCCATGTTTCATGCACATTCAACTCTTTATGCGCCGCGATTCGACATCAGCCTGCAAGGGAAAGCAAGACAGTTGAAAATATAGGTCAGTAATGCTAACCTAAATCCAATCAATAATAAAAAGTCGCACAGGACACCAGTCTTGTGATGCGTTCATACCAGCCCCATACTCATCCTAAAGAATGAGCATCCGGGCTCTTAGTGGGAGAGGCTCACCATGGCCGAATTGGCAGATGTACAACTCGACGATAAATATACGCTGGAGCAAGGCCGGGTCTTCCTGACCGGCACACAGGCGCTGGTTCGCCTGCCGCTGATGCAGCGTTTGCGGGATCAGGCAGCGGGACTGAATACCGGCTGTTTCATCTCCGGTTATCGCGGGTCACCGCTGGGCGGATTCGACCAACAGTTATGGCGTGCCCGGAAATTCCTGGAAAAGAGCAATATTCACTTCAAGGCTGGCGTGAATGAAGACTTGGCGGCGACCGCTGTCTGGGGCACGCAACAGGTGGGCCTGTATCCCGGTGCCGAGGTCGATGGTGTGTTTTCCATCTGGTATGGCAAAGGACCTGGGGTTGACCGGTCTGGCGATGTGTTCCGCCATGCAAATCTGGCAGGGACCTCCCCCCATGGTGGCGTGCTGGCCTTGGCGGGTGATGACCATACCTGCAAATCCTCCACCACAGCCCACCAGACCGAATATGCCTTCATGGATGCCATGATTCCCGTTTTGCATCCCGCCAATGTGCAAGAATTCCTGGATATGGGCCTGCATGGCTGGGCTATGTCCCGCTATGCCGGGGTTTGGGTCGCGTTCAAGACGCTGGCCGATACAGTCGATACCTCCGCCTCTGTTTATGTGGATCCCCACCGCGTTGAGTGCAAAATTCCAGAAAATTTCGACATGCCCGAAGGCGGCCTGAATATCCGCGCTTCCATTCACCAGCCGTTGCAGGAAGAAGAGCTGCTGCACAAATATCGACTCTATGCGGCGCTGGCCTATGTGCGCGCCAATGGGTTGAACTATCAGGTTTGGCCCAGCAAAAATCGTCGCCTGGGCATTGTCACCACGGGCAAGAGCTATCTGGATGTGATGCAGGCTCTAGAAGACTTGCATATCGATGAGGCCTTTGCGGAGAAGCTGGGCATCGTGATCTATAAGGTTGCCATGCCCTGGCCACTGGAACGCGAAGGCATTCGCCACTTCGCGGAAGGCCTGGAAGAGATTCTGGTTGTCGAAGAAAAGCGGGCCGTGATCGAAAATCAGTTGAAGGAACAGCTGTATAATTGGCGCGAAGATGTCCGCCCCCGCGTGGTTGGAAAATTCAATGACCAGCGTGAGCTACAATTGCCCTCTTATGGGGAACTGACCCCGGCGGGGATCGCCCGTGTACTGGTCGACCGCTTGAAGAAGCTGCCCGGTGGCAATGCCACGGTCGACTCAAATGAGCATTTCAAAAACCGCCTCGGCTTTCTGTCAGCCAAAGAAAAATCTCTGGCGGAGACTAAGGGGGGTACCAAGCGCGTTCCTTATTTCTGTTCCGGCTGTCCGCACAACACCTCCACCAAAGTCCCGGAAGGCAGCCGCGCGCTGGCCGGGATTGGCTGCCACTACATGGCCTTGTGGATGGATCGCAACACCCAAAGCTTCACCCAAATGGGCGGCGAAGGCCTAACCTGGGTTGGCCAGGCTCCCTTCACCAGTGAAAACCACGTATTCGTCAATCTGGGCGATGGAACCTATTTCCATTCCGGCCTGTTGGCGATCCGGGCTGCCGTCTCGTCGGGCGTTAATATCACCTATAAGATACTGTTCAATGATGCCGTCGCGATGACCGGTGGCCAGCCTCATGACGGCCCCATCGATGTCCCGACCATGGCGCAACAGGTGGCCTCA
>JARGPE010000066.1:6654-7758 GCA_029212835.1 Alphaproteobacteria bacterium | reverse complement strand
AAATCGCGCGCCTGGCTGTGGTCTCTGATGAGCCAGAGAAATATGGCACGACGCCGGGCTACTTCCCGCCGGGTACGACGGTGCATCACCGCAGCGAACTGCCAACCCTGCAGAAGGAATTCCGCGACACCCCCGGCTGCACCGTCATCATCTATGACCAGACCTGTGCCGCGGAGAAACGCCGCCGTCGCAAGCGCGGCCTGTTTCCTGACCCCGCCAAACGCGCCTTTATCAACGAGGCCGTCTGTGAAGGCTGTGGCGATTGTTCCGTGAAATCCAACTGCCTTTCAGTGGTGCCGAAAGAAACTGAATTCGGTCGTAAGCGCGAGATTGATCAATCCAGCTGTAACAAAGACTATTCCTGTGTGGATGGCTTCTGCCCGTCCTTTGTGACCGTGCATGGCGGCAGCCTGCGCAAGGGCAAGGGTGCCGATACAGGATCAGCCCAGGCGGCTGGCGTTGCCGATGTATTTGAAGCCCTGCCCGAACCCACCATCCGTCCTCTGACGGAAAAGCCCTGGGACATCCTGCTAACCGGCGTTGGCGGGACTGGCGTTGTCACCATCGGGGCCTTGCTGGGCATGGCCGCGCATTTGGAAGGGGCCGGTTGTTCCGTCCTGGACATGGCAGGCCTAGCGCAAAAGGGTGGACCAGTCACCAGCCATATTCGGCTGGCAAAATCCCCGGAAGACATCAAAGCCGTTCGCATTGCTGCAGGCGGTGCGGATTTGATCCTGGGCTGTGACATCGTTGTCGCCTCTGGCACCGATGCGATGGCGAAGGCTGAACGGGGATCGACCGTAGCGGTCGTGAATACCCAAGCCTCCATCACGGGGGATTTCACCCGCAATCCCGACTGGCAATTCCCTGCTTCGGAGATGGAACAGATCATCCGTGACAATCTTGGGGCTGAGGCCTCCCATTTCCTGCCGGGCACAAAAGTTGCCGAAGCCCTGATGGGCGACAGCATAGCAACCAATCCCTTCATGCTGGGCGTTGCCTTTCAGATGGGATTGATCCCGATTTCCCGTGCAGCCCTGGAAAAAGCGATTGAGTTGAATGGTATCGCGGTGAAGGCAAATCTTCGTGCCTTCCTGTGGGGCC
>JARGPE010000066.1:0-6644 GCA_029212835.1 Alphaproteobacteria bacterium | reverse complement strand
TACAATTACGCCGCCCAGGCTTATGCAAAAGCGGGGCTCGTTTGTCTGGCCATCGATCCGATTGGTGAGGAAGAACGCCATCTTCAAGGCAAGCTGGGCACGCGGGCTCATGATCCGAAAGCCGTACTGAAAATGGTGGATAAGGCAGAAGCCAGCACCAACGCCCCCAAACAAGAAGAAGCCATCTCCACCAGCCTGGAAGACATCGTTGCCAAGCGCATCACTGCCTTGAATGAGTATCAAAATGACGGACTAGCCCGGCGCTATAAGGATCTGGTTGATAAGGTCGTCACGGCAGAAGGCCGCGTCGGACGGGCGGATGGCAGCTTGGCGAAGGCCGTGGCGCGCTATTACTATAAACTGTTGGCGATCAAGGATGAATACGAGGTCGCACGCCTGTTCACCAATGGCCAGTTCATGAAGTCCGTGCGGGAACGCTTTGAAGGTGACTTCAAGCTGAAATTCCACCTCGCCCCACCGCTGTTTGCGGAACGGGACCCCAATACTGGCGAGTTGAAAAAGCGCGAATACGGACCCTGGATGATGTCAGCCTTCGGCCTGTTGGCGAAGCTGAAGGGCCTGCGTGGCACCCCGCTGGATGTGTTTGGGTATAGCGAAGAGCGCAAAATGGAACGCCAGTTGATCACAGATTATGAAAGCATGATCGGCGAAATCATCGAAGGATTGTCTGCATCAAACTATGATGTGGCAATTGATCTGGCGCAGATCCCGGAACACATCCGCGGTTATGGTCATGTGAAGGACCGCCATGTCAAACTGGCCAAGGACACGGAAGGTAAACTTTTGGCCCAGTTCCGCGATCCCAACAGTGCCCAAGCGCCACAAGCTGCCGAATGACGATTGTTGTCAGAAAAGCAGTTTTGCCAGACGACTTGGCCACTTTGATCCAGTTTCTAGGCCATTTGCATGATTTGGAGCATGCCATCGATCCCGCACGTCAGACCGCAACGGATGGCGCAGACAGTCATATGCAACACCTGATTCAGGATGCCGAGAAGAACCAAGGTCTGGTGGCCATAGCAGAAACACCCAAAGGTGAATCGGTAGGCATGATGGTTTGTTCAGTGGAGACCTTTGAAGGTCAGTATCTTTATCCATCCGAAAGCCGGGTTGGCTATATAAGCGACCTGTGGATCGAACCGGACCATCGCGGCGGCTCGTTACTGGACGATATGATCGCGACAGCCGAGGCGCATTTCAAAGCCCTGGGGCTTGAAACGCTGATGCTCAGCTATCTGGTCGGAAATGACCGTGCTGCCGCTGCCTATACAAAGCGAGGTTTTCAGCCCAACGAAGTGCAAATGAAACGGAAAATTTCCTGATCATTTCATCAGGGATGGCAAGAACAGCGCAATTTTGGGAAAGGCCGCTAGAACAGCGGCAGCAGCACACATCAATAAAAAGAAGGGCGATGCCGCCCGGGCAACCCAGGCCAGACTTTTTCCCGTCACCCCTTGCAGCACATACAGGTTGAACCCAACAGGTGGGGTCACCTGCCCCATCTCTACCAGAATGATCAGGAATACGCCAAACCACAGCGGATCAAATCCAGCGGCAATAATGATAGGCAAAATGATTGGCAAGGTCATGACGGTTAATGAAACCCCATCCATGATCATCCCAATCAGAATATAAAACACCGCGATCGCTGCCAGCAGTACAAGAGGGTGCAACCCAAGACCTGCAATCGCGATGGCCAAATCCTGTGGCAAATGCAAATAGCCCAAGGCCGTCGATAGAAATGCCGCCGCAACCAGAATCGATAAGATCATGCTGGACACGACAACGGTCTCCAACAAAGAGTCCCGCATCAACTGGTAGCTCAATTTGCCGTAAAGCGCGGTCATCAACAGCGATAAGGCGCAGCCAACGGCCGCAGCCTCAGACGGTGTTACCAGTCCAGAGTAAATCCCCCCAAGAACGGTTACGATCAAACACATAATCGGGGCCAAATCGATCACGGAGCCACCGAGGACCCGCAAAAGGTTTCTTTTCGACCCTCCCTCTGATTGATCCGCAGGGGCGAGGCTGGGGTCCAGCACACAGCGGATCATCACCCAGGCCACAAAGAACCCGGCGAGCAACAGACCGGGAAATATCCCAGCTGCAAATAACTTAGTAATCGAAACCTCTGCCAAAACACCATAGACGATCATCAAGATAGAGGGCGGGATTAACAGACCCAAACTGCCCGCCCCGGCCAATGACCCCACGGCTAATTTTGTGCTGTAGCCCCGGCGACTGAGCTCGGTGAAAGTGATCCGGCCAATTGTTGCCGTTGTTGCCGCACTGGACCCGCTGACAGCAGCAAAAATCGTGCAGCCCAGAACGTTTGTGTGCAGCAAGCGGCCCGGTAGGCGGTCGACCAACGGAGCCAGTCCCCGAAATAATCGACTGGAGAAATCCGCCTTGAACAAAATCTCCCCCATCCAGATAAACAGAGGAATCGCTGACAGTTCCCACGCCCGTGAAGCGCGCAAGGCGATGCTGGAGAGAACAACACCCGTGCGGTGCAGATCAAAATCCAACAGCAGCGATAAGCTGACGATACTGACCCCTAATAGCCCCGCAAAGATCCATGTCCCGGAGCCGAGAAACAATACCAGCAGACCTAACACCGTGGCCGCAACGATAAGGACTTCCATAAAGCTAGCTCCGGGCGTTTGGATCGTTAGACAGGGTCAATTGCTTGATCAACTGGGCTGCCAATTGAATCAGAAACAGGACAATTCCTACAAATATGAGGGAAGTTGGAATCCAAAGCGGAATTTCGGCAACCGATGTGCTGGTTGTACCGCGTAGAAAATCCCGCTCCATTGTACGCCAGATAAAAATACACATCAGCCCAACGGAAAAACCCGTTACCGCAACTGCCCCTGCCAAGGCCAGAGTTTGAAGGCGGGGTGGCAAGGCGTGAGTCAGCATATCGATCCGGATCAACTTCCCACGTCGCAATGCTTCGGCCAGCCCCATAAAAGCAGAGGCGGAAATAGCAAAGCCGATAAATTCATCCAGCACGAAGGTGGAAGTCGACCATAGCGCGCGAAGCGCTATCTCCAACACGATATGGCCGACCATATAGACTAGAATAAGCGCCGCAATCGCCGCCCCCAGGCGGGACAGGCCATCCGCAACTCTGATAAAGCCGTGCATCCCCTGCACAAGCGGCGTGCGTCGTGTATTCATGGGTTACTTGCGTGCCAAGTAAACATCGAGAATCTCAGCACCGCGTGGGCCAATATCTCCAAGCCATTTTTGGCGCGCAACGTCTGCGGATTCAACCAACAGGGTTTTGAAGTCGTCAGACAGCGTATCTGTGATCGTGATTCCGTTTTCCCTCATCGTCGAATAATTTTTCTGACGACGATTCTGAATATTCTCCCAGATATGCACTTGCGTATCAGCAGCCGCCTGGTCGACGGCAGCCTTCAACTCGTCAGACAGGGCATTATAGGAATCCAGGTTAATATGGACCATATTGAGCGGCATGGAGTAATTGATCTCCGTGAAATTGCTCAGATACTCCCAGTATTTGCCACTGACACCACCTTCTGCGGAATTCAGAACTGCATCAATGCCACCCGTGGACAATTGTGGGATAACATCGGCAAAGCTCAACTGGACCGGAGAGGCACCGGCCGCCTGGAACGTGATTGTGCCATTGGCGTCATATGTCCGCATGCGCAAGTCAGCTAAGGCTTCCTTGGAATCCAAAGGGTTCTTGCCCCACAGCCCACTGGGCGGCCATGGAGAAACGAAGAGAAGTTTCTGATTGTTTGCGGCAAACAGCTTTTCATAATCTGCCTTCGAAATATCAAACAGCGCTTGCGCATCCGCCGGTGTTCCCGCCAGGAAGGGCAGAGACGATAGCAAGAAGAGCGGATCAATCCCCGATAAGGCCCCAACATAAGTATCGGCCAACGGGATTGCGCCATCGGCGACCGCATAGAACTGATCTTTCGACCGGTAGCCCAAAGAAGCACCAAAATGATGTGTGATTTCAATTTCACCTTTGGTCAATTCAGTAAGGCGCTTTGAGAAGAATGAATCCCCTTCGGAATGAATATTTGTTGGCGGATATTCGTTTGCCATGTCCCATTTAATCTCAGCGGCCGACGCGCCGCCGTTTAATGTGGACCAAGCCATAGCAACGGCAAAGACCCCAGAAGTGGCGGCCTTCCTGAGTTTTGTCATAATGAAAGCACTCTGTTCAGGTGCCCGACTGTCATTCTTAATCATCCAACTCTCCTTAGTTC
The DNA here is from genome assembly GCA_029212835.1 of Alphaproteobacteria bacterium. Taxonomy (GTDB): domain Bacteria; phylum Pseudomonadota; class Alphaproteobacteria; order UBA8366; family Aestuariispiraceae; genus Pacificispira. The sequence continues at coordinate 2,367 of JARGPE010000066.1, read as the reverse complement.
TAGGTTGTTCACCGGAAACGACGATCCAAACATGGTCTGATCCCCTCCAACGGGATTACTGAGTCCAGGTTGCGACAAGAAAACCGCGCAACTGTCCCAAGGCGTCTGAAATCCGTGTAATGATGATTTGATTGACAGATGATCAGCCGGAAACACATCCGCAAAGATCCATCACGATCTTTACGGCACCCGACTTTGTATCATTCTGGTCCGGTCCCTATCCAAAATGCCGTCTGACGTCTAAAATCGCGTCAGGACCACCTTCTTATTGGCAGTGCGCCCCCATCTCATCATCCCACATCTCCCAAAGGCAGTGACGTTTTCATCACTCAATTATTAACTTATTTAGTCAGTATAATGATGATATTTTTTTAAAGTCAACAAAATACCCAGCCCAAAGAAACCTGGGTAATAAAATTATAAATTATTGTTTTTATTCATTAAATTTCAAACTCCAAGTTCTTTCCCTCTAATTAAATTCAAAACAAGGTACCTCCACATCTGGAGTAGCAGAAAATATATGCATGTATAATGTCTTTTAATTTCTCATGGAGTCGGCACAGTTTCAGAATAATTGTTGCCGGTTTGCCCAATTGGAATTCGCCCTTGTCCAAGGGACCATTTATTGAGTTACAGCAAGTTTTCCGGATCGAGACTTGCGTGTCATGTATCGTGGTGTATAGCAGTCGAAATGTTTGTTCAGACTTTGAAATAGGAGCTCCCATGTCCAGGATCGTCTATGTAAACGGTGAGTACCTCCCCGAAGAAGACGCGAAAATTTCAGTCTTTGACCGTGGCTTCCTGATGGGCGACGGCGTCTATGAAGTTTCCTCCATCCTGGATGGAAAACTGGTCGATAATGCAGCGCATATCGCGCGGCTGGAACGCTCCTTAAGTGAATTGAAAATGGATTGGCCTTGCACCAAGGAAGAATTGCTGGAAATTCAGCGAGAGATCCTGCGCCTGAACAATGTCACAGAAGGCGCTGTTTACTGGCAGATTACCCGGGGCGCAGCAGATCGTGACTTCGTCTTCCCGAAGAATCCTAAATCCTCATTGGTAATGTTTACCCAGGCCAAGAATATTGTTGATGTGCCCGCGGCCAAAACCGGAATATCAGTCATCACGGTTCCTGATATCCGTTGGCATCGTCGCGATATCAAGACTGTCCAATTGCTGGCCTCCAGCATGGCGAAAATGGCCGCCCTAGAAGCAGGTGCCAATGATGCCTGGCAGGTCGAAACTGGCTATGTGACGGAGGGAAGTTCCAACAATGCCTTCATCGTCACGCAAGACGAAACAATTGTTACCCGCAATCTATCGAATGATATTCTGCATGGAATTACCCGGCGCGTAATTTTGGAATTAGCGGAGAAGGAAAATCTGACGGTTGATATCCGTCCCTTTACACCGGACGAAGCCTATGGTGCAGCGGAAGCATTCATCACATCCGCCTCAAGCTTTGTCATGCCGGTGGTGAAGATTGACGATCATAAAATCGGCACAGGCACCCCTGGTCCAATCGCCGTCAAACTGCGCAAGCTGTATATCGAAATCGCACGGGCTGACGCGGCTTAATCGCCCATCATCCTGTATTAGGACGCTGGCAATACAGGTCCAGACCGGGTGTCTTCCCACGCCTTGCGATAGGCCTTTGCCGCCGCGATCAAGCGCGGATCAGGTGCCGTTGCAGGTTTGCCATTATGGTCGTGGCCAGTAGCCCCAACCAACAGAGCCCGTTCTGAATAAATTGAAGAAATCGCTAGATAGGCTGTGCTGTAACCGGACTTCGCCGCCCGATCCAATGCCAAAATAATACGATCCCGCGCCGGCCACCAGTCCGGCAAGGATATCGTTTTTCCGGCACGGGCCGCATAGGCAATGCGTTGATCGACCGATTGAACCATTTCCAAATGAACCTGAATAAGGGTCTCCATGGCAGGCTTGTACCCATCTGTGGCGGTTTGGCTTAACAACCGATAGCCACGCTCCCGCATGCCAGGGGACCCATCTGATTCTTTCTCATATCCTAATGAAACCGTGCCGAACCAAAGGAAATAGCCAACGGCATATCTTACCTCTGGCCGATCATCACGTTGGTTCGCGCGTTCAACCTCCAACATGCATTGATAGGCGCGTTTGCGCCATTCTTCAGGAGATTCTCCCGGCAGTTCCGGTGTAGACCAGGCAAATTCTGGTGCGCCAGTATAGCCTTGGCGCATGATGTAATTCCAAAACTGATCGAAGTCACCGTCATACAGACGGTTTAAGCGTTCTCCACAATGCGCCGGGTCAAATGGTGCCTCAAAAATAGTTTCCGCTACGGCTGGACGCACAGAAAATATACCTCCCCCTGCCAAAGTCATT
>JARGPE010000065.1 GCA_029212835.1 Alphaproteobacteria bacterium | reverse complement strand
ATCTTCCTATCGCGGAATGGGCAAAGGAAGAAGGCGTCGGGCATACAGAATTCCGTGACCGGATCACTTCTGCTGTTGAACGCAAAATGGCAGAGAAGGCTTCAAAATACGGCCCTGATGTGATGCGGATTGCAGAGCGCAGCCTGCTGCTGCAACTGTTGGATAATGCCTGGAAGGATCATTTGCTGCAGTTGGATCACCTGCGCCAAGGGATCGGTCTGCGGGCCTTTGCCCAGCGCGACCCGCTGAATGAGTATAAGAGCGAGGCCTTCGCCTTGTTCGAGACCTTGCTGACCGGATTGCGTAGCCAGGTGACCCAGGTTCTGGCCCATGTGGAACTGCGCACCAATGTCGAAGAAGCGATGGAAAAGCAGCGTGAAAACGAGTCTCAGCAGGCGATCAAGCCGGCAGCCGACGAGGATATCGCACAATTGCGCAGCCAAAGCCTGGCGGGGTCCAATCATAGTCAGGCCGATAAACCACTGACGGCAGAGACAGCGCCGAAAGGCTATGTCCTGCATGAAGCAACGGGCCGCTATGTCCATCCAGGCGATCCCAGCACCTGGGGCAAGATTCCGCGCAACGCGCCCTGCCCCTGTCAGTCGGGCAAGAAATACAAACAGTGCCACGGTAAGGCCTGATGGGCGGGGCGGCGACTAAAATTGCCGCACTGACCCAAGATGCCGTCGCAGCCTATCAAGCGGGTGACAAAAAACGCGCGGAACAGCTTTTCAAGAAGGCTGCGTCAGATCCATCGGCACCGCCCCAAACAGCCTATAATTTTGCCGTTTTCTTGCGCCGAGAGGAGCGGGGGAAAGATGCGCTCTATTGGCTGGATCGATGCATAAGGTCTGCGCCGGACCACAAGAACGCTCGAATTGAGCGAGGCTTGGCCTTGATCGATTTGGGGCAATTGGAGCAGGCAATGGATGGCTTGCAGGCCTTTCCAGAGGATGAGGATGCGTTGCGCGGTATCTCCGTCGCAGCGTTTAAACTAGGGCAATGGGCGCGGGCTGTGGATGCGGTTCAGGCATTGGCGGTGCAGGCATGCGCGGAGGATCGCCTGTTGCTGATCCGCGCGATGGCTGAGCTTGGTCATTTAGACGCTGCCGAGGCGGCAGGCGCTGATCTGAAGGCGGAACAGGGGGATTTAGGAGCCGATATATCCAAGGCCCTCACTCGACGCTCTAAAGGCCGTTTTAGTCTGATTGAAACGGTTTAAGGGCGTTCTTCGTCAAATTGACCCCGCGCTTTTAATATCGCTGGCTGGTTCATCGCAGCCCAATCGACTAGACCCGCAAGCGGTAGCAGTAGGGATTCCCCCAAGGGTGTCAGACTGTATTCGACGCTGGGTGGGACTGTGTCGAAAACCTGGCGGGCAACAAATCCATCTCGTTGCAGGTTTCTTAAGGTCTGGGTCAGCATGCGTTGCGAAATGTCCGGGACCGCCCGCCGCAGCACGCCAAAGCGTTTCGGACCATCCTGCAGCATTAAAATCAACAAGGTGCTCCATTTATCGCCAATCCGGTCCAGAATTCCGCGTATCGGACATTGCGATAGGTCGTCGCCGTCACATTGTATATGGGCAATTGCAGGTGCCTTTTGTGCCTGTGTTAAGGGTGACGCCATGTCTTGTTCCTTCTTTTTTCAAACATCGGGGTCAACGGTTTGCGCATGGTTCCTTCCAGGTAACCATGGGTGCCAAGAGTGCCGTCTTTTCAAGTTTTCTATAGTTACTATTTTAGACCTACTCTCAATTCTATACTAAAGGTAAAATCAAATGTCCAATCGACTTCTCATCACGGGCGCTTCCGGCAAACTGGGAACCGCCGTCCTCACCCATCTGCTTGATACACATGGCGTTCAGCCCGCCCGCATCGTCGCTGGGTCTCGTGCGCCCGATAAATTGACTGCGGTGGCCGCGCGCGGTGTAGCAACAGCGCGGGTCGATTTTGACGATCCTGCCTCGATGGAAGCGGCGTTTAAGGATATCGATACGCTGCTGATCATCTCCTCCGACGCGTTGGGAGAGCCGGGCAAGCGTCTGTCACAGCATTTAGCGGCCGTTGCGGCGGCGAAGAAAGCGGGCTTACGGCATATCGTCTATACCTCCCTAATCTCGCCGGAGACGTCAGGAATCCATTTTGCGCCGGACCATGTCGGCACCGAACAGGCAATGCGTGAAAGTGGTGCCGGTTGGACCATTCTTCGGAATGCCTGGTATATGGAAAACCTGATGGCAGCTATTCCTTCCGCGCTGGAGTCGGGAAAATGGTACACAGCGTCAGGCACAGGTTCGGCGGGCTATGTGACCCGGGACGACTGCGCCCGGGCGGCAGCCGCGGTACTTGCCGCATCCCCGACGGAAAACAAGGTCTATTCAATCACTGGTCCGCAGTCGTTGAGCGTGGACGATCTGGTTGCCACGTTGAATGCGGTCTACGGCAAGACAATCGAGGTTGTTCAACTCGATGAAGCCGGTTTCATCGGCGGATTGAAGGCTGCGGGACTGCCGGACATCCTGGTTCAGATCATCGCGGAATTCGATAAGGACGTGAAACAGGGCAACATGGCCGGTGTGTCTGATGCGATTGCCACATTGACCGGCAAGGCACCGACTTCCTTTGCTGATTTTGTGTCCGCCCTGAAGAGTTGATCGGATCAATGGTCCGGCGCGCGGTGGTTCTTGCGATACCCGCCGCGTGCCTGACCGATCAGATCCAGGGTTTCTTCTACCTTTTGGGTGTCTGTCCCTTCCAACGTGCCAAAGCTGGCGGTCATGCCCCGTGGTATGGGCCATAATTGGGCGACAGGGGTGCCTTTTGGCAGGGTCCCAGTCCAATCCCGATTCTGCCACAGGGCTGGGAAATGCACGAATCCATGGCTGAAAGCATCGCAATCAACCAGCCCAGTCAGGGTCTGGAACGGTAAGTCCAGCCGGTTAACCGGATGGGTGAATAAGATGGACCAGCCTTTGGGCACCTGGATTGTCCAGGCAGAGTTGAATTTCAGGGCAGCCATGCCCGGTTCTGCAAAAGGCACCCCGTCTAATTGGGCCGAGGGATGCCAGGATAGCGGTGCGCGGGTCAACCGATCCAGGCGGCTGATCGGCAAGTTCCAGTCCCAGGAAAAATCCAATCCGGCTTTCACGGTTACATCGCACAACAGGGGCATCAGCCAGCCACCGCCCATAGCATCCAAAAAGGGTGGGCACTGCTTTACCGTCCGCACATCCTGACCTAATAGGGCGCTATGGGCCAGGTTTGGCATGGCCTTTAACCAATCAGGCAGGCCTTGCCGCCCTGGGATTGGCCGGGGCAGCACAGCTTGCCATTCAGGCGGACAGCGGAAGGTGAGTTCAATCGTCACAGTCGGAGCATTTATCCTAAGGCGGCGCGGCGTTGCTTTTCCCGTTCTTTCTGGATCGTATAGAGCGTCGCGGCGATGACGGTCAGGACCACAAAAAGAACCCCGATGACATTGATAACCGGGGATAGCCCGAAACGGAAGCGTGACCCGATTTCTGTCACCAGTGTCCAATCCCCACCAACCGCAAAGATCGTCGTATTATAATTTTCGATCGATTGCAGAAAGCCAATAACGGCCCCGGTCGCCAATGTTGGTGCCAGAAAGGGCAGGGTGATGCGCCGGAACATGAAGAAACTGGAGGCACCCAGATCCAGCGCGGCTTCTTCAAGCACCCGATCTTGACGCTGCAGCCGCGCCATGAATAACAACATGGAATAAGAGGCGATAAAGCTGGATTGTGCCAAGACGGTCAGGAACAATCCGCCGGAGACACTGACCCGACCCCAGAAGATCAGGGTGGAAATCCCTAAGATAATGCCGGGGATCAGCAGGGGGGAGACGAGCACGGCATACAGCAGATTGGTGTAACGGCTTTGCAAGCGAGTCAGGATCAACGCGCCAGACAGGCCCAGCGGCAAGGAAAGGCCGACCACGCCGATGGCGACGATCACCGAATTGACGATCCCCTGCAGGATACGGTCGTCCTCTGATAGTTCTCCGAACCAATGCAACGTCCAGCCCCGCCATTGTGTGACGGAAGGATATTCATAGGAATTGAAGGCTGCCAGGGACATCACCAGCAACGGGGCAAAGAGATATACGAAAAAGATACCAATATAGATTTTCAAAATCAGGCCCGACAGACCGGGTCCATTGGAATGTGCGCTCATCCTGCCGCCCCTCTATTTCGAAATGTCACGGATGCCGACCTTGAAGACCTTCATCATGATCAGGATGAAGATCAGGCAGACAAGCACCAGGCTGAAGGCATAGGCCGCACCAACATTCCAGTTTTGCGTTTCGAAAAACTGTCGATAGATCAATTGCGAGAACCAGTCCCCGGATTTCCCTCGCGTCATAATCTGTGGCACCGAATAGGACCCGACCGACAGCATGAAGGTCATGATGCAGCCAACGGCGATGCCCGGCTTGGCATGGGGGATGACAACGCGCCAATGGGTAAGAAAAACCGACCCGCCGAGGTCCTGCGCCGCTTCGAGCTGATTTTTATCCAGCGTGTCAACGGTGTTATAGATCGGGAAAATCATGAACAGGACATAGGCATAAATCAGCGCGACGAAGACGGAACCCGGATATTCCAAGAATGGAACCCAGGTCTTGTCTGCAAAGCTAACCACACCCATCCAGGCCAGAAAGCTGTTTATGACCCCTTGATAGTCCAGGATCATCAGCCAGGCATAAACCCGCAGCAACTCATTGATCGCATAGGGAATGATCAGCCCCAACATCAACAAGGCCGCGCGTTGCGGTGTAGCCAATTTCGCGATGGTAAAGGCAACGGGATAACAGACGACAAACGCCAGAACTGTAACCGCCAATGCATAAAAAATACTTTTCACGAAAATTGAGAAATGCAGGGAGGACATGCGGGAATAATTCTGTAACCCGTATTCTCTGGGTGGATCCGTTTCCTGGGACTCCAGCGTTGCGATTTCTACTTTCAGGGCCTCAATCTTCGCCTGGACAGCGGGTTTGGTATCGCCGGTGGCCTGTTGTGCATCATATTCCAGCAGGCCCAGATCGGAATAGGCACGGTCGATTTTCATGCCCAACTGGTCATCTTTGTCGATGGACCACAGCGATTGGTCCAGCATGAAGGCCTGCGGCAGGATGATCAGCAGCAACAGCCAGAACGCCGTTAGGGTAATGAAAATGCCAGTCAGGCCCTTCCCGTAGCTGCGGATCAGACTATTCATCGCTCAATTCCCCCGATCGCATGACGATGGCGTCCGATGCGTTGAACCCGATCTTAGCGCGGCCTTCCAACTCTTTGTGCTGACCCAGATTGGCTTCATGGACGATGATGGAGCCTGTGTCGGTCTTGAAGAACAGGTTCACGAACGCACCTTCCAGATCACGGCGCTCAAAATCCACTTCGAAGGTATTGTCCAGGGCCGCCCCGTTCAGCAGCTTTGTGCGCTCTGGCCTGACGAATACCATGGCCTTGTCGCCCACAGTTGCCTTATCCTGATTGATACCGCGAATCGCACCCTGCTGGGTTTCAACGACGGCATATCCGTCCTGGAGGTCCGAAATCTTACCCTCAAGGACGTTGTTTTCGCCAACGAAGGTCGCCACAAAAGGCGTCCGGGGATGGGCGTAGAGATTATCGACGGTATCAACCTGTTCGACCACACCGGCCTTCATCACCGCAATCCGATCGGACATGGTCAGAGCCTCGCCTTGATCATGGGTGATGAAGATGAAAGTAACCCCAGTTTTGCGCTGAATCTCTTTCAGTTCTGCACGCATATACTGGCGAAGTTTTAAATCCAGGGCGGATAGTGGCTCGTCCAGCAACAGAACCGCTGGTTCCACAGCCAGGGCACGGGCGATGGCAACGCGTTGCTTTTGCCCGCCGGATAATTCGTTGGGGGTCTTTTCTTCATGCCCTTGTAGACCGACCAGCGCCATCAATTCATAGGCGCGATCTCGCCGCTTGGCCTTGTCCACGCCTCGCGCTTCCAAGCCGAAAGCAACATTCTCCCAATTGCTCATCAGCGGAAAAAGGGCAAGGTTCTGGAAAATCAGCGCGGTCGGGCGTTTTGCTGGGCCTAAGCCATTCATTTGTTCCTCGCCGATCAGTACCCGACCTTCGCTGGGATCGATAAAACCGGAAACCATGCGCAGGATCGTAGTCTTGCCACATCCAGATGGCCCCAGGATGGAAAAGAATTCGCCCGCATTGATCGTTAGATTGGTTTGCTGGACGGCCGTGAAACTGCCAAAGCGCATCACAACATCTTCCAGACGAACGTCTTTCCCGCGCATAAGAATCCCCCAGAAATATTGATAAATTGAAAAAAGAAAGCGGGGTTCAGGCAACGCTCATTGTCGCCTGAACCCCAAATACGGACGCGTTAGGAGTTTGTGATTTTTTCAACATATTCCTGACGCAGCGCGGCGAAATACGGGGTGTCGGCTTGCCACCACCACAGATTTGCCAAGGCTTCATCAGAGTAAACTTCGTTGAACTGCTTTTGGTATTCCGCACCCGCGAATTCCGCAGCACCCTTCACAGCCGAATTATAGCCGGTGTTCATGGCGAACATGCCTGCCATTTCTGGTTCCAGCATCGCGTTGATAAAAGCATAAGCCTGGTCAACGTTTGCCGCACCAGAGGTCACGCCCATGGAGTCCATCCAGGTGATGCCACCTTCTTTCGGCATGCGGTATTTCCATTTTGCATTTTCACGATTCAGCAACAGGCCCGTCGTATCCCAGGTCTGGCCGATAACAGCGCCAGAATCGGTGAAGGCAGAGGTTGCTTCGGTGGCGTTGTTCCAGAAAGCAGCGATGTTTTCTTTATGCGCCAGGATGAATTTGGTGCAACCATCCCAGACGCGGCGGGCTTCTTCTTCTGACTTGTAGATGTCCAGGGCGCGGTTCGAAGGAACTTCACCGGTGGAGTCGAGATAGATTGCAACGCCCATGATCACAGATTTCTGACGGAAGGCTGCGGCACCTTTTGCTTCCGGAACCCACAAAGAGCCAAAGGAAACATCAGCATCACTCATTGGCATCTTTTCAGAGTCAAAGGTGATGGCTTCCGTGCCCCAGTCGAAGGGCAACAGATAACGCTTGCCACGATAGGTCGCGCCCAGATTGAAAGAATCACGCACCATGGACGGGATAATGTTGTCCATGTGGACTTTCTTTTCATCCAGCGGGGCCAACAGGCTGTCGGGATAATAGTTCGGGCCATTGGTGATGGACGGGAAGATTACATCGAACCCCTTACCGCCCGCAGCACGCAGTTTGTTTTCGGCTTCGTCATTGGAGCCATAGGTCGACAGATTCACTTTGATCCCAGTATCGCCTTCGAACTTCTGGATCATGTTTTCTTTAAAATAATCACCCCAGGCGTAAACATAAACTTCACCAGAGGAGGCGAGAGCGTCGTGAGCGCGCAGGATAGCCGGCGCGGCAATCGCGACAGCCGAAGCGGCAGCCGAGCTTTTCAGGAGGGAACGGCGGGTTAAGGACATGGAGTCTTTCCTTCTTTCTGTCGAGTATAGATTGTCTTAAGAACGGTCTTACCGACACGGTTGACCGGTGCGCTCTGGCATACCCGTAATGCTTGACGATCCGATGACTGTGTTGTTTCGGCTGAATGACGAAAGTATGGACTTTTAATGATGGAGATATGACGGTTCTGCATTGGTCTAATCCTTCGATTGGAAAAGGCATGGATGACCGTCCGATTCTGCTGTTAGGTGGATGTATCAGCGTAATACTTTGACGAAATGGGTGATGGGCCATGGCGATAATGTCATTCGCAAAAATTCAGGCGCGCGCGGCAAAAAGAAAAGGCGGGGATGCTGCCCTGGCACAATTGATCCCTGCGGCCCCCGATTTGTCGCTATTGGATACAATCGGCGATGACCAAATTTTGTCAGCGATGGCGAAATGTATTTTTCGGGCAGGATTTGTCTGGCGGATCATTGATCACAAATGGCCTGGCTTTGAAGCGGCTTTTTTGGAATTTCAGCCGGGTCCTCTGTGCTTTCAGCCTGATGAGTTCTGGCACGATCTGGCCAGTGACAAACGCATTGTGCGCCATGCGCAAAAGATTAAATCTGTGCATGACAATGCGTTGTTTGTGCAGGACATCGCGGCAGAACATGGCAGCTTTGGCGCATTCCTGGAGGCCTGGCCCCAGGAGGATCAGGCTGGCCTGATGGCCTTTCTGTCCAAGCGCGGTTCCCGACTGGGGGGTGCCAGCGGGCAATATCTGCTGCGCATGGTTGGCTGGGATGCCTTCATCCTGTCGCGGGACGTCGTCGCAGCCATCCACGATGCAGGTGTTGAGGTTGCAGAGATGCCAACGTCAAAAGGTGATCTCGCTAAAATCCAGGCGCAATTTAATGTTTGGCGGAAACAGTCCGGGCTGAGTGCCACACAAATGTCACGGATCCTCGCCTTCTCCATTGGTGAAAATTACGATCAGACTGTTTCCCAGGAGGACGATTAACCAGGCCCGCTGTCATACTATATAGGGGTCAGTGAAACAGATGGTTTGGAGCCACGTGATGCATATCAGAAAAGTTCTTAAGGGACTGGAAACTGCCGATGGCGATGGTGTCCGCCTGACCCGCATGATCGGGACCCAGCAATGTGACATGATTGATCCTTTCCTGATGCTGGACCGGTTCGATAATAACGATCCCAATGCCTATGTCGGTGGCTTTCCCAGCCATCCCCATCGTGGATTTGAGACAGTGACCGTTATGTTGGATGGCCGATTGCGTCATGAGGATTCAACGGGTGGCGTTGGTATTATTGGTCCAGGTGATGTGCAGTGGATGACCGCTGGACGCGGCATCATCCATTCCGAAATGCCTGAACAGATCGAAGGTCGGATGCGTGGCTTTCAGCTTTGGGTCAATTTGCCCGCCGACGATAAAATGAAACCAGCCGGCTATCAGGATCTGACCGCTGACAAAATTCCAACTGTCGAAGGCGATGGATTGTCGGTACATGTCATTGCGGGCACTTATAATAATGTGACGGGTCCTGCACAGACAGCAACTGCGATCCGCCTGCTGCGCATCAATGCCGCCCCGAATGCGAAAATCTCTATCGATACCCCGTCGGGTCAGAATGCGTTTTTCTGTGTCTATGAAGGCCAAGTGACGGGTCCATCTGATCAGGGCAAGGACAGCACTGTCATCGCACCCTCTCTGGCGGAATTGGGTGGCAGTGGTACTGTTGAGGTCACCGCAGGACCGGATGGTGCGGCCCTTTTCTATGGTGAAGGCACTCCGATCAATGAACCTGTTGCCCGCTATGGCCCGTTCGTGATGAACACCCGTGACGAGCTAATTCAGGCCGTTGAAGATTTTCAGAATGGACGGCTGGCGGGGTAGGGCTTGGTTTGACTGGCATAAGTCTTTAATTTGATCCGACAATCCACCGTATGGACAGGCCCCCGCTGCTGGTTTAGAACCAAACGCGCGAAAATACCCAATTGCGGGCCGTGGGGGGTCACGGAACAATTAAGGTCTGATACCCATGCAACAGTTAAATTCTTATCGCACCGGTCCGGATGAAAGCGGACGTTTTGGTCTTTATGGTGGACGGTTCGTCGCCGAGACCTTGATGCCGCTGGTCCTGCAGGTTCAGCAAGCCTATGAAGATGCCAAGGCAGATCCGTCTTTTCAGGCAGAAATCGACTATTATGCGAAGCATTATGTTGGGCGCCCAAGCCCTCTGTATTTTGCCAAGCGCATGACCGAGCATCTGGGCGGGGCTAAAGTTTATTTTAAGCGTGATGAGCTGAATCACACGGGCAGCCATAAGATCAACAATGTGATGGGCCAAATTCTGCTGGCGCGCCGCATGGGCAAAACCCGGATCATTGCAGAGACGGGCGCGGGCCAGCATGGCGTCGCGACCGCAACGGCCTGCGCGCTGTTTGATATGCCGTGTAAAGTTTATATGGGCTCTGTCGATGTGGCCCGGCAATCGCCCAATGTGTTTCGCATGAAGCTGTTGGGCGCAGAGGTTGAAGCGGTGGAGAGTGGCTCTAAAACCCTAAAAGATGCGCTGAACGAAGCGATGCGCGATTGGGTCGCCAATGTTGAAGACACTTTCTACATTATCGGCACCGTGGCCGGACCACACCCCTATCCCGCCATGGTTCGAGATTTTCAATCGGTGATCGGGAAAGAAACCAAGGAACAGATGATGGAGGCCGAAGGCCGCCTTCCTGATACTTTGGTTGCCTGTATTGGCGGTGGGTCCAATGCGATGGGTCTGTTCCATCCCTTCCTGGATGATGCATCGGTCAATATCATTGGCGTTGAAGCAGCCGGTAAAGGCATTGAGACAGGCGAACATGCCGCGTCCTTGACCGGTGGCCGCCCTGGTGTGCTACACGGCAATCGCATGTATCTGATCCAGGATGATGATGGCCAGGTGGTGGAGCCATATTCGATCTCTGCCGGTCTGGATTATCCGGGTATTGGGCCGGAACATTCATGGCTGAAAGATACCGGCCGCGTGACCTATGCATCGGCCACCGATATGGATGCGATTGAGGCGTTCCAGCTATGCTGTAAGATGGAAGGGATTATCCCCGCGCTGGAACCATCACATGCGCTTGCCCATGTGATGCGGATCGCACCGGAACTGCCAAAAGACCATATTATCGTGATGAATTTGTGCGGACGGGGCGACAAAGACGTCACCACCATCGCCAATCTGTTAGGGGTAAAGCTGTGAGTGAGGCGGCAGTGGCGATTGCGCCGGATTCAGGGCGCATTGCAGCGCGTTTTGCGGCATTGAAGGCCGAAGGTCGGGGCGGCTTGGTGACCTATATCACCGCTGGTGACCCGAACTATGAGACCGGGTTGGAAATTCTGCTGGGCTTGCCCGATGCAGGCGCTGATATCGTTGAAATCGGCATGCCCTTCACCGATCCGATGGCCGATGGCCCGGCGATCCAGGCTGCGGGTCTGCGCGCCTTGCACAATGGTCAGACGATGAAGAAGACCTTGGCCATGGCAACCGCGTTCCGCGCCAAGCATCCGGAAACACCCTTGGTTCTGATGGGATATTATAATCCGATCTATTCCTATGGCGTCGATCGTTTCCTGCAGGATGCCATCGCAGCCGGGATTGATGGCCTGATCGTTGTGGATCTGCCACCGGAAGAAGATGCCGAATTGTGCATTCCCGCCCTGCAGGCCGGTGTTAACTTCATTCGCTTGGCCACACCCACGACGGATGATAAGCGCCTGCCAAAAGTTCTGCAGAACACATCTGGATTCGTCTATTACGTTTCTATTCTGGGGATCACAGGAACCAAAGAAATTCAGGCTGATCCCGTGCGTGGCGCGGTGGCACGAATTCGACGGCACACGGATTTGCCAATTGTCGTTGGCTTTGGTATCCGCACCCCGGATCAAGCCCGTGAGATTTCTCGGGCGGCCGATGCGGCGGTTATCGGGTCTGCCATTATCGAACAGGTGAAGGCAAATTTGGATGACAAAGGCGCACCCTTGCCAGGATGTGCCCGCGCGGTGCTAGACTATGTTGCGGCGCTGGCCGATGGCGTGCGAAGCTAATCACAGACGAACACAAGCAGGATCAGAGGGGCTAACCGGTTTATGAACTGGCTTACCAATTGGGTTAAACCAAAGATCAAGGCACTGGTGGGTGAGTCCGATGTGCCCGACAATTTGTGGCATAAATGCCCCAGCTGCGGGCAGATGATTTTTCATCGGGATTTGGAAAGCCATCTGCATGTCTGTCAGCATTGTGGTCATCACCTGCGCCTGCCACTGAACAAGCGGTTGGATCATTTGTTTGATGATGCCGAATATACCCGCATTCAACTGCCAAAGGTTAAGATTGACCCGCTGAAGTTCCGGGACAAAAAGCGCTATACGGATCGTTTGAAGGATGCCCAGGCAAAGACCGAGGCTGGTGACGCTATTGTCGTTGCTCATGGTAAATTGCTGGGTCAGAAGGTCGTCATCGCGGCATTCAATTTTGATTTCATGGGTGGGTCCATGGGCATGGCTGTAGGCGAAGGCATGTTGGCTGCCGCGCGCTTGGCAGTGATGCAGAAGGCCCCCTTGATCGCCATCCCGTCCTCTGGTGGCGCACGCATGCAGGAAGGGTTCCTGTCCCTGATGCAGTTGCCGCGCACCACGATTGCTGTTGAGGAAGTGAAGGAAGCTGGTCTACCCTATATCGTGATGTTGACCGACCCTACGACGGGCGGTGTTTCTGCCAGTTTCGCCATGCTGGGCGATATTCATATGGCGGAGCCGGGGGCTCGCATCGGTTTTGCTGGGCGGCGCGTCATCGAACAGACGGTTCGGGAAACCTTGCCGGAAGGATTCCAAACCGCAGAGTATCTGCTGGATCACGGCATGGTCGATTTGGTCGTGCCACGCTCTAAACAGCGCGAAACCCTGCATGGATTGATCACATTGCTGATGGGGGGCCGTACAGTGGATACAGACGGCACCAAAGCCAATGAAACCTCGCAGTTTGGCGAAGGTAAGGATCTGGATATTCCCAAGCAGGACCAGTCCACGTCATCGGATGCAAAACCAGCTGCGAAGGCCTGACCAGATCACCGGTTAGATCGCTTGCGGTTCCAATTGAAAAGGCGTTGCGTTCATCATGATCGCCCCTGAAGAGACCCCTCTGTCTGATCCAAACGCGCGGGGTAGTGACGAAATACTATCGCGTCTGATGCAGTTGCATCCAAAGGTGATTGACCTGTCACTGGGTCGCACACAGGATTTGCTGGCGCGGTTGGGCCGCCCTCAGGACCGGCTGCCGCCTGTCGTGCATGTGGCTGGCACAAATGGCAAGGGGTCGACCATCGCAACCTTGCGTGCCATTGCAGAGGCTGCGGGTTATCGGGTGCATGTCTATACATCCCCCCATCTGTCACGTTTCCACGAACGTATTCGACTGGCGGGTCGGTTGATTGATGAGGACGCGCTGCAAGCCTTATTAAGCGAGTGCGAAATCATCAATGAAGGTCGGCCGATTACATTCTTTGAAATAACGACCTGTGCGGCGTTCAAGGCCTTTGCTGAAACGCCAGCGGATTTGCTGTTGCTGGAGACCGGACTAGGCGGGCGTTTGGATTCCACTAATGTTGTGGATCATCCTGCCGCGACGGTGATCACCCCGATTTCCATGGATCATATTCAGTTTCTAGGCGACACTCTGGCTGCGATTGCCGGGGAAAAGGCCGCGATTCAAAAGTCAGGAACCCCATCTGTGATTGGGCCGCAAGATCCTGTGGCACAACAGGTTCTGTCAAAGTATGCGCAGCAGGTTGGTGCGCCGCTATTGCGTCACGGATTTGAATGGCACATTTCTGATGATAAGGCCGGACCGGGAGCCTATCAGTTCGACAGTGCTGCCTGGTCTGGCACCTTACCTCGTCCCAATCTACCCGGCGCCCATCAACGGGCAAATACAGCAACAGCTGTTGCTGCGGCCCTGGTACTGCGCGATCAGGGATTCGACATACCAGATCAGGCGATTCGGGATGGTCTTCGGCAGATTGAGTGGCCAGCCCGGCTGCAAACCCTTACACGGGGGCCACTGAAGCAAGCCTTGCCTGACTGGACCGTGACGTTGGATGGTGGTCATAATGCCGCCGCAGGGCTCGCCTTGGCTGAGGAAATTTCAGCATGGGATCGAACCGTGCCGGTGCATGTGATTTGCGGCATGATGAACAGCAAGGCAGCAGTGGATTTTCTGCGGCCCTTTGCGCCGCTGATTGCCAGTTTTCAAGCCGTCACAATCCCGGGAGAGGAAAACAGTTTTTCTGCAGCCCAGCTCTGTGCAATGGCGGCTGAAGCGGGATTGCCGGAACCTTCTGTTGCAGACAGCGTTCTGAAGGCGTCGGAAAGTCTGGCAATTTGCCATGCACCAGCCCATTTATTGGTTTGCGGGTCGCTGTATTTGGCGGGGCGTTTACTGGTCGAAAATTCTTAGGGCTTCCGCCGTTCTAGTGGTAAGGTTTGCCCATAAGAAACGAGATAAGCACGGCAAGTGGGGATGATATGACGGAAAGCGCGGACAGCGAGAGGCCGCCCGAAGAGTCTGTAGATGATCGCCATCGGGTCTTTTTGGTCGTGGTTGATGACAGCGAGGAAATGCAGGTCGCGATGCGGTTTGCCTGCTTGCGGGCCAAGAATACCGGCGGTCGTGTGGCCCTGCTATATGTTCAGGAGCCTGCAGAATTTCACCATTGGTTGGGTGTCGGGGAATTGATCCAGCATGAACGCCGGGAAGAAGCGGAAGCGCGCCTGAGCGATTTGTCCAGCCGCGCCCAGGAAATTTCGGGCACCATGCCAATCCTGATCGTACGTGAAGGTAAACGGGGCGAAGAATTGCTGAAATTGCTGGATGAAGACCGCTCCATTTCCATCGTTGTACTGGCCGCCAGCACTGATTCAGAAGGACCAGGGCCGATCATTAACTATATGATGAAGCAGGGCGCAACCAGCATGCGGGTGCCATTGACCATCGTGCCTGGCTCGCTGTCTGATGAGGAAGTGGCAAAACTGACGTGACCCCAAAGCCAGACCCTGGGGCTTGACGTGAGGGCATTAAAAGCCATCTATGCAGTCACATGGATGGTTAGAAATAGACGGCGAGTTTCCCAAGAAGGTGAGACCGACCGGAGAGAGGCTACAAGACACAATGTTTATTCAAACAGAACAGACTCCAAATCCCGCGACGCTGAAGTTCCTGCCGGGACGCGCGGTTCTGGACAAGGCTGACCCGTTGGACTTTCCCAACAAGGAAGCCGCGGAAGGTGTCTCTCCTCTGGCGAGCGCTCTGTTTGAAATAGACGGCGTGTCTGCGGTTTTTCTGGGGAATGATTTCATTTCTGTCAGCAAATCTGACAATCGTGAATGGTATGTGATGAAGCCCTCTGTTCTGGGCGTTATCATGCAACACTTTACCGCCGGGCGGGATGTTGTGTCAGGGGGCGCCGGGTCCTCTGATTCCGCCACGGCATCACCGACGGCAGAAGCCACCTATGATCCAGAAGATGAGGCCGTTGTCGGTCAAATCCGCGAGCTTTTGGAGACCCGGGTGCGTCCTGCTGTTGCACAAGACGGGGGAGACATTGTTTTCCACGGCTTTAAGCAGGGCGTGGTCTTTTTGACCATGCGGGGTGCATGTGCGGGCTGCCCTAGCTCCACGGCGACCCTAAAGATGGGGATCGAAAATATGCTCCGGCACTATATCCCCGAAGTAACAGAAGTGCGCGCGACCGCCTGATTTGGTTTCGCCACCTGTTTGATTGGGATTGGTTGAAGGCATAGGGACGTCCTGGTGGATTGCCCTGATACTGTCTTAATGATGACACCTTGGCACCCTGATTACAGGCGATATTCATCGTCAATGATCGGGCTTGTTTATTTTGTGCACCGTCCTGTGGCGGAGAACGCAAAACCGAGGATGCGAGATGACGGATACGACGATAAGCAACAATTCTACAGGGCGCTCCGGGTGGCCTGATAATTGGGCTGCGCTGTTTGCGATGGGGTTCGCAGCCGGTATTGGCGTTATTGTGGCCCTGACCACTCTGAACAATCATGGCTCATTAACCGGATATCTGCGCAATGATCGCTTGGCGGGGGATGAAAGACCCACGGCGCGGATTGCGCTGTCACTGTTGCCAACAGACCTGTCCAAGCCCCTGAGAACGGCCAATATTCAGTCAGAGAATACGCCGGAGCCGCGAGCGACCAACCGTCGGATATCGCCAACGGGTGAGTCGATGACTGTTGCGGATCTCGAGTCAGAATTCTCTTCTTTGAATTACCGGTTGGACGATGTCCGGGAGCAAAACACAAATGTGCCTCGCATTGTCGCTGCTTCTGTCCCTGCGGATTTAGACAATATCCAAGAAATTGATCGGCGTAAGGCTGTGTTTTTTAAGATGCTGCTGCCGCTGGTCCTGATCACAAATGAGCGCTTGGAGAATGACCGTGCGCGGCTGGAAGCGTTGCGTGAACGGGAAATGACAGGAAAGTCGATTTCCCCCAAAGATTCCAAATGGATGGCGGCACAATTTGAGTCCTATCGGGTAGAGCCCGGTCAATGGGATTTGTTGCTGCGCCGAGTTGACGGGGTTCCGCCTTCTTTGGCGCTGGCTCAGGCCGCCGTTGAGAGTGGGTGGGGGACATCCCGCTTTGCCCGTGAGGGAAATGCTCTGTTTGGGCAATGGGTCTGGGGCGAGTCGGCAGACGGGATCGTGCCGGAACAACGTCAGGACGGCATGACCCACAAGATTAAGGTTTTTGAGACACCTTTGCAGGCCGTTGCAGCCTATATCAAAAATTTGAACACCCATCGTGCCTATCGCAGTTTGCGTGATATCCGTGCAAAGATGCGTCGCGAAGGCATCACGTTGAATGGGGCAGCCCTGGCCGCTGGTTTGGAATCCTATTCAGAAAAAGGGCACGAATATATTGAGCTGATCCGCGGGATTATTTCTGCCAATGCCTTGCGCCCTTTAGACAAGGCAAAACTCAGAAATCCTCGCGCTTAACTGAAACCTGTTCCCGTGAGTTACTCTGGCGGGACGTAATACTGCATCCCAAACCAGCGCCAGCGACCCGAATGTCCAAGCATGGTACAGTTAACGCGGGTGCGCCCCGGCGCAAAAGCGCTGTCGAATCGCACTTCAAACCGATTGCCCAACTGTTCAAATTGTGAAATCTGGCTGGCATCTGAATGATAGCATTTCAGATCCGACAAATTTTCGGACACGGCCTCGACCGTGAAGCCAAAGGCTGGGGGATTGCCCTGGCCTTGCGCGGGCAGGGTTGGATTGCTGGGGGTCAGGCCAGACACTGGCAGCGGCAGGGCGTTGATCAATCGGGTAAAACGCTCGACGCCGCCGTAGTTCACATTGATAGGAAATCGTGGCAGGTAAAACATATCGCTGGTGCTGTTCGCGACACCGGAATGCTGACCGAAGGCTGCACTATAGCCACCCTCTTGGGCCAACGTCATTACCTCGTGGCTGGCCTCTCCATAAGGATAGGCAAACATGCTGGGGCGGGTGCCTGTTTTTTCCTGCAGGCGATCGGCAGAAAGCGTCAGTTCTTCGCTGTTTCGGGTAGCTGATTTCAACGGCATATGCGGATGTGTGACCGCCTGGCTTCCGATTTCCACTAAACCAGAGGCCTGCAATTCTGCAATCTGGTCCCAGGTCATAAAATCCGGCGACCCTTTATCCACCGGCTCAGTTGCAACGAACAGGGTGAAGGGCAACCCTTCCCGTTTCAGAATCGGCCACGCGTTGTTGTAAACGGAGGCATAAGCATCATCAATTGTCAGCGCAATCGTCCGCTCCGGCAGCGGCGTACCAGCCTTCAGGGCCTCAACAATCTTGGATAGGGGCGTTACGGTGTATTTTCCAGATGTCAGTTCTGTCACATGCGCCTGGAACTGTTCCATGGTGACGCTGGTGCTGGCATAGTCATCCTCACCAAATCGATGATACATCAGAATAACAGCGGAGGTTACTGCCTCTTGTGCAGATGCACGGTTGATGCCGATGATGCCAGTTAGTGTAATACAAAGAAGTAAAAGCGAGCAGATCAAACGGCTATGTGCCTGGGTGATGCGGGCCCTAAAAGAAGTCCAAATAACCATACGTCTCTCCAGCAGTTGATTTACTAAACAGTGAATCTCTGTCCAATAAACCCATTAGCATGGCCCCCCGATACGTTCTAAGCATGGGACCACGACAGCTACAATCCTAAAAAGCACTAAGCGGGCAATGGTTTGCCAAGTCTCGGCAGTCTTGCCATGGTCTCCGGCCTGGGCCATTTTCTGGTTCAGTCCAATCCTAAGGCATGAACGATGACACTTCAGCCCGTCGGCTCTTCTCAGAAACAATATCAATGTCTGCGAATCGGGGCGGAGAGTTTTCGAGTGATTGCGGCCCTATACGCACTGGCTTTCGATGATCCCTGGCCTGAACCCTCAGTGCGGGAATTGCTATCGGTGCCAGGAACATGGGGTATGGTCGCGCTGGACTCAGGAAATGCCGGATCTGATGATCCCAACCAGCCCGTCGGATTTATTTTGGCCAGGGTGATTGTGGACGAGGCCGAAATTCTATCCATTGGGGTTCCTCCCCAACTCAGGAAGGCAGGCATCGGGCACGCATTATTAGCAGCGGGGCTGCAACGCGCCCAGGAAATCGGTGCCACACAGGTATTCTTGGAGGTTGGTAAAGATAATCCTGCTGCTATGGCTCTCTATTCGCATATAGGGTTCAGGCAGGTTGGAATGCGCAAGAACTACTATAGAAGAAGTGACGGGGCATTGGTCGACGCTCTTGTGATGCAAAAAAACATTTAAAGTTAAAGGTTTTTTAATTTCTATAATCTAAGGCGCCGTTCTCAAATAAATTAAAAGTCAATTGTCTTGATTCTTCTCTTGCAAAAATCATTGTTTTTTTGCTAAGTCCAAAATCATGCTTGATGAGTTTTAATTATATAATCAATGCATGCGCCAGGTGATATATTTAGTGAATGTCACTTGAAGATCGTTATTGGTTTGGTCAATCTGAATGACCAGACACCTAAAAGAAAGGTCAAGTTATGGCGGAAACTTCTGAAACGGATATTGGATCATCGGAATTGTTGCAGTTGACGTCTGATATTGTTGCAGCACATGTATCCAATAATTCAGTTCCTTCTTCTGAACTTTCCGGATTGATTGAACAGGTGTACCGCACACTGGAACAGGTCGGAAAAGGTCC
>JARGPE010000064.1:376-18953 GCA_029212835.1 Alphaproteobacteria bacterium | reverse complement strand
TGTAAGTGCCTATCCCGACTTCTAAACACAACCCGCGCCAGCTTCATTGACGGTATGCGCCAAAGATCAAAAGGGTCGGAACCATGAAAATCACCCCCAAAGTTAAGAAAATCCTGTCCTATTACGAAAGCGACACGCCAGGCACGAAGCGCAACATTGCCTCGATCCTGATGCAAGGCCGCTTGGCTGGGACCGGCAAGATGGTGATACTGCCCGTCGATCAGGGGTTTGAGCATGGCCCGGCCCGCTCCTTCGCGCCAAATCCAGCCGCCTATGATCCTCACTACCACTATCAACTGGCCATTGATGCCGGCCTGAATGCCTATGCTGCGCCTCTGGGTCAGTTGGAGGCAGGCGCTGATACTTTTGCCGGTCAGATCCCCACGATCCTGAAGGTCAACAGCTCCAACAGCTGGGCAACCACAAAGGATCAGGCGATCACCGCATCGGTAGGCGATGCCCTGAAACTGGGCTGCGCCGCCATCGGCTTTACGATCTATCCCTGCTCTGACTATGCCAATGAGCTGATTGAAGAAATCCGCGAAATGGCGGAGGAAGCCAAATCCGTTGGCCTGGCCGTTGTGATCTGGTCCTATCCTCGCGGTGGTGACCTGTCGAAAGACGGGGAAACGGCGATGGACGTCTGTGCCTATGCCGCCCATCTGGCCGCACAATTGGGCGCCCATATCATCAAGGTGAAACCGCCCACGGCACATCTGGAACAGGCCGAAGCCAAAAAGGTCTACGAGGCCCAGAAGATTGACATCTCCACACTTGCGAAGCGGGTTGAGCATGTCATGCAGTCATCCTTCAATGGCCGACGCATCGTCGTCTTCTCCGGCGGGGCCGCCAAAGGTCTGGACGGGCTGTATGAAGAAATCCGCGGCTTACGGGATGGCGGCGCCAATGGGTCCATCATCGGGCGCAACACGTTCCAGCGTCCCCGCGACGAAGCCTTGGCCATGCTGGACCAGATCATCAAGATCTACCAAGGAAAAGCATGACCGACTGGGTCAAGCCTCAACTGTATCTGGTAAGCCCACCCCGGTTTGAGCCAAAAGCCTTTGCCGCCCAAGTTCGGGCGGCATTGGGCGGTGGGCCGATTGCCTGCCTGCAATTGTGGATGCCAGATGCATCGGATGATGACATCCGGTCTGCCGCGACCCTAGTCCTGGCGGAGATCAAATCCCATGACACCGCCTTTCTGTTGAATGGGAATGCCAAGCTGGCAACCTATTTGGGATGTGATGGCGTCCATTTGGATACACCTGATGTAAAGGCCGTGAAGGCCGCAAAGAAGATCCTGGGCGATGATGCGATTGTTGGAGTCAGTTGCGGAACGTCGCGCCATACCAGTATGGACGTCGCCGAAGCGGGGGCTGACTATGTCTCCTTTGGACCGATTTATGATACCGCCACGAAAGAATTGGCCGCCGCGCCAGGGGCTCTGGATACGCTGACCTGGTGGGCAGAGATGATGGAAGTTCCCTGCGTTGCTGTCGGAGGGCTGACACCGCAAAACCTTGACCCGGTTCTGGACACACGCTGTGAATTTATCTGTGCCGTTTCAGCCGTCTGGAATCATCCAGATGGCCCGGCCGCTGCTGTGCATGCATTTCATAAGGCATTTGAATCGTCGGAGGTATAGAACACGATGGACCGTGAGTTCCCCCTGTGGAAATCCGTAATACGAGCGGTGCGGTCTGAATTGTCCTACACTCAAAGCAAACTTCTGCTGTCCCATTGGGACAGCTTGTGGCGTGAAGACGCTCCAACCCTGCCCGAACGTCAGGCCCTTGATCCGCTGGCCTTCATTGCTGCCCTGCCCCATGTGTTCATGATTGAGCAAGCCTCCCAGAGTGACCGTCTACGCTACCGTTTGGCGGGGGAGGAAATTTGCAGTCGTTATCAGGGGGGAATCATTGGGAAGTACTTGGACGAAATTACGCCGAAAGATGCGCTGCCTCAGATAAATGCCTATTTTCAGGCCTGTCTGGACCGACCCGCCCCTGTTTTGCTGAAAGGCATTCTGTTTTCAGAACGCCCACAGCCTGGTATGGGAGAGAGGCTATTACTGCCGCTGCAAGATAAAAAAAGTGGTCGACAGGGTCTTATCGGCATAACCCTGCAGAAGTTCAGCTTCCCGGACCCCAAAACAGCCCGAGAACAATCGCCACGCATGCTCCATGTTTTTCCTATGGATGGCAGCCCTGCCGAAATCACCCAATACTAGAGCATCATGCGCTCGCATGAGCTCATACAAGATGCTCTTACGACTTGTTTTTTCAGCAAATGCGTCGTCGCAAACGATTCAGTTTGCTCGGGATTTGCTCTAGCGATTTTCCGCCTCTCCTAGTATAGGAGAGAGGCTTGGTCATGTTTGTTTCAAACCGCCTCAATACAAATATTCTCGTCTTGTTCTTTTTTTAAGAATCTCTTATTTTAGATCAATAGAAGAACAAAAAGTGTTTTTCTGTTGATCAAATGGAGGTTTCATGGGCCGGGTGAAAGAAAATGATCTGCGCAATCGGGAGGCGGAGCGTGCCCAGACCGTGCTTGGTGACCTCACCCTCAACTCGATCGATATCTTCTGTTGGTGCAATCGATGTGGTCACAATGCGATCATTACAACCGATATTCTGATCAACCGCTTTGGCCCTGCCCTTGCGGTACCAGAGGTCGGAGCCCTTCTGCGATGTTCTGGTTGCGGCAGCAAAGACGTCGCGACACGACCAAACTGGCGGCTTCCTGAAAAAATTGCTCGTCATGGTTGATTGAGGGGCAACACAAGATATTGTGTGTCGAAATTCCACTCGATTCGCATAAGATTCATGAAACAAGCTACGATTCTAAGCCCAACCCCATGCGATTCTTATCGAGATAGACGTAATTTCATCAGATTCATGACTTGACCCATTCCTAGAATCGCAACGCTCCGCAGAGAATCTTACTCGAATCGATTTTTCCGCTTGAGACTCAAAAATTAGCCGTATATTGTGCTGGCAAGCAAATAGACCACAATATCTATTGGTTTAGCGGGCGGGGAAAGATTCCGTGCGCACGGGAGCGCTACGCCGAATTCGGCCAGCATCACGACCAACGGCCAGGCGAGACACCCTACGGGGGAAGGTCGGGCGAACATACGAAGAGGTGCATCATGGAATGGACAGATGATCGCGTCACTCTCCTCAAGGGAATGTGGACAAATGGATACACCGCGCGCCAAATCGCTGAGAAACTTGGCGGTGTTACGCGCAATGCGGTAATTGGCAAGGCGCACCGTCTTGGCCTCTCATCACGACCACAAACGGTGAAACGCCACACCCCGCTGCCGATTCCCAATGTTGTGGAGCGTCACTGCCAATGGCCAATCGGTCATCCTGGCACGGACGAGTTCCACTTTTGTGGAAAAAGCGCGGTTCCAGGCAAACCCTATTGTCAGGCACATTGCGGCGTTGCCTATCGCCGCAAGGATGAAAGCGCCTCCAGCAACAATTCTGCGGCAACGACTTCCGCATAAAGCACATTGAGGTCAACCGGATGCACAGGCTTTATCGGTGCATCCGGCCTCACTGCTAGGGAAAGGCTGCGATGTCCGAAGAGACGCCCGCCCAAACCGGAACCCGGATAAATTTCAGGGTCATCAGTGTTTTTGCGGCCTTCGCACTTGTCGCCCTCTTCATTTATCTGATGGTGGTGGCGGAATCGATCCTGCTGCCCTTTGTCATCGCAGTCTTCGTTGTCATTCTTTTGGATGCTCTGGCGATACGGCTGACCAAGTTCTCTATCAAGGGAGCCAGCCTTCCAGCCTGGGCTGGTATGACAATTTCAATCCTCGTTTTTATTGCCGGTTTTATTTTCCTGGCAAATCTGGTGCGCAGCAATATTGCAGATGTTACTGCCGCCCTGCCCGGTTACGAAGAAAACATTCGGTCGATGCTGGATAAAAGCCTCGCCTTCATCGGTGTGCGGGAATTGCCCAGCGTGCAGGAATTGATCAAACAGATTGATGTGGGCAAAACCCTGGGCAGCACGGTCAGTGCCGTTGCTGCAATCACCGGCAATATGCTGACGGTTCTGTTCTATATCGTCTTCATTCTGTTGGAACAGGTGACCTTTGGGCAAAAGGTTAAAGCGCTGTTTCAGAAAAGCGATGACCTCAAGCGCGCACAGGAAATGATCGATCAAATCACAAAGGATATCCAAACCTATATTGGCTTAAAAACCTTTGTCAGCGCTATTACAGGCATAGTCAGCTATATCGTCATGGCCTTTGTTGGGGTTGATTTTGCGGGGTTTTGGGCGGTCTTAATCTTCATTTTGAACTTCATTCCTTATATTGGTTCCCTTGTTGGTGTTGCCTTCCCCGCCGTCCTGACCTTGGTTCAATTCGACTCGCTGATTCCCTTTGTCATTACCGGAACCGTGCTGACCAGCGTCCAACTGGCCGTAGGGAATATCATAGAACCCCGCCTGATGGGCCGCTCGCTTAATCTAAGCCCACTGGTCATCCTCTTATCCTTGGCGATTTTTGGCCAAATCTGGGGGATTGTTGGTATGGTCCTATCGATGCCTTTTATGGTGATTGCCATGATCGTCTGTGCCAATTTCGATGCGACCCGTCCTGTGGCTATCGTCTTGTCGGCCACCGGCAATGTGAACCGGCGTCACCCGATTCTATAATCCCCAATTTTAGTATGATTTCTTGACCCTCTTTATCTCTGTGGATCATTTGAGACGGCTGTACCGCAATTGAGTCTCAAACTTGTCACTTTTGCCTTTGACACAAATGGACGGTTCGCTATATCTTGTGTTCCGCACAAAAGAAGACCGATATCTTGTGGGTAACAGAGTTAATATCCACAGGAATTCAGTCCACAGCCTGTGAATAACAGGGGACGAGCGTCCTGCAGTTTGGCCTAACCCTTTGCGAAGCAGTGGGTTCAGGCAGGCCCCACGGGGGACGGCAAGCTGGGGATAAGACACTGAACAGATATGGTCGATTTGGACCGAATGACTTTGGGGGTTAAGACACGTGCCAGACGGATCCATGAAAGCATCGGAAGATGATACCCTGTTCGAAGACCTTAATGAGACGCTGAAACGGGCTGCGCAGAATACACGCGCAACCACCCAACAGCAGGAAGAGGGCGATCTGGGTATCCAGATGCGCGACCTTAAGCAGAACGAGCGCGGCATTCAGGTTCATGTTGATCGCAGCCGTGACGCGTTGCTGACTGAATTTGGCAAGGCGACCCTAAAAGATCGCTATCTGATGCAGGACGAAAGCTATCAGGACATGTTCGCCCGTGTCGCGATGCATTATGCGGATGATTCCGCCCATGCACAGCGACTGTATGATTATATCTCGAAACTGTGGTTCATGCCGGCTACCCCGATCCTGTCGAATGGCGGGACCAAGCGCGGTTTGCCGATCAGTTGTTTCCTGAATGAAAGCAATGACAGCCTGGAAGGCATCGTCAAATTGTGGAACGAGAATGTCTGGCTGGCGGCCCGTGGGGGCGGGATTGGCAGTTATTGGGGCAATTTGCGCTCGATCGGCGAAACTGTCGGCGGCAATGGCAAGACATCCGGTGTTGTACCCTTCATTCGGGTCATGGACTCCCTGACACTGGCGATCAGCCAGGGGTCTCTGCGGCGTGGCTCTGCGGCAGTCTATCTGCCGATCTGGCATCCGGAAGTCGAAGAATTCATCGAAATCCGCCGCCCGACCGGCGGCGACCCGAACCGCAAAGCCCCCAATCTGCATCATGGCATCGTGATTACAGATGATTTCATGCGCGCCGTAGAGAATGACGAAGAATGGAAGCTGGTTTCCCCGAAAGATCAGAAGATGGTCCGCATGGTCCGGGCCCGAGATTTGTGGATCCGCATCCTGACCGCGCGCATTGAAACCGGCGAGCCTTATATCGTCTATGGCGATCATGTGAACCGTAATATTCCAGAGCAGCAGAAACTGGCAGGACTGACGGTCAAGACCTCCAATCTGTGCTCCGAAATCACCCTGCCCACCGGTATTGATCATCATGGCAAGGATCGAACGGCGGTTTGCTGCCTCTCGTCTCTGAATCTGGAAACCTATCTGGATTGGGAACAGGAAGAGCAGATGATTCCTGACGTGATGCGGTTTCTGGACAATGTGATGCAGGACTTCATCGACAATGCCGGGTCTGAATTTGAAAAGGCGAAGTACTCCGCGATGCGCGAACGCTCCGTCGGACTGGGCACGATGGGCTATCACTCCTTCCTGCAGGCGATGAAAATCCCGATGGAAGGTGTCATGGCCAAGGTCTGGAACACCCGCATGTTCAAACACATCCGGGCACAAGCCGATGCGGCCTCCAAGCAATTGGCAGAAGAACGCGGTGCCTGCCCCGATGCCGCCGAATTCGGCATCATGGAGCGGTTCTCCAATAAAATGGCAATCGCGCCCACGGCGTCGATCTCCATCATCTGTGGCGGTACATCACCGGGAATCGAGCCCATCGCAGCCAACAGCTTTACCCATAAGACGCTCAGCGGTTCCTTCACCGTGCGCAATCGTCACTTGAAGGCTTTACTGGCGGAAAAGGGTAAGGACGATGACGACACCTGGTCTTCAATTTCCGTCAATGAAGGCTCGGTCCAACATCTCGACTTCCTGACCGATGACGAGAAGGATGTTTACAAAACCGCCTTTGAAATCGATCAGCGCTGGTTGGTGGATCATGCGGGCGACCGGTCCAAGTTCATTTGTCAGGCACAGTCGCTGAACTTGTTCCTGCCAGCCGATATCCATAAGCGCGACCTGCATCAGTTGCATATGCGTGCCTGGAAACAGGGCGTCAAAAGCCTCTACTATTGTCGCTCCAAATCAATCCAGCGAGCAGAGGCGGATGACACGGTACGC
Organism: Alphaproteobacteria bacterium; assembly: GCA_029212835.1. Taxonomy (GTDB): domain Bacteria; phylum Pseudomonadota; class Alphaproteobacteria; order UBA8366; family Aestuariispiraceae; genus Pacificispira. The sequence goes on along the minus strand of JARGPE010000064.1, from coordinate 12,043 downwards.
GTCAAATCCTCTGGCACCGTCTCCCTGCCCTTTGCGGGTCTGGTGAATGCGGGCGAATTGCCAAAGGCCGTTCAGCCAGATTACGAAGAATGTCTTAGCTGCCAATAATCAGATTTGCGTTCTGTAAAAAACCCTCCCACAGTCGGGAGGGTTTTTCTTTGAGGGAGCCGGAATGTTACCGACCGTAAAAGCGTTGATCTTTGATGTCTTTGGAACCGTTGTGGATTGGCGCAACGGGGTTGCCAATGCCGTGCGAGAGGCAGGCCTGCCGGTGGATCCGCTGGCCTTCGCCGATGCCTGGCGTGGTAAGTATCAGCCCAAGATGCAGGAAGTGCGCGGCGGCAACCGGCCCTATGTTGCGCTGGACATATTGCATCTGGAAAATCTGGACTCGACCCTAGCGGATTTCGGACTAGAGAAAGAACTCAGCACCGCACAGAAGGCCAATCTGAACCGCGCCTGGGAAAAACTGCCGCCCTGGCCGGACAGCGTGCTGGGCCTGACGACCCTGAAGCGGCATTTCACCATCGGGACCTGCTCCAATGGCTCGGTCAGCCTGATGACCAATCTGGCAAAATTTGGGGCGCTCCCGTGGGATCGTATTCTGGGGGCGGAAATCGCCCAGGGCTATAAGCCAGACCCGAAAGTCTATCTTGCCAGCGCAGCCGCCCTGGACCTGCCGCCGGATCAGGTCATGATGGTGGCCGCCCATAATGGCGATCTGGCTGCTGCCCGCGCGACTGGCCTGAAGACCGCCTTCTTTCCCAGGCCCGTTGAATATGGCCCCGGCCAGAAAATCGATTTGAAAGCAGAGTCAGACTGGGACGTGGTCGCGAATGACTTGGTCGATCTGGCGCAGATCATGGTGCTTTAGAGACTAATTGCGCTATGCTAGGGATCAACACAGTAAGGGGCGAGACAGACTGATATGTGCGGGCGCTATTCCCTGACCACGCCGGTGGACGGCATCCGGAAACTGTTCGGATTCAGCCAGATTCCGAACCTGCCCGCCCGCTATAACATCGCACCGACCCAGGCCGTGCTGGCCGTGCGCCGCGATGATCAGGGGCGCAGCGCCTTCATGGCACGCTGGGGCCTGATCCCCGGCTGGTCCAAAGACCCGTCCATTGGCGCGAAAATGATCAATGCACGGGCGGAGACGGTTCAGGAAAAACCCTCCTTCAAAACCGCCTTCCGCCGACGCCGCTGTCTTATTCCCGCTGACGCATTTTACGAATGGAAGACCATTGGCGGCGCAAAGCAACCCTTCCGCATCGCCTTTGAAGACGCGAATGTCTTCGCCTTTGCCGGATTATGGGAAAGATGGCAGGGCGCCGACGGATCGGATGTGGAGACCTGCAGCATCGTCACCACAGAAGCCAATGCCGCCCTGGTCGACCTGCACCACCGCATGCCGGTTATCCTGGACAGCGATCTGTTTGAAACCTGGCTCAGCGGCCCGGAAGACGCCGCCGCCGCCACGATGCAACCCTATGCCGGGCCTCGCATCCTGACCTACCACCCCATCTCCCGCGCACTCAACGTTGTGCGAAACGACGATGCCAGCCTGACAGAACCCGTCACCCTGGACGACACACCAGAACCAGACCCAGCGCCAAAGAAAAAGCCGACTGATCAGTTGTCGTTGTTTTGAACGTCCATCGCATCGAATTCTGAGAGGAATTCGGCGAAGCGGGTGGCGGCGGTGGTCAGCAGGGTCTCGCCGATTTCTGCACTGGCGGCTTTGGCATTTCCCGCAGCCCCGTCTTTATTCAGGTCCTCCATCAGCCAGCCCAGTTTGACGGGCTTTCCACCGACACCGACATGGCTGTGGGTCTTCGCCCAATCTGCGCCTTTGGACGGGAAATCCTGGGCCTTGGCCATTTTTACACGGTCCGGATGGGCGGCCAGCATGGCACTGGTTTCCATCTGACCGCCATGGATGCCATGGATCAGTTCCTGGGCATCCAACACGCCCTCCTGTCCCGACAGGGCATACCAGGAGGTGTGAGCGGTCAGCAGGCCACACTGGGCCCGCAAATCCCGTGCGACTATGTCCATGACCGATACATTGCCGCCATGGCCGTTGAACAGGACCAGCTTCTTGACCCCTGCCCGCGCGACACAGGCCCCGATTTCCATCCAGACGCGGATCGTGGTTTCGGCAGACAGACTGAGTGTGCCTGCGAAACTTTCATGTTCCACACTGCGCCCAATGGCCTGAACCGGCAGAGTCAGAACGGTCAAGGCGGGATCGACCTTGTCTGCCGCCCGCGCCAGCACGGCCTGGGCCAAGTCGGTATCAACCGATAGCGGCAGATGCGGGCCATGCTGTTCCGTCGCGCCCAGCGGCAACACCGCAATGGTACGCGCCAGGTCAAGCCCGTGAAACTCTTCTGTCGTCAGATCAGCCCAATGGCGCATTGTCATCCTATCGGCGCATGTGTCGCGGAAAGTCTGTCATGACGGCCTCGTCAGGCCAAGACCGGATAGCTCAGCGCCTCCGCCTGGCTGCGGAAATCGAGCATGGTTTGATAATCTGGCGTGTCACAGGGAATGAACCCGTTCAGCAGCAAACGATTCCGCACCGAGGCAAGTTCAGGATCTGCCCCCGCCGCAATCAGCGCCACCTGTACCTTGTTGTAAGTCTGGTCATCTGCCTCAACCCGAACCGCATAGGGCAGCGATGGCGCGGGAGCGGTCCAGGTCAGAATGCGCAAAGTCTTCGACGCCTCCAGCCGATAACGCCCCATCAGGGCCCAGGTAACGCTGTCAATCGCCGCGACATCCGCCCTGCCCTCGGCAACCGCTTGCATGGACAGAACATGTCCACCGGAGACAACAACCTCAGAAAAGAAAGACTTTCCCTCCGCCAAAGGAGCAATGGTATGGCGCAGGGCATTCATGCCGGAATGGGAGTTCCAATTGTTGATCGCAGCGCGACAGCCGCGCAGATCCTCCACCTGCTTATAGTCCGAATCCGCGTGAACAATCACCGCACTGGAATAGGTCCCGCCCGCACAGCCTTCACAGTTAAACACGGGAGTCGCCACGGCGCGCAGGTCCTGCTGCAATTCCGTCATCAGCGGATAGCCACAGGTCTGGGTGAGCAACAGGTCGGGATTGCGCCAATTTCGCTCGTTATCATCGATGCGGGTCAGGTTGTCTGGTACATCCAACAAACCCTGGTCACGCAAGTGATGGGCGACCCCCTGCCACCAGGCATCGGTATCGGCCTTTAAAAACGCCAGATCATATTGTGGCAGACTGGCGATCAGATGGCCCATAGCGACAGCCCTTGCCCCTTATCCCGCCGTACGTTCAATCTGGGCCCCACAGGCAGCAAGTTTCAAATCCAGCCGCTCATAGCCGCGGTCCAGATGATAGATGCGGTTAACAAAGGTTTCCCCCTGAGCCACCAGTCCGGCAATCACCAGCGCGACAGAAGCCCGCAGATCGGTTGCCATTACCGGCGCGCCGGTCAGGCGGGTAACGCCCCGCACCATGGCAGAACGTCCATGCAGGTTGATATTGGCCCCCATGCGGCTGAGTTCCGGCACATGCATGAAGCGGTTTTCGAAGATTGTTTCGGTCAGCATCGACGCGCCCTGGGCGGTCGTCATCAGTGCCATCATCTGGGCCTGCAGATCGGTGGGGAAGCCTGGATAGGGTTCCGTCATCACATCGGTCCCAACCAGCGCGCCACAGCGGATGCGCATGCCATTGGGCACGGCATCGATGATCACCCCAGCGGCCTGCATCGCCTCAATCGCAGCGCCCAATGTTTCCGGCAAAGCCCCGACAAGGGTCGCATCCCCGCGCGTGGCGGCAATCGCCATCGCATAGGTGCCGGTTTCAATCCGGTCGGCCATGACCGTGTGTTGTGCCGCGTGCAGGGCATCAACGCCCTCAATCACAATGCGGTCCGTGCCAGCCCCGGTGATCTGGGCCCCCATCGCAATCAGGCAATTCGCCAGATCAACGATTTCCGGCTCCCGCGCCGCATTGAACAATTGTGTCCGTCCCCTGGCCAGGGTCGCGGCCATCATCAGGTTTTCCGTCGCCCCGACCGAGACGAAGGGGAAGGTCACATCGGCACCAACCAGCCCCTGGGGCGCAGCAGCGACGATATAGCCACTCTCCAACTCAATCTCCGCCCCTAACTGGGTCAGGCCTTTCAGATGCAGATCAACCGGGCGCGTCCCGATCGCACAGCCACCAGGAAGGGAAACTCGAGCCTTGTGATGCTTCGCCAATAGCGGCCCCAGCACCAGGATTCCCGCCCGCATTTTCCGGACGATGTCATAATCGGCAATAGTGTTGTTCAAACTGCCCGCCGTCAGGGTCAGCCGCTGAGCACCCATCTCGCCTTCCGGCTCTTCAAACTTCACACCGATGCCCAGACTGGCCAGTAATTGCGCGGTGGTGCGGATATCCGCCAGTCGTGGGACATTTTCCAGGATCAGAGCATGATCCGACAGAATGGACGCGCACATCAGTTTCAGGGCAGCATTCTTTGCGCCACTGATACGGATCTCCCCCTTCAGCGGTGTGCCGCCGATAATGCGAACCTTATCCATGCCGGATGTCTTTCCTTCCGCCGGATGCAGCACCCCTGTCATCAGGGCCGACTCGTCCAGGCTATTATTTAGATCATGGGGGGACATGCAAACCTCTCAATAGGGCAATTTTACAAAGCCACAATGGGAGCCCCAAGTGGCCTTCAGGTACTGAACTGTGCAAACATCAAAAGGCGAGACTGAGGCAAGAGTTAGATATTTTTAGTATCAGGATCAGCATCGGACGATTCGGGCTGGTTTTCCAAGCGTCTCGCGCGTTGTTGCGCCTTTCTTTTCAACAAATTCGCACGCAACGTTGCCGCCTGCCGTTGCAGACGTGCACGCTCACGCTCTGATGTCTTGTTATCTGTCGCCATGGGGAGGAAATGCCGGGCGGCGGCGGTTGAGTCAAGTCCGTGTCCGAAGCGCTTGCACCGGTCCAAACCTTGTGGCATACACCGCCCCGCTTGGGCGAGACATCGCCCGCCGCCACGATAACGCTGTCGTAGCTCAGGGGTAGAGCACTCCCTTGGTAAGGGAGAGGTCCAGGGTTCAATTCCCTGCGACAGCACCATCGAACACCTAGTGAAACATGGGTTTCTGCCTAATTTGGCTAAACTAGGATTCCGCAAATTACCGCAGAACCAAGCAAAAATACGAACGCTATCCTGTGCATTATCCGTGCATTCAACCCCAAATCGGTTCGTGGCAGCGCGCGATTACTATGAACTTCAATCCACCTACTAAAATTGAGTTCAAAATATAGTCTTCAGCACTTTCTCTGTTCCGACCACCAAATCATTGATCTCTTCTTTTGTTGGCTCGCGACCCTTTGCATGGTCGCAGATGTTTCGAATGTCAGCGAGATGCTGAATGAACCGCCACTGCGGCACCGTAGTTACACCTGAATCCCTAAGAAATTGGCTAATATCGGAAATACCTGGATTTTTCTTCCGGATGACCAATCCGTGAATCTCACAAACATGCAAGAGATGCTTTTCTATGACCACGCCACAAATAGCCCCAGCCGCCCGTAAATATCCGGCCTTCGCCAATGCACCGGCAGACTCCACTTCCGTATCAAACAATTCAGCTTGTAATATAGCTTTGATATCCATCAAAGTTGAATCGAGTGAATCCCTAGCGGCCTTAAGAATATTCAACTGTTGGGTAAATTCAGGAATCGCTGCTTCTGCGCTGACTACCAATTCTTTCTGCCATCCACGAGTCACCTTCAATCCCTGAAGATAGTCGCGGATCATATAATTCTGGTATGTTATATCTTTGCGCCCCTTTGGAATCTCAAAATAAGAGACAAAATCAGAAAGCCTGTCAGGCATTACTTGTTTTATCACGGCCTGCGCCTTAGAATACCAAAGTTGATATTCATTCTTAAAGTTTGGCAGTTTCTTTATCATTGATTTATATTGTTCTTCATCTCCACCATATGCATCTAAGTAAAGTTCTTTAAACTGATCGGGAACGCAGTCGTATTGCATCGCCATCCCCAGTTTCTGTCCGTCCATTATCAAGTTATCAAGCTCTTCTGCGAACTTTTTATTCTTTTCAGACATATACATTCCCCCTCAATAAACACATATGTAAGAAATGTTGTTTGTTTTTATGCCTTTCCATAAAAAACATGATCGTGAGAACTCACTATATCAAAAAACAGATGGCCATACATGGGAGATTATTTAATCAAATCTATTAAAGATCTGGATGTGGATGATCTAAAATTTAATTTCTTCAAAGATCACATTTTTAAATTTTGTCGTCCCTTAGACAAGAGCGGCTGTTGGGTTTGCCAGAACTTTCTTTCTTTCCAAAGCCCCAATGGTACTAAACTATCTATATACGACAAAACGGTCTCAATCAGGAACTCTAATGGCACATGATGATATCTATAAAAACCTCTCTCAATTGGGGCAGAAGGTGGCATTGCCGAACTCTCCTGAGGAGGCGGAGTTGGAGCGTGTCGCTAATCCACAGCAAGGGGTTACCTATGCGGTGCGGTTTACGGCACCGGAATTCACCTCTCTATGTCCGATGACGGGACAGCCGGACTTTGCGCATCTGGTGATTGATTATGTGCCGGGGGATTGGCTGGTGGAGAGCAAGTCGCTGAAACTCTATCTGGGCGCCTTTCGCAATCATGGGTCGTTTCATGAGGATTGCACTGTCAGCATTGCGCGGCGTTTAGTGGACTTCCTACAACCGATCTGGCTGCGCATCGGTGGCTACTGGTATCCGCGCGGCGGGATTCCCATCGATGTCTTTTACCAGACAGGGCCCGCGCCAGACGGTGTCTGGATTCCAGATCAGGGGGTTGCCCCCTATCGCGGGCGGGGCTGACCCTTACTGTGCCAGGGCTTTATAGGCTGCGGTAAACCCATTCAGAGAAATTGGCACAACAATTGGCTTATCGGGATTGGCGGCACGGGCAATGGTGATCGTTGCCTTTGAGCCCGCCTGCATCGCCTGAACCTGTTCAACAGTTAGCGCCATATTGGCGACGCAGCCTGCTGGCGCACAGAATTCATAGACATAGCGCAACCGCTCCCCCTGATCGACCTGCAGCGCCGCCCCTTCAGGCAAGGCCGTCCCCAAGGGCACAATGACGGTGCCACCAGCCGGAATCTTGGCATCGACATGCAACCGGATCAGACTGAATTCCACTATTGGCTTACCCGTCGCATCAACGCCATTGAGAACCATGAAGCAGGCACTGTTATCAGCAGAATCGCACAAAACCCGCCAATCCCCGAATTGTCCCAGCACCCGCTCCTTCTGAAGGGGAGCGGTCGCTTGTGGCGGTGTCGTCTGAGCCTGGGCAACGGAGAACAGGAAAAGACTACATATCATCCCGATGCAGATCGCCAATCGACAGTTCATCGCCTAACCCTTTCGCTGATCATCCAAGATGATCCGTCATAGCATTGGCAGGCTTGCCAGCCCAAGCCTCTATGCAAGGGGAGTTCAGGATAAAATCGTCGCGGCCTTGCACCGTTCATTCAAACGGCATCCGTCTCGTTAACCGAAAGGGATTATCCGCGTGGATGGTACTCTTTGGGATCGTACCAGATTTTCTGCTCATGGATTTTGCCCAATAAGCCGCGAATTTGCTGAATTTCCTGCATCAATTCCGCTGACTTGGGTTCATCCTGCCCCTTAGACTCATCAGCCGTTAAAACGCGGCGAGTCAAATCCCCCACACGTTTGGTCAATGACACTTCGATGAAATCGATGTCTTTGATATCCAACTCAAAATGGGTTCTGAATTTCGGCATCGGTGGATCCTTCCATCCCAACCTGGACAGTCCCTGTCCAGACCAGTTTTAAAGAGCGACAGAATAAACTTCACTGACGCCGCGTGGGGCAACGCGACACATTCTGAAAATATACTGACTCAACGCCGGGTCAATAGTATTTTTTCATTTCGCGACGCTCTGTGCCCGATATGCGACGTTTGCGTCAAGACATGCTAGTATTGTCACTCTAGTTTACACCCCTGTGGTTCCGATTGTCGCCACAGAGGGAGCAGGTTACGATTTAGTGTCATTGGGTCCTGCAGCCAGCTTTTGCGGCATTTGAGACCAAGAGGGGATACAGGTTTATGGATTTTACCGAAGTGAAGACACTGGAAATGATCCTGGTCTTCATGCTGATTGGTGGTGCCTTGTATTTCTATGCCACGGAAAAACTGGCCTTAGAAGTTACATCGCTGGCCGTGATCTGCGCGCTGATGGTGGTCTTCCATTTGCTGCCAATACCCGGCCCGGATGGAAAAAACCTGTTAGGGGCAAAGGCCCTGCTGACCGGATTTGCCAACCCTGCCATGTTAACGGTGTTGGCCCTTTTGATATTGGGTGAGGGGTTGAACAGAACCGGGGCGCTGGACAGTGCTGCCAGTTTGGTAAATGCCGTTTCCCGTGGACGACCGATTGCTGCCATTGGTCTGACATTATTGATGGTCTGCAGTGTCTCGGCAGTCCTGAACAATATTCCTGTTGTGGTTCTGTTCATCCCCATCATGCAGGCGCTGGCGGTGCGATCAGACCGTCCCTCAGGGCGTTACATGATGCCGCTCAGCTTCGCTGCCATTCTGGGTGGCATGACGACGTTAATCGGGTCATCGACCAACCTGCTAGTCTCCAGCGCGCTGATCGAGTTGGGGGAACCCGGATTTAGCTTTTTCAGCTTCACGGTGCCCGGCCTCGTCGTCGCGGCGATTGGTATGGTCTATGTCGTCTTCATCCTGCCCAAACTGCTGCCAGAACGCGTCAGCAAGATCGAGGGCTCCCAGCGGGAGTCAAAACAATTCAAGGCCCAGATCACGGTCAAACATCACGGAAAACTGGATGGCATGACGCCCTCTGCTGGCTTTTTCCAGGAATTGACCAACATCACTGTTCTGTCGGTCGAAAGCGAGGGTGAGGTCCGCCTGCCCCCCTATGATGAAATCCCCCTTCAACCCGATGATGTGTTGATTGTCGCCGCGACCAGAGATCGACTGTTACAGTTTCATAAGGAAAATCCTGGCGCGATCACCCCCGATATCATGGCCCGAAGCGGCATTGCTCGTATGATAGATGCTGATGCCCGTTGGAAATCAGGCGCCCAATCCGTGGCAGAAGTGATGGTAACCCCGGCATCGCGCATGGTCGGGCGCACCCTGGATACGATCGGGTTTCGCTATCGCCATGACTGTGTCGTGCTCGGGCTCGAAAGGCGCAGCCGCATGGCCCGCACCCGCCCCACGGAAATTCCGCTGGAGCCTGGCGATATCCTGCTGATCCAGGGGCGCCGGTCCGACATTGAGGCCCTGCGCGGCAGTCAGGAAGTTGTGTTGATGGAATGGTCCGCCGAAGACCTGCCTCAACCCCACCATGCCAAACGCGCCGGGGCGATCTTTCTGGCAACAGTTCTGGCGGCTGCGACCGGCGTTCTGCCAACGGAAGTCGCGGCCCTTACCGGGGCGGCAGCCATGGTGATTTCCGGCGCGATGACCGCAGAGGAAGCCATTCGCGCCATCGACCACAAAATCATATTGCTGATTGCTGCCGCCCTGGCCTTGGGCGCGGCCATGCAAGCCAGCGGCGGGGCAAACTTTTTAGCCCAGGGGCTGGTCTATGTTCTGGGCGGAACAAGCCCCGCTATTGTCCTATCCGGCTTTTTCCTGCTGACCGCGATCCTGGCGAATGTACTGTCCACCAAGGCGACTGCAGTCCTATTCACACCCATCGCCGTTGCCCTATCGCATACCATTAACGTTCCCGCAGAAGCCTTTGCAGTTGCAGTAGTTTTTGCTGCCAACTGCTCCTTCGCAAGTCCGGTGGGATATCAGACAAATCTGTTGGTCATGGCACCCGGTGGCTATAAATTTAAGGACTTCCTGAAGGCGGGTGCCCCGCTGCTGATTCTCTGTTGGATCACCTTCAGTCTTTTCGCGCCTTTCTGGTTTGACCTTTAAATCTCCACCGCTCCCTCTATGTTGGTAGCGTCATGACAATAACTCTGTACACAAACACCCCAATTGCCCCCCCTAGCCCTACAACTGACGGCACGACCGAACGGCGCGTCGGGGTTGAAATCGAATTCGCCGCCCTGAAACCGCAGAAGGCCGCTCAGTTAGTGGCAGACCACTTTGGCGGCACTGTGGTGGAGGTGGATGCGCATCGCTATGAAATCCGCGATGGCTCTGAGGAAGTGTTTCTGGTGGAGTTGGATGCGCATTACGCTCATCCGAATGACAAGCTGCACGATGTGGGGGAGCGCAAGCCCTGGCTTTCAGATATGGCCAACTGGCTGCGCGATCTGGATGTTGAAGCCAGCCGCTTAATCGGCGATCTGGGGGGTGATCTGATTCCTTGCGAGGTTGTCTGTCCCCCCATCCCCTGGTCCCGTTTGAATTTGGTAGAAGACTTCTATCGTGCCCTGCATCAGGCTGGTGCAGCCGGGACTGATGAAGGTCTGCTCTATGCCTTTGGATTGCACATGAATATCGAGGTAACCGGGGAATCAACAGATGATATTCTGCCTACGCTAAAGGCATATCTTTTGTTAAGTTCATGGTTGAGAAGTTCCATACAAGTTGATGGAACAAGAAGAATTTTCCCCTACATAGACCCCTTCCCCTCTGGATATGTCAAACGGGTTTGCGCGCCCGATTACAATCCCGACATTAATGGCATGATTGGCGATTATCTGTCCTTCAATCCGACGCGAAATCGGGAATTGGATATGCTGCCCTTATTCAGTCACCTGCGCGCCGCCCGGGTGTCGCGCGCGGTCGATGATCCCCGTATCAAGGCACGACCTGCCTATCATTGGCGGCTGCCAAATGCCTTGTTCAGTGGTCAGCAGGCTGGGCCATTGGCTGAATGGTTCCGCTGGCTAACAGTGGAACGTCTGGCCGCCGATCAGGAGGGATTGGACAGTGCATGTGAAGCCTTTCAAAACCTGTCCCCCCTGCCCCTGACAGATGACCTGGAACTGTTTTCCTGTCATCTGGCCGAGGCATATCGTCCATGAAGCGCCCTGTCATCGGGGTCACAACCAGTCATCTGCGGGGATGGCGATCCTGGCAATTCCAACGATTGGCAATTTGGCGCGCTGGCGGACAGGCAAAACGTCTGACGGCATCCAGAGTCTCAGAACCTGCGGTGTCCATTAAAGGTTTAGACGGGTTGGTGATCGGGGGTGGCGACGATATCGATTTGACCTTGTATGGCGGCACATTGGATCTAAAAATTCGATATGACCCGGAACGCGACGCCCTGGAACGTGCGCTTTTACAATCGATAGCAGATACAACCCTGCCCATTCTGGGCGTGTGCCGTGGGGCACAGATGCTGGCCCTGTGGCGCAATGGTAGCCTGATCCAGGATGTTTATGCTCATTATCCAGACTTGCCGCGCATCAGGACTGTTTTCCCCCGACTGTCGATCGAAGTTAAACCCGACTCTCGTTTGGCAGATATCCTGGGGCGGGTATCGATGCGGGTGAACAGCCTGCATCATCAGTCCATCGATAATCCGGGCCGGGACATGCGCATTGTCGCCTGTGATCGACGCGGCGTTACGCAAGCCATCGAACATACCGGGGA
>JARGPE010000064.1:0-366 GCA_029212835.1 Alphaproteobacteria bacterium | reverse complement strand
AATGGCATCCGGAATACATGCCGCAAAAGCCAGCCCAGTTGCGGCTCTATAAAGCCCTGATTGGATCAATTTTACGCTAAGATCATATGCGACACCCTTTCCTGATTTAGCGACACGATGGGCATTGACGACGGGCGACGGCGTGCCTAGCTTCCGCGAACGGGATTGAGGCGCTGTGTTCCCCAGCTACCCTCAGAACCATTCCTGATGCCAATCTGCACCAAACCGACCGCCCTGGAGAGCCCGCCTGTGACCCAAAAGCCCGATACACGCCCGACCAATCCGCATTTTTCCTCCGGCCCTTGTGCGAAGCGTCCGGGCTGGAGCCCGTCCGCCCTGTCGGATGCACTGGTCGGTCGATCCCAT
>JARGPE010000063.1:17835-19100 GCA_029212835.1 Alphaproteobacteria bacterium | reverse complement strand
TGGAATGCACCCGTGCCCAGCTTTGGATCTCTGGATGCCCGAATTCTGATTTTGGGACTGGCACCGGGCATGCAGGGGGCCAATCGCACAGGACGGCCATTTACCGGGGATTGGGCCGGCGATCTTCTTTATAAAGTTCTGTTAGACTTGGATTTGGCTCAGGGCATCTATGATCGCCGATCTGATGATGGGCTGCGCCTAATCAATTGCCGGATCGCCAATGCAGTGCGATGTGTCCCTCCCCAGAATAAACCCATTGGCCAGGAAATGACAGCCTGTCGTCCGTTCCTGGATCGTGAAGTGGCAGCGATGCCAAATCTAAAAGTAATCTTCAGTTTGGGAAAGATTGCCCATGATGCCGCCTTGCGGACGATGGGCCATAAGGTATCTGCAGCAAAATTCACCCATAATGCCGTCCATAAGCTTGTTCATAAGGGGGGGCGTTCCATGATGTTGGTGAACAGCTATCATTGCTCTCGGTATAACACCAATACCGGACGGCTGACTGAGGAAATGTTTTGCACGGCGATGCAATCTGCCAAAACTGCTGCCGGCCTGTAATTGAGGAGATCGGAGAATGACTGCTGACCGCGTATTGGGGGTAATTGGGGGCAGTGGCCTTTATGCAATAGAGGGACTGGAAGGTGCTGAATGGGTAACTGTTGACAGTCCATGGGGCCCCCCATCCGACGCGGTACTGTGTGGCACATTGGCTGGTACACAGATTCGATTTCTGCCTCGTCATGGTCGTGGACATGTCCAAACGCCGTCTTCCATAAACTATCGCGCTAACATTGATGTTATGAAGCGATTGGGATGTACCGATATCCTGTCGGTTTCAGCCTGCGGGTCGTTGAAGGAAGAACTGCCACCCGGGCATTTCGTGATTGTTGATCAATTCATCGATCGGACCTTCGCGCGGGAGAAAAGCTTCTTTGGCCCGGGCTGCGTCGCGCATGTCTCTGTGGCGCATCCGGTATCCTCTTGGCTGGGGGATATTGCTCAGGCTGGATTATCGGAATTGAATATCCCCCATAGCCGGGGTGGCACCTATCTGGTGATGGAGGGGCCACAATTTTCCACACAGGCTGAGTCCCTGCTATATTGCCGCTGGGGCTGTTCTGTGATTGGCATGACCAACATGCCAGAGGCGAAATTGGCCCGTGAGGCTGAAATGCGCTATGCGACGATTGCCATGGTCACCGATTACGATTGCTGGCATCCAGATCATGATCATGTTGACGTCGCCATGGTTATAAAGACCT
>JARGPE010000063.1:15476-17825 GCA_029212835.1 Alphaproteobacteria bacterium | reverse complement strand
GATCACGGTCGCGCCCTGGTGCGTCATGTGGCAGAAAATCTGAACACTTGGCCCACTGCGCCTGATTGTGGCAGCGACAGAGCGCTGGAATTCGCGTTGATCACTGCCCCGGATGCGCGTGATCCAGAGATGTTGGCAAAGTTGGACGCCGTAGCCGGACGGGTGCTGAACTAAAGTTTTTGACCGTCGCGCAGGATAGCCAAGGCTTGCGGAGTATAGCGACCATCAGGGTCATCGGCTGGACCGTGTAAGGCCAATCCTGGTAACAGGGTGGTACCGCCACGAACCCCTTTCCGAGCCCGCACGATGACGCGTTTTGCAGGTTCTCCTGCCCGTGGCCACAAGGGAAGCACAGCAATTTCCCCTGCCTTTTGGCTCAACAATGCCAGGATGTCATCCAGCCGGTCTGCTCGATGGATCAACGTCAATCCGCCGCGCGGACGTGTCATTTTCAGCATGATGTTGATCCAGTCTTTCAGACGTGCCGCCCCTTCAACATTTGAGCGCGCCCTGTCAGCAATGGGAGAGGTCTCGCCGGTTTTTGGTTCCAGATAGGGCGGGTTGGCGAAGACTTGATCAAAGCTATTGGGCTCCAACGCCTTTGGTATAGACAACAGATCGCCAGTTAAAATTTCTGTTCGGGTTGCCAGATTATTCTCAAGGGCATTTCTGCGTGCCATATCGGCAGCGATGGAATCCAATTCCAATCCATAGAGCTTTGGTGCAGCTGCGCGCTTGCCATAGCAAAACAGAGCCGTGCCAATCCCGCATCCTAAATCCAGCACTTTCCCGTTGTCGCAATCAGGTACGGCCGCCGCCAACAGCACGGGATCCATGGCGGCACGATATCCAAGTCGCGGTTGTTGCAGGATTAAACGACCATTCAGAAAGCGGTCGGCGACAGTATCGCTGATTGTATCGGTCATGGGATGTCCTGACCGGCGTCGCGTAACAATCGGCGCGCTGCCTCCAAATCTTCATCCAGAACCATCACCCGGCGGGGCAGAACCCCCAGCGATCCTTCCAGGATGCTGGTATGACCATCAAACACAACACAGTCGATGCCAGAATCCCGCAATAAAACCTCTATAAAGGAAAGTTGGACCATGTCATTGGACCGCAGCAGTTCCTTCATATGCGTATTGACCCTCCCCATCCAAATACTTCTGTTGGCTTCGTCTGACCTCGAATTTCCACCGACCCCAATGATGTCAGGTCCTGGGCACCGGATCGTTCTGCCGTCTCAGCCGACACAATAATTTTAGTCTGATATGTCTTGTTCAAATTCTCCAGCCGTGCCGCTAAGTTTACCGTATCTCCATGAACGGTATAGTTCATTCTGGATGCTGCGCCTACATTCGCTGCGATCACAGGTCCTGTGGCGATTCCGATACGAATGGAGAGGGAATGGGATTCGTAGGTATGGCTTTCCAAATGTTCCTGCATGGTGCGCGCTGCGGACAAGGCCTTGCCCGGGTGATCCGGATCGGCAAGCGGCACATTAAAGACAGCCAGAATGGCATCACCCTGGAACTGGGTCACGATGCCGCCTTGTCGTTGGATGATGTCGACCATATCTGTGAAATAAGCGTTCAGCACCTGCACCAATTGATCCGCACCCAGATTTTCACACAAAGCAGTAAATCCGACCAAATCACAGAACAGAACCGTTGCTTCGACCTTCTGAGGTGCCAATTCGTTTGGGGATTTTAGCATCCGTTCCGCAATGGCGGTGGGTACGACACGGCCGAACAGATCCATTATTTTCGCCCGTTCTTTAAGCCCCTCCACCATATGGGTGAAGGCAAGGCCGGCCTCGTCCAATTCCCGCATGCGGCTGCGGGGCAGGGGGCGGACGGCATCCAAAGTCCCTGCCGCCACATGCATGGAGGCCTGGGCCAGCGCCTGTATTGGGCGAACCGTGGCGCGTGCCATTGCCAGAGCAGCGATGATGGAAATTAGCAGAACGCCGCCGCCCACCGCCAGAATGGCGCGCAATCGATCCCGCACAGAATTGTACCGTGTTTCATCAACATACAATCCAACGGTAATAGGCTTGTCGGCTGCTGAGACTTGCAGTGTGCGATAGGCGAAAAAATAATTTTGTCCGGCAAAAGTGGTCCGTCCCATCCTGATTGATTTGTCTTCTGTGAAATTCTCAAAAATCACATCTTCCAGTTTTGGGAAAGACGCCAGAATGCCGTCTTGAAATGTATTTAGGGCAGGCAATGGATCTTCTGCTGAGGCGTCGGATTTTAGGTCCGCCAATCCAGGATGAGCCAGAACCCGATCCGTTCCATACAGCAGAAATGGAACCTTGCCCGCAAAGTCCTGAAGGCGGCGCAGTTG
>JARGPE010000063.1:0-15466 GCA_029212835.1 Alphaproteobacteria bacterium | reverse complement strand
AAATCAGCGACCGACTTTCCCTGCATTAAAAGACCAACAAACTGACCCTTATAAAAGAGCGGTGTGTGTAAGTTGATTACTGTCTGCTGCACTTCCGACACCCAAACCGGGCGGCGCCAGACGGGGCCGTTTGTATTTTTTGCCTGGGCCAGGGCCTCTGCGACACCCGGGATTTCTTTGTAATTCCCAATTTTTAGGGGCGGGGCCGTATCGCTACGTCGGTCTCCCAACAGGCGATAGCCTGTGCCATTGGCGTCAATCAACAGCATGCCGGCCAAATCAGGAGTCGCCGCCATGGATGCATCCAAAGTGATCGCCAGTCGTTCCGGTGACTCAAAACTCAAATGGCCGATCTCAAATCTATCGGATATGAATTTGGCTTGGCTTTCAATGGGGCTTAGTTCGGCAGTTAGACGTCTATCGGCTTCCTCTACCATCTGGGTCGCTTCGCGCGCCATCAGGGTCAGAGTATTGGTCAACGCCCCCAGCAATCCGGTCACGGCAACGGCCAGTGTGGAAAGTGCCAGTAAGCCGCAAAATCCAAATAACAGGACCGAGCGTATGGAAAGGGTCACAAAGCGCACTCGCTTTCATAGAATTGTCACGAGGAGAATGCCGCAGTACAGCATTTTGTAAAAGCGTAAATCCTTACTTGGCGACGGGCAAAACTGGCGCTAGAGTTTTCATCATGCATTTATCTGACTCACAAATCGAAGAATATGATCGCTCCGGCTACCTCCTTTTTCCAGGCCTTCTGGATCAGGAGGAAGCGCAGCTTTTGAAGGCGACGGCTGCCATGCTTTGCGCACGGCCCGGGCCTGAAGTTGTTCGGGAGAAGGACACCAATGGCATCCGTCTGGCCTATGGCGGGCACGAAGTGTGCGAACCTTACAAACGCCTGAGCACTTTGCCGCGGTTGCTAAACCCGGTGCGGCAATTGCTGCGAGATGAGGCCTATATCCATCAAAGCCGCTTGAATCCAAAAGAAGGTTTCTCTGGCGGGGCCTGGAACTGGCATCAGGATTTTGGCACATGGCATCGTGAAGATGGCATGCCAGAACCCCATTGCGTGATGACGGCTATTTTTCTGGATGACTCTAATGCGGTGAACGGCCCGCTCTTGGTTCTGCCAGGATCGCAACACCATGGCATCGTTAATACGGTAACGCGCGAAGATGCGACCGGCTATACGGTGATGCAGATTGACCAGCCCGTGGTCTCGGATTTCGCCAATCGGAATGGCATTGTCCCCCTTATGGGGCCAGCGGGCACAGTTGCCTTTATCCATTGCAATCTGGTGCATGGATCATCGAACAATGTCAGTCCCTGGCCGCGCTCAATCATGTATTTCAATTATAATGCCGTCAGCAATATCCCCACCGGTGGGAATGGGCGCGCCTGGTATCATAACAATCAGGATCATTCACCCCTGCAGCTTGGCAGCGACGACAGCCTTTATGCTTTGACGCGTGCCGCAGAGTGATTTTATCAGTTAGGAAGGAAGTCAGACCATGACCGCGATTACGTCAATTCCGCCGATGCAACGCACGCTGGATTGTTCGGATGCAGAATGGGCAATGCGGGTGGACTTGGCGGCTTGTTATCGGTTGGTTGATGCCCATGGCTGGATCGATCAGATCTATAATCACATCACAGCGCGTGTTCCGGGTGAGCCGAAGCATTTTCTGATCAATCCTTATGGCCTGGCTTACAACGAAGTCTGTGCCTCTAATCTGGTGAAAATCGATCTGGATGGGAATGTGGTCGATGGGTCCAGCTACGGCATCAACGCAGCGGGTTACACAATCCACAGCGCGGTTCATGCTGTACGGCACGATGCTGTGTGTGTCTTACATACCCATAGTGACGCCAGCACCGCCGTTTCCTGCTTGGAAGATGGCTTCATGCCGATGACCCAGGGTGGTTTCCAATTCTATAACCGGCTTGCCTATCACGAGTATGAAGGCATTGCCCTGGACTTGTCAGAGCGGGAACGCCTGGTTGCCGATTTGGGCGATAAATGGGCCATGGTGCTGTATAATCATGGGATACTGACGCTGGGCGAAACGGTCAGCCACGCGTTTTCAAGACTGTATTATTTTGAACAGGCGTGCCGCGTCCAACTGGATGTTATGGGAACGGGACGACCCATCAAGATGCCCAGCCCTGAAGTGTGTGAGCATACGGCAAAACAGTGGGAACCCAACAGCCGCGACTGGGAACCGGAGAAAGACAAGGCCGCACGCAGCGACACGCCGGAATGGGCGGCCTATCTGCGGATGTTGGATCGCAAAGACCCATCGTTCCGGGATTAAGGTTTAGGACTCGCCAAGCGCCGGACACAATCCGTAAAGGCGGTGAGATCGGTGAAGGGATCGTCCGCATCCTGGGTCAGGATGTCGAATCCGCTGGTGACAACGGCCCCATCCAGCATCAGATTATCAACCATGCCAAATGATTCCACCATTAGGGAGTCCAGGCCAGTACTGCGATCCGTAAAGAGGGTCGCGGTGTTGGAATAGGCCAAGACCAGTTTCCCCATGCCACGCATATAGCCGATCTCGTAAGCGGTGCCAGGATCACAGGATGGCCCGCGAAAGGGTGTCATATTTGCAATCGCCGTGTCGCATCCATCCATCAGCTTGGTATTGGCATGAAAGATCGCCATGCCCTGCGCATGCGGTGGCAGGCGTTGCAGATCCAGATCATTATCCAACGGAAAGACACCGGTCAGTCCAAAGTCGGCACAGATGTCTTTCTTGCGCTGCCCCAGTGCCAGGGCGTCTGGATGAAAGACATCGGGTCCCGCCAGATAGACCCGCATGATCAGACCCCACCCCAGGCAACGAAATGGGGGTTCTCAAAAATCTCATTCTTTGCATAGGTAAATGGCGTGCCATCGGTAAAGGTCACACGCCCCCCGGCGGCGGCCAGGACTGCATGACCGGCGGCGACATCCCATTCCATGGTCCGGCCCAGCCGCGGATAGACATCGGCGGTGCCCTCTGCCACCAAGCAGAATTTCAGGGAACTTCCCGCCGCGATGACTTCGGCAATCTTATGACCTTCCAGGAAGTTGGCCATTTCATCGGCATCGCCATGACTGCGGCTGCCGATGACCGTCAATCCGTCTGCTGGGGGCGTGCGGACGGAGATATTAACGACAGGCTGGTCTCCCTCCTGCCGCCAGGCACCTATGCCCACAATCCCGCTATAGAGGCAGTTTTTGGCCGGCAGCAACACCACACCCAATAAGGGCTGGCGATCTACGATCAGGGCGATGTTGACGGTAAATTCCCCATTCCGCTTCAGAAATTCCTTGGTGCCATCCAAGGGATCGACCAGCCAGAAAGGGCCATCGCCAACATCGGGAATCTCGCCCGCTGCTGCCGCTTCTTCCGCCACAATAGGAATATCTGGTGTCAGTGACCTCAACAACGGCAGAATAATCGCCTCTGCAGCGGTATCGGCCTCTGTAACAGGGGAGTGGTCCGCCTTAACATCCGCATTGAAGTCAGTGGCATAGACCGCAAGGATTTTAGCACCGGCAACATAGGCCGCGCGTTTAATGCCCTGCAGTAATTCTGCCGGATCATAGTGGAATGTAGATGTCATAAGCCTCTATTCCGCCGCATCGGCATGGGACGCAGCTTGCAAGGTTTGCCAAATGCGGGCCTGTGTTGCGGGCATATCAATATGATGCACCCCCAGATGCTTCATCGCATCCACAATAGCGTTGATTGAGGCGGGGGGCGCTCCAATTGCTCCGGCCTCGCCTGCACCCTTAATACCCATAGGATTGCTCACACAGGGAATATCGTCGACATAGGAAAAGTCTATGTTTGGAATATTGTCGGCCCGTGGCATGCAGTAATCCATGAATGAACCGCTCAACAATTGCCCGGTTTCGGGGTCGTAGATGGTTTCCTCCATCAGCGACTGGCCCAAGCCCTGGCCAATGCCGCCATGGACCTGACCGGCCAGCATCATTGGGTTAACGACGGTGCCAAAGTCATCGACGACAACATAGTTCAGGATTTCCAACGTGCCGGTTTCTGGGTCAATTTCCAGCTCACAGAC
The DNA here is from genome assembly GCA_029212835.1 of Alphaproteobacteria bacterium. Classification (GTDB taxonomy): domain Bacteria; phylum Pseudomonadota; class Alphaproteobacteria; order UBA8366; family Aestuariispiraceae; genus Pacificispira. Next base: position 11,386 of record JARGPE010000063.1, on the reverse strand, counting down.
ATGGCATCCATTGGGGAAGGTCTGAGCTTCCGCTTTATGGCGGGCCTTTACGTCCAGACCGGGATCGACACCCTCAGGCACCACAGTCGGATCATGTGCAGCCCGTGCCACATCTTCAAAGCTGACGGTGCGATCAGTGCCGACCACGGCAAAATTGCCATCGGCATATGCGATATCAGCTGCGGCTGTTTCCAATAATACACTGGCGATCTGTTTGCCTTTTTCGACAACGCCTTCGGTCGCATCGCGCACGGCAACCCCGCCTTCCGGGATCGACCGCGACCCGCCGGTGCCGCCGCCGCGCTCCACCAGATCGGTATCGCCCTGAATAACCGTGATGCGATCGAGGTCGATATCCAACCGGTTGGATATGATCTGCTTATAGGCCGTTTGATGCCCCTGACCGTTATCCTGCGTACCAATAAACAAAGTTACCGCCCCGGTGGCATCGACGCGGATATCGGCCTGTTCGCCAGGGCCTGCGCCACAGCATTCGATATAGTAGGACAGGCCCATGCCGCGCAACTTGCCCCGTGAGGCCGATTCCTTGCGGCGCGTTTCAAAGCCTGCGCGGTCCGCCCGCTGCAGAGCAATATCTGTCAGGCGGGCAAAATCACCGGAGTCATAAACTGGACCAGCCGCCGTTGTATAAGGCATCGCACTGGTTGGGATATAGTTACGCTTGCGCAGCTCCACCGGGTCGACCCCCAGATCCAGCGCAGCCTTGTCCATCAGACGCTCCAGCAGATAGGCCGCCTCGGGCCGTCCAGCCCCGCGATAGGCATCCACGGGCGTTGTGTTGGTAAACAGGCCATGGACCCGCAGATGGAGGGCAGGAATCGCATAAACACCAGAATACATCTTGGCACTGGCCATGGTCGGGATGAAAGCCTGGAAGCCAGACAGATACGCCCCCATCGCCGCCTTCATGGCGATGTCCAGTCCGGTGATTTTCAGATCCTTGTCCAGGCCTAAAGTGATCTCGCTGACATGATCGCGGCCCATTTTATCTGCCGTAAATCCGTCATAGGACCGCTCCGCCACCCATTTCACCGGACGCCCAATCCTTTTGGCCCCATAGAGAACGCAGAGCTGTTCTGGATACAGAAAGATTTTCATCCCAAATCCACCGCCGACATTTCCCGTCAGAATGCGCATGCGGGACTTATCGACATGGAAGATATCGTCGGCCAATTGACGCTGAACAGAATGCACACCCTGGGTCGGTGTGTGCAGGCTGTAACGTCCGGATTCCGCGTCCCCTTCATAATTGCCCAGTGCGGCGCGGGGTTCCATGGAGTTGACGATAATGCGGTTGTTGATCAGTTTTAGCGTGACCGTATGGGCGGCGTTTTTCAGCCCGGCTTGGACCGCAGCTTCGTCCCCGAAATCCCAGGTGAAGGATCGGTTGTTCGGGGCTTCGTCATAGACTAGTGGCGCGTCGGGCGCGTCTGCCTTGTCGGTATCGGTAATGGCGGGCAGGTCGTCATAATCGACCATGACCAGTTCTGCCGCATCGCGGGCCTGATCCAGCGTTTCCGCAATGACAAAGGCAACCGGGTCACCGACATGGCGCACTTTGCCGGTGGCGAGGGCATAGCGCGGCGGGTGGATCATTTTGGACCCATCGGATTGCGTCAGGACGATATTGGCCGGCATCGCACCGACCCCATCGGCCAGCATGTCGTCACCGGTAAAGATATCCAGCACGCCCGGTGCTGCTTTCGCATCGGCGCTATCAATAGACAGGATTTTGGCATGGGCATAGGGGGAGCGCACGGCGACCGCATAGGCTTGATTGTCCCAATCCACATCGGCGGTATATTGCCCATGCCCGGACAGCAATTGCAGGTCTTCTGTCCGTCGGATCGGCTGTCCAATACCAAACTTCGCCATTGTTTAAGCGCTCCTGAGAAAGATCAATTTTCGATACAGATCATAGGGCTAGTGCCGGTTTGGTCAATCACACTGCCATAATGTCATGCAACCTTCACCACGTGATAGCGGTGGGCGGTCAGGGTTGGTGACCAATGATTTTCCGGCAGGCCGGCCTTGCGCTTCAGGTGACCCAGAAACTGTTCGGGATCAGGCAGTTGCTCCCAGACCTGGGGCAAGAAGGTGGACCGTCGCGCGCCGTCTTGCAGGATCAGTCCATCCATGCCGGGGACCAATTGCGCCAGAAGGTCCTGTTCGTCCCGGAACAGCATTTGTTCCGGCGGACTGAGGATGGAAATGGAGGCGGCAATCTTAGGCAGTTCCTCTGGCGTCATAGGCGGAAAGCGCGGGTCCTTAAACCCCGCACGATAGGCATTTTGCGCCAGGTCCTGAACCAAGGGCTGATGGGCTTGTAACGAGCCGATGCAGCCCCGAAGGCGTCCCTGTTTTTCCAGTGTGACAAAGGTCGCCCCCGGCGCTTTCAACTCGTCGGGGAAGGTGGACAAGTCGATCACCGGCACTGCGCCCTTCGTCAATGCCTGATGCACGATTTTCAACAACAGATCGTGATGCTGTTTGGCGATTTCTTCGGCTGTCATTCGTACAGTGCCCAACTGCCATAACCCACAACCCGCGCCGGGTCGCCCACCGTATCGGCGGAATTACACAAGCCCACCCGCTCAATCCGCAATCCCCGTTGTTTGGCCAGATGCAACAGCCCCGACAACGGAATGCGCCCACAGGCTTGGTCGCGCCCGATGGCCGCATAGTCTAATGCCTCCACAGCCTGCGCTGTTTTCGCATCCAGCGCGTTGCAGGACCCATAGTCCAGGAAATGGCTCAGATCTGTGGAGATCACGATCCGCGTTTCCGACCCACCCCACAGGCGTTCCAGGACATCGGCGACTTCCTCCGCGCTGGCCTGTCCGACGACGAAGGGCACAAGGCTGACCTGTGGGAAACAGACTTGTAGAAAGGGCACGTGGATTTCCAGACTGTGTTCCTGCTGATGGGTGCCGTCATGGGTTGCGACCTGGGGCAGATCGGACAGTCCCGCCAGGGCCGACCGATCCAGCGGCATTACCCCCAAAGGCGTCTTCCAGAAATCCGCCGAACTGGTCGCCAGCCCGCGCACCGCGACGCGGTGACAGGGGCCCAGCAACACGATGCGGGTGATCTGTGCCTGATCCGGCAGCAACCGCGCATAGGCCGCCCCGGCACAGGCCCCGGAATAGACATAACCCGCATGGGGCGCAATAATCGCCTTCGGCGCTGGCCCTTCGGTAGGCGATGCCTGAATGAATTTTTCGACAGCCACCCGCAACCCCGCCGGATCAGCCGGATAAAATGTCCCCGCAATCGCAGGCGGTCGGATCAGCGCCATTGTCTCTCTCCCTTCAGTCTAGAGAGAATAGTGCTTTCCAACCGCCTCCGCTAGACCGGCGATATACTGATCAAACCCAATCACTCACTTGCGTTCAGCGCGTCTAGCTCTCGCTGCAGTTTCAGAAGCTCTAACCTTTTTTCAGCAATATCAATTTCAGATTGAAGCGCATCAGCCGTTGGATTGTCCGATTCTGCTTCCTTCTTGGCTAGTTTTTCCTGAATCTTTGCTTTGTAGAACATATCTAGAGCATCAGTCGCATTAGTTACTATCCGACTGAATTCCTCGGATGGAGCACGTTTATCCGTGAAGGTTGCCGTTTTCAGTGCGCCATTTTCTGTGAAAGATGCTGTTAGATTGATGTCGCTGAATAGCTTTGTGTTGAAGGGCAAAGAGGCAATATAGCCAAGTTGCGGCACGGCAATTTGGCTATCGAGAAGTATGGATTTTCTATCCACAGAGAGATTTCTATTGTCATCTAAGCATGCTTCTTCACATACAAGCAGGTGGCTGATTTGGGGTTGGCGATAAATGAAACCACCAGAGATTTTGTTATCTCCCGCTGTTATTTCATGAACGCCACCGGGTGCCAAAAGGTCAGTGTGAACAATAGTGCCCTTCGGTGCAAACAGGCCGTCGATCTGAACGAGATTGTCGGTACAGGATACTGCGCCGGATTGCTTTGCTACTTTTTTGCAACCTTCGATAGAAATCGTTTCCTGCTCGAACCAGTCCTGGATCATTTTTTTAGGCGGGTTTAGAGTTTCCTTTGCTCCCGAAATGAAAATTTTATCTTGTTTATTTTCTTCTTCGGGCGCTTGACTTTTTTGTACGTCGGGATCTGGTGTATTTTCTTTTTTGATCGGATATAGTGTTACGGTCATTGTTTGGGTAAGTAACTTCGACAGTTTTACAAATCTTTCAGTTTCTCTTTGAAGTAGTTTCTGGGTTTGTTTTAATTTATTCTTCAGATCATTTATCGTATCTCTTGTTGAATCTGTCATATCTGGTTGGGTTAATTCCAGAATATTAGCGGAAATTGTCTTAATTTTAGCATTCATTTCTTCTATTTTGCCCTTAGTATTTTCGTAGGCTTCGAGTTTGCTTGCCATTTCTGACTTGCAACGAATTACTTGTACATCGGGGCCAAAAATCAAGATATCAGCGCCTGGAACTGCTCCGGGAAATGCTGCTGTCGTTGCGACTTTGCCAATTGCGCTGATAACGGAAACGAGTAGGTCGCCGGTTGTGTCAGTCGAACTTGCATTAATGGTCTTTAGCATCATGTTATCATGCAATTCGATCGTTATACCTGACTTCTTGGTAAAGCCCCGCAAGGCCTCATAAGAGATTGTATAGGGCGTTGAGAGGTCGGGAACTTGTCGTGAGGCAGCGGCTGCCTCAACCTCTACGGCTACTGCGTAGGGGTTGCTGTCTGTACCACAAGACGTGAGTCTATACGTTGTGGTAACATCGAATTCTGCCACAGGTAGGAAATACACAATTCCATTTAGGTTATTCGTTCCCGAGGTGACTAGGTCATCAGATTTGTCTGAGTCACCTGCACATGCGCTTAAGCCTAAAGCTGTAATGAATGTAAAAGGTACGCTGACTGCTCTCAAAAGTTTCCCATTCCTGCGTAACATTGTTCCCCTCCTTGGTTAAGGCAGTCTCTGCCGTTGCGAATTGAACCAACTGGTAAGGTAAAAATGGTGCTGTTACAGGTGCCCGTATGGGCCAGTTTCAATCACGACATCCTGCCTGTGATTTTTAATTAACGTAATTTGAATAATACTCTTAATTTTAGAATATCATAAATTACTACTAATGAGTCAGTTTTTGTTTCGATGTATCTTACGCATTGAATTTGTTTTAATTTTATGTGGAAAGATAGGGAGCCAAAGTGACTGAGGATATTACAAACGCCGTCCCAGCCCGCTATTGGCAGCCACTGGATGATGGGCGGATTCAGTGTGATGTTTGTCCGCGCGAATGCAAATTGCACGATGGGCAGCGGGGCCTGTGTTTTGTGCGGGCAAGGCGCGGGGAGGAACTGGTGCTGACGACCTATGGCCGGGCGTCAGGCTATTGTATCGATCCGATTGAGAAGAAACCGCTGAACCATTTTCTGCCCGGCACGCCGGTCCTAAGTTTCGGGACGGCGGGGTGCAATCTAACCTGCAAATTCTGCCAGAACTGGGATATCTCAAAAAGCCGCCAGATGGATCGGTTGATGGATCAGGCCGCGCCCGGTGCCATTGCGGCGGCGGCGCAACAGACGGGCTGTCGGTCGGTGGCTTACACCTATAACGACCCGGTGATCTTTCTGGAATATGCCGTGGATGTGGCCGCTGCCTGCCACGAGGTGGGGATTGCCAATGTCGCGGTGACCGCAGGCTATATCAAGGACGCCGCGCGGGAGGAATTCTTCCAGCGCATGGATGCGGTCAATCTGGACCTGAAGGGATTTACCGAGGACTTCTATCACAAGCTTTGCACCGCCAGTCTTTCGGCGGTACAGGAGACGGCGGTTTATCTGGTGAAAGAACGGAAATGCTGGGTCGAACTGACCACGCTGTTGATCCCGGGCGAGAATGATAGTGAGGCGGAGATTGAGGCCCTGACACAATGGGTGTTTGAGGCACTGGGCCCGGATGTGCCGCTCCATTTCACGGCGTTTCATCCTGATTATAAGATGATGGATAAACCCCGGACACCGCTGGAAACCCTGATCCGTGCCTGGAAGATCGGCCGCAAGAATGGGCTGCATCATGTCTATACCGGCAACATTCATCACGAGCCGACGGGGTCGACCTATTGCCCAGGCTGTGGGACCAAGGTGATCGGGCGGGACTGGCATCAGTTGAGTGACTGGGGATTAGGGCAGGGCGGTCATTGCACGCATTGTGGCACCGCCATCGCTGGCCGGTTTGAGCCCAAGCCTGGCACCTGGGGCCGCCAACGCAAGCCTATCCGCCTGACTGACTTCGCCCGCACTTGGCAGGCTCAGCAAGAAGCGCAATAAAGGAAAGCGATCTATTTTCCGACTGTATGCTCAATCGGTGGGATGGATTTCATATAGGTGGCTATGGCGGCCAAATCGTCTTCGGTCAGATGGGACAGGCCGTCTTCGATGGCTTCGGCCATGCTACCCTGAACATTGTCATAATTGGGTTTCAGGCCTTCTTTCAGCAGATAGGCGATGTCAGTCTCGCTCCACTCCCCAATACCGGATTTGGCAGGGGTGATGTTGGGAACCTTTTCACCCTCTGGCCCGTCAGCATTTCCAGCCAGATACATATCCTGATCCAGGCCGCCGGTCAGCGTGCGCGGCGTGTGGCATTCGCTGCAATGGGCCAGGGCATCGACTAGATAACGACCGCGATTCCAGGCATCGCTCTGGGCAGGATCATCAGCAATCGGGCCTTGTTCAAAATTCAGCACTTTCCAGCCGTTCATCAAGAAGCGCCACCCCAGCGGAAAATTCGGTTCCTGGGGCTTATTTTTCTGACTGACGGGTTTCTGTGCGAACAGATAGGCCTTGATCGCCAGCATATCCTCGTCGCGCATCTTGGTATAGCTGCTATAGGGGAAAACTGGGTAGAGTAGATGGCCTTCTGGGGATTTTCCCTCCCGCAAGGCGGTGATGAAATCTGCATCGCTCCAGTTACCAATCCCGGTGTCAGGATCGGGCGTAATGTTTGGGGAATAGAAGGTCCCAAAGGGCGTTGGCATGGCACGACCGCCGGCAAACTGTGCGCCGCCTGATTTCTTGTCAGTGTGACAGGCGATACAGCCCGCAGCACGGACTAGATATTCTCCGCGTGCAACGATATCTTGCGCCGCAACGGGGGCGGTGGCAGCGATCGTGATGATCGAAACCACAGCCACCCGCGCAACAAATCGGTTCAATTCTTCGAACAACAGAATGCCCCGTCAGGTTTTATTACTTTTCAGGTCCACGATAGGGCTTGTGACAGCCACCACAGGATTTTCCAACATCACCAAGGGCTGCGCCGATTGCAGCGGGATCGCCACTCTTAGCAGCCTCAATCACCGCAGCAGTAGCCATGGACAGATCGTCGGCGGCCTTGCTGAATCCCGCCCAATCAGACCAGATTTCAGGCTTGGCGCGGCTCTTGTCAGAAATAAGTTCCTGCGCGAAGAGCAATTTTACGGTGTGGGACATTGCTGCCAGGCTTTGCGCGTGAACGACGGTACCGGCATCAGGGGCCATTTCCCCTTTGGCGACGGCACCCAGGGCCTTCAAATTGCCGCCCATCGCCTTCATCGCGCCTTCGCGCATTTCGTGTGCGTCTTCGGCAGAGACGGTCATCATATCCGCTGCCGTTACGGACGTGTTCACAGCAAAACTCTGATACGCGAAAAATGCCATGCCGCCGATTGCGAGCCCAGCTAAACCTTTTAGGTATTTAGAACCCATCATTTATATTCCTTTCCTGTTCCATCGTCTCGCGTTGTGCCATTGCATTGGCTTAATGCGACCTCATCAGTAGACAGGAAAAGGTCGCTTAGGGCTAATCGCGATATCGTGATAATTTATTTATCACCTACATCACCCTAAATAGAAAGTAAGGGATTAATGTGACACAACAAGTCCAGCCGCATGTTATGGGTGAAAGAAAATCACCAGATCATCAGAAAATTCTCGCTGCATCCGGCCATTGGCAATGTCATAAATCTAGCCTGTAATATTATGTGAGCGATCAGAAGGTAGTTTAAAAATGGCTGAGTTTCCGGGGCAGGCAGAGGTTGTGATCGTTGGCGGTGGGATTGCTGGATGTTCCATCGCCTATCACCTGACAAAGATTGGCATTACCGATGTGGTGCTGTGTGAGCGCAAACAACTAACCTGCGGCACGACCTGGCATGCAGCCGGTCTGGTCGGGCAATTGCGCGCCTCGCGTAACATGACGGAACTGGCGAAATATACGTCTGAATTGTTTGCCACGCTGGAGGCGGAAACCGGGCAGGCAACGGGGTTCAAGCAGAATGGCTCTATCGGTGTTGCCAAGACGGAAGCCCGGTTTGAGGAATTCAAGCGCGGTGCCTCTATGGGGAAAAGTTTCGGGCTGGAGGTCGATCTGCTGACGGTCGAAGAAATTGCCTCGATGTATCCCCTGATCAACACGAGTGATGTTGTTGGGGGTGTGTTCCTGCCAAAGGATGGTCAGACAAACCCCATCGACACGACCCAGGCCTTTGCCAAGGGTGCGCGGATGCGCGGTGCAAAAATATTCGAACAGACAAAGGTGGAGCGCATTTTGGTCGAAGGCGGGCGCGCCGTTGGTGTGCTGACCAATAAAGGGGAGATCCGGGCGAAGACAGTCGTTCTGACCGGTGGCATGTGGTCCCGCGATCTAGGGGCAGCGATTGGCGTTAATTTGCCCCTCCACGCGGCAGAGCATTTTTATATCGTCACCGAACCAATGGCAGAAGTCCCAACCAATCTGCCAGTGCTGCGCATTCCAGATGAATATGCCTATTACAAGGAAGATGCGGGTAAGATTCTGTTGGGCGCGTTCGAACCGAATGCCAAGCCTTGGGGCATGGAGGGGATTCCCGAAAGCTTTGAATTCACCACATTACCTGAAGATATTGACCATTTTGAACCGGTGCTGGAATTCGCCATGGAGCGTATGCCGATCCTGCAACAGGCCGGAATCCAGCTATTCTTCAACGGGCCGGAAAGCTTCACGCCTGACGACCGCTACCTGCTGGGAGAAACGCCAGAAGTTAAAGACCTGTTCGTCGCCTGTGGCTTCAACTCCATTGGTATTCAGTCTTCAGGGGGGGTTGGACGGGTGCTGGCTGACTGGATTCGCGACCGTCATCCACCGATGGATCTGGCTGATGTCGATGTGCGCCGCATGGCCAGTTTTCAGAATAATAAGACTTATCTGCGTGATCGCACGACGGAAACTTTAGGCCTGCTGTATGCGATGCATTGGCCGAATTTTCAGGTCGAATCCGCCCGTGGGGTGCGCAAGACGCCGTTCCATGATCGTCTTGATCAAGGCGGTGCCGCCTGGGGGGAAACGGCCGGCTGGGAACGCCCGATGTTTTTTGCCACCAAGGAGCAGGATCGGAAATTTAACTATTCCTATGGGCGGCCTGGATGGTTCGATGCCGTGGGTGCGGAATGCCGGGCAACGCGAGACGCTGTGGCGCTGTATGATCAATCCAGTTTTGCAAAATTCCGGGTTGAGGGTCGCGATGCCTGTTTTGTCTTGAACCGGATCTGTGCCAATCAGGTCGATGTTCCTGTTGGCAAGATGGTCTATACGCAATGGCTGAACCAGCGGGGTGGCATTGAGGCGGATCTGACCGTGACGCGTTTGGCGGAAACGGTGTATCTGGTGGTCACAGCCGGGGGCGCGCAGATGCGAGATTTTGCCTGGTTTCAGCGCCATATCCCGGATGATGCCCGTTGTATTGCGACCGATATCACGTCAGGCCTGCCTATGTTGGGCCTCATGGGGCCAAACAGCCGCGACTTGTTGCAGGCTGCGACCGGGGCGGACCTGTCCAACGAAGCCTTCCCTTTTGGCACGATGCAAGAGCTTGAACTGGGCTATGCAAAGGTACGGGCTGGGCGCATCACTTATGTTGGGGAATTAGGATGGGAGATTTACATACCCGCTGAATTCGCGGCCCATGTCTTTGATCATCTGACACAGATCGGGGCGGATCATGGTCTGACCCATGCGGGATATTTTGCCCTGAATGCCTGCCGTACGGAAAAGGGTTTCCGCCATTGGGGACATGACATTGCTGAAGAAGACACGCCCTTGCAGGCCGGTCTTGGCTTTGCCGTTGACTGGGACAAGTCGGACTTTATTGGCCGCGACGCCTTGCTGCGTCAAAAGCAGGCTGGTATTCCGGCGCGGCGATTGGTGCAATTGGCATTGGAGCAGGATGACATTCATGCGCCGATGATGTTCCATGAGGAGCCAATCTTGCGGAATGGCAAGATTGTTGGCAGCACGACCAGCGGTGCCTGGGGGCATCGCCTGAATAAGTCCATCGCGATGGGCTATATTACCTGTCCAGAAGAAGACGGCGGCCATGTCACGAAAGACTGGATCGCTGCGGGGACTTACGAAGTTGAGATTGCATGGAAACGCTATAAGGCAACCGCCCAGTTAGGCGCACTCTATGACCCAAAGGCAGAGCGTGTGAAAGCTTAACTGATTCGTTCCTTTTAACGTTATCAGAGGATTTCCATGACCGAAGAACGGCTTTCCAATAACCCAGACTGGAGTTATCTGCTGCGTGAATTTTATGAGCTTTATCGCTTTCTGCCATCGGGCGGCAGCGCGCCGATCCGCGCCCACCAACGGGTAGTGCGTGAAGCAATCAGCCGGACGATCAAGGAAAATGCAGAGATTAAACTGCGTGATCCAAATATGCTGCCGGTGACACAGCATTTGCGCCGTTCATTTGATCAGGGGAAATCCCAAAAATTTGAGGGTTTTATCCGATCCCTGGAAGCTGTTAGCCCGTCCCTGTCGTGGCAATATGGCTATGAGAAAGTGCCTAAGGGGTTGGAGCGGAGCTACGGTTTTGCGGAAATAGCCGGTCCAAATGGCCCAGTCATCACCCGAAAGGTGATCCTGGGGTTGGTACTGTTCGCGCCTGGATGTACCTATCCGGCCCATGCCCATGACGGTATTTCAGAAAGCTATGTCTGTCTGTCCGGGGCGGTTTCAGAAAATAATCACGGTGTCTTCGCCCCCGGCTCCTTGATCTTCAATCCGCCCAACCATCTCCATCGAATCACTGTGTCGGATCGGAATCCCTCACTTCTGGCCTGGGCCTGGATAGGAGACGAAGAGAAACTGGCAGGTCAAAAAATGGTGTTCAGCCGCAAGCCTAAATCCTGATCAAGGGGCTAATCATTACCCGGATGACGCAAACTGCAGCTAAGTCCGGCGTAATATTCCGCATAGGCGTCCAGGTAGGGTTTATGGCCATCAAAGAACATGATTCCGGCCAAGCGGTGATATCGTTTCGGGCCGGCATGATCATGTGTCTGGGTTTTCC
>JARGPE010000062.1:2812-19317 GCA_029212835.1 Alphaproteobacteria bacterium | reverse complement strand
AGATTGCTTCAAACCTGCAGAGTGCAGCGCAGGCTGTCAGCGACATCACCTTCAAGCTGGAAACAATATCTAGCTCTGTTGGCAATGCGACAGAATTCGCAGATGAAGGCGTAACTCTCTATCGAAGCCTCAATCAAAAAGCCGCTTAAATGGGCGCCGATGGTAAAGGCCGTTGGGAATTAACCCTTAATCACAGGTTTGCTGTGTAACGCGCTAGGGCCTGATGTCAGTGTTATTGCTGCGAGCCGCCAGCGGCGGGTGCAATATTGATGACCTCGTCAGCATTGGGTTCTTCCGCAACTTGCTGGCCTGAATGGGTCGTTGCCATAATAATAGTGGCAGAAACGATCAAAAGGGCGAATGCTGCGATTACCCAAGCCGATGCGCTTTTCCGATTTGCTCCGGGCAAATTTGCGGAATCTGAGGACTTTGGCTGCTGTATATCGAATCCGACGTCGCTGCGGTTGATGCCACAGTCTTTTAACGCCTGACCAAGCTCCCGCTTTGGCTTTTCTAAATATGGGCTCGTCATATAGATGATTCATTCCACAGTGACGCGCGGTGCACGTATTAAGGCTCCTCCCAAAACCGCGCACTTATACCACAAATAGATGTGGTGCGGAACCGTGAATCGTATCACGGGAAACCGTCAATGGTCCTAGAAGATTAGGGAAAATGTCCCTGTTCTTGAATGGAAAAAAAGACCATGTTCAGCCAAATTTCTACCCTTCGGAGGATATAATGTTTCTACCTGAAGTGTTTAAGGTCGTAGATGTCCAAAAGTTATTCTCGGATATTGAGAAAAACAGTTTTGGGATGTTGATCAGTGCCGGAGATGGGCCGGAGGATGTTCCTTTCACAACCCCTCTGCCGATGGAGATTGTCGACGGCGTATTATACGGCCATTTGGCGAGGGCAAATCCCCATTGGCGCTTGTTTGATGGCATACGTGTTGCTCAGGCGGTGTTCTCTGGCCCGCATGCTTATGTATCTCCAACATGGTATCCTGATCCAACAAAATCAGTTCCAACCTGGAATTACACGCTGTCGCGTGTCATTGGCCGTCCGACGGTTATAGAGGATGAGGCAAAGATCACCTGGCTGATGAACATTCTTTCTCATAAATATGAAGGTGCGAGTGGATGGGCACCGGATATGACTGATCCCGGCTTCATGGCCGGTATGCGTCGCGGCATTGTTGCCTTTCAAATGAAGGTTGATCAGGTAGATGGGAAAGCCAAGCTGTCGCAGAACAAACCGCAAGCAGTTGCGCAAATTGTTGCAGACCGCCTCCAGAGCCAAGGTGAAACGGAAATTTCTGAGGCAATGCGTGCAGTGTTCCCCGAAGCCTAAGTCAGACACAATTTCTTGTTGCAGACCTTTGTGCAATAGAATGAGATGTATTTGATCGTGACTGATCAATTGAGGCTAAGTCTTGTTTTGACATGGAGGGATTGGGGAAAATTATGATACAGAAATCGCTGGCTTGGGCCAGCTTGGCTGCCATTTTGATGGTAAGCTCGATTCTAATGGACAATCCGGCGCAGGCCAATGAGGCACCAGCAGCGGGGTTGTATTTGGATATGGGGCAATCAATCGTCCAATTGCCTGGGACCAATTGTGGGATTAGGAATCTCGCCGTTTCCTATCAATTGGAATATAGTGAGCCGTCGAAAGCTGCTTTTTTGACCGCACATAAACCAAAGGTTCAGTCCATTGTTTTCGGGACTTTGTCCGATTACTTCGCCACCCATAAAACCTATTCATTCGAAACTGTACGAAATGTATTGCAAGAGGCAATTCTTGAAACTTTTGGTAAAGATGCCGTATCGGAAGTCATCGTCACGCAGGTCGTTGAATATGGGCAGTAATCCTGGATTTAACTGATGGTATCAGACGTCTGCTGCCATTGCGCAGGGAGCATCTGCCCCCACACGTAAGTTCAATCGACCAGATTCACCGCCAGAGTCGCTGGCCCAGACACCGTCCAGGAACAGGGCGTCTGGTTTCAGTTTCCCTAAGAACCGACCATCAGCGACGAAATTATCGCTGGTGGCATTGCGCTCCCATAGCTCAAAACTATGCTTTGTGGGGTCATAGATCAGTTCTGTGTCGACGAAATTGATTTCGTTATCTGGTCCGGTGATATAGCGCGACACACCGGTCAGCCGCAACCGACCGTCCTGTAATTCTTCGCGATCTGTGAAGACCAACTGAATGCATTGCAGGGCGGCATCGCCTTGGGGGCGTTCTGAATCCCAGACGAAATAGCCGCTATAGACCGTTGCGGGCGCCTCGGTGGTTTCCATTTTGCTGGTCGTCTGGCATGCCGTTAGCGCAGCCATAAGACACAACGCCAGTGGGCTCATCCAACCCAGGCATTTTAAGCGAGTATGTGTGGTTAAGCCTGGAGCGTCCATTTGGGTCCATTCTTAAATCTGCGCAAAGGCCAGACAGCAACCGTGCACCGAAATGGAGGGTACGATCAAGCCCGCCCTGGCCCAGTGATACGTTACATCCCGTTTATCCAGCAAAGCCTGAGTCGCTTCAATATCAGCAACCCCGATGCGCATGGCAGCAAAGTGAGGCGTGTCTGGTGCGTTGTTTGCCTCATCTTCCCCATACCATAGGCGATAATTTTCCGGTGTCATCACCCGAATTCGCCCGCGCATTGTTTCACAGGTCAGGCCATCCATGTCTGTATGGACCGCTTCTGGGATTTGCAGTTTTTCCAGAATGGGGCGCAGCATTTCTGGGTCATCGGCGATCATCGCAACTTCTGCCAGGGTCTGGGCGCCATTCAAATGCTTTTGATAGTCGGGTTTCCAGAAATATTCTGGTGCGTGCTGCTGGCAGGTGAAAAAGGCGGCATCGGGAGTTTCCGGTGGTGGCGCGAAGGCAAGGGAGAAGGCAACCCGGACCGAACTGCCATCGGGTAGCTTTGCCTGGCGCTCAAAATCAAACGGGTCCAGATCGGGCAGGCCTCGTTCAGAGAACTGATCGCGGTCCGCTCGTGCATCATGGCTTTCAAACACCACCATGGCACAGCCTTCCCGCTGTTTCGAATAGTCATTCAGGAAGGCCCCAAAACTGAAAGACCGTTCCCCATGAGGGAATAGCTTTTCTGGAGCGGCCACTTCCAGTACTTCCAGGAAGCTTCCTTCCAACTGAACCAATTGATTTGCCGTACCCCAGCTATGCTCTGCCCGGGGCGTCAGGGTGAATCCCAGGCGCATATAGGTTTCCCGTGCGGCGTCCAGTGCATCAACGGCCAGAACAAGATGATCCAGGCCGCGATCGGGCGGGTAAATGGTTTCACGGGTCACGGTTACATCCTATTTCTTTGAACAGTGGGGGCATCACCCAAGATAATCCTGAAAGAAAGACAAGCTTCGTTCCAAGGCTAGGGCTGCGCTGGGCCCGTCATAGCTGGATCGTTGATCACAGTTGAATCCATGATCCGCCGGATAGACGAAGGCCTCAACATTGGAATACAGACCTGCGAGCATAGCGCCATCTGTGCTGGGGATCATTGGGTCTTTCTCCCCATAATGCATGAGAACCGGACATTTCGGGGCTTCATCTTTAAACATTGCCGCACCGCCATAGTAGCCGATGGCTGCTGAGAGACCTTCCAATTTCGCTGCACTGCGCCAAGCAAGAGCGCCGCCATAGCAATATCCAACAGTACCAACGGCCAAGCCTTCGGATTTCAACAGGGATACGGCGGCCTGCAAATCCAGCAAGGGCTTGTCGAAACCAAGCTCCGCCCGAATATCGCGGCCTTTCTGGACATCCTCTGGGGTATAGCCCAATTCGATATCAGGCGCAGATCGGTCATAGATCTGCGGGGCAATCACGCTATAGCCTTCTGCAGCGAAGCCATCCACGACAGACCGGATATGGCTGTTTACCCCGAAAATCTCCTGGATGACCACAATCCCGCCCCGAACATCCCCTTCAGGATCAGCGCGATAAGCTTTCAGCGTAAAGCCATCTATGGCGGTCAGTGTGATCGTCTGTCCCATCTTTTCATATTGCCTTTCAATCGTGTCAGCATCAAAACTTCAGAAGCGGAAATAGATAAAGCTATCGGAAACGCCAACAAACAAAAGTGTTCCAGCGAACGACAAAGTGCACAATAAGGCCAAGCCCGCGCTGCGCAAATAGGTCTGGGGCGGGTTTTCCGCGATTGTTTCTAACCTTAGTCCCCAGCAAACGACGACGGCGATGACCATTAGCATCCAATCCTGAGATGGTTGGGCAATGCCGACGCCGCTGAATCCGCGCCCCAACAAGGATATAATTTCAGACAAGCCGTTAAAGTCGAACACGAAGAGCAGCCAACCCAAAGAAACCAAACTGAAGGTCAACACAATTTGGAAAATCCTGGGGAACAGGTTCCACCATCGTGCACTTAGCTTGAACGTAATGACCATGGCCGCGTGGTAAAGACCCCAGATTACAAAAGTCCACGCCGCACCGTGCCACAGACCGCATACTGCAAAAATGATCAAGATATTTCGGATGTAATGTGTGTTGCCACCCAATGGTTTGTAAAGATAATCCCGGATCCAATAGGAAAGTGATACATGCCATCGACGCCAGAAATCCTGAGGATTTAAAGCGCTATAGGGTCGAATAAAATTAGTCGGAAGCCTTACCCCAAACAGAAGGGCCAGGCCAATCGCAATCAGAGAGTATCCATAAAAGTCGAAGTAGATTTGGAAACTGTATCCAAAAACCAAAAATACAAAGTTAATGGTGTCCAGGTTGTTTGGCGCCGCAACAAGGGGTGCGAGTGATCTAGACAAACCATCTGCAATCAAGACCTTCATCGCCATCCCACCTGTAATGTAGGTTATTGCGGTGAAGAAACTGGATGATGTCGGAACGTAGGATTTTAACCGTGACAGCGCGTCTGACACTTGGTCATACCGAACGATTGGTCCGGCAACCAGTTGCGGAAAGAATGTGATAAACAATGTGAATTCTGACGCGCTGGGCGGATTGTCGACCTGCCGACGATAACAATCAATGGCATAGCTGATTGCTTGAAAGGTAAAGAAGGACACACCAGCGGGAAGTGCAATATCCCAAAGGAAGTCCAAGCCTGCCATTTCAGTACCACCGTCAGGAAGGAAATGGGAGGAAAACCCCAAATTGCTGAGAATAAAACCAAGGTACTTATAATAACCAAGCGCCAGGAGTGGCGGTATCACTGCAATGGATAGAAGAATGCGGTTCCCGGGAAAGCGACGAAGCCGTGTTAATCCATAGACCCAGGCGATGTCAAAAATCAGAACAACCAAATGTTCAAGACCGGCAATGCCATAGAAAATCAGCGATGCGAGGATTAAAAGAATCTGTCGGATTGGTTTTAGGACTGGAATGTAAAACAGGGCCAAGACGATCGGTAAGAATAAGAATAAAAAGGAAAATTCATTGAAAATCATCCTTCGATTCCCTTTTGGAAAGAAGGGCTGCCTTGTGCAAAACGCGCGATGAATACGCCCAGTTGTCTGGCTGGGGGATGAGAAACGTCCTGCCAGATATCAGAGTCTTGGAAGGTATTTATAGCTGTCGCAGGGGCGCAAATTAAGTTGTTTTTCTGGCATGTCTCCAGGAATAGTTGGCGGAGATACTCCGCCTTTGACGGAGACGGCCCCGCGCTGAAATGTAAAGGGGATTCATAGATCAGGATCGCAACATTGTGATTGCGTTGAATGGTCGCTAAACGTTGTAAATCACGTTGTAAATATCCTGGTAGAACTTGCGGCGGCTGTTCAGGCAGAGGATCAAATTGAGACGTTACCGACGTTGGCTTTAATCCTTCAGGACGACTTCCATCCAAATTATAGAAAGGAAGTGTTCCATCGGGTAATCCGAAGAGTAGACGTTTGACCAATGCCGCGTTCATCGCCAAGGTAAAAGTCTGCCACTCTTGCCAAATGTTCCGCCAGCTAGCCCTTAGAACCTCTGCCTTACTGATATCGGGATTATCCATTCCCTGTATCAGGTCTGCAAAAGTTGCATTCCATCTTGGGAGTGTGACGGGGAATTCTGCTGGGCCAAAGTATTCCAGACGGAAATTGTCCATGCTTATGAGGACTGTTTCAGGTAGCGCGTCGTGTTGTGCAAGATATTCAATCATTAGAACGGTTGAGCGCAAAGAGGTCCCCGGCACGGAGAAATTGAAAAACTCTTGCTCTGTTAGCCCCAGATCGTCCTTTGAGACAGCGACCGCCCGCGAATTTCCAAACAAACCCAAAGCCAACTTTTCACTGTTCAAAGCATGCGCTATTTTAGCAGCCTGAATATTGCTGGTCGGAAGATCCGCCAAGTTTCCCCGCTGCAATGTCTCACCGGATTGAAAAACATCATCCAGAGGCGTGCGTTGTAGAAAAAAGAGGGAAAGCGCGATAATGAGCAGGCCACATAGAAAAATTAAGATAAAGACTTTCGCGGCCTTTTCGTATGAGAATGCATGAAGTTCCCTCATAAATGACCCGATCACGTCATTGCAGCACACATTGTCCAGACTTTAAATGTTTGTATCCCATGGCGATAGACCTTCGCCAAGAAGAAATCAGATCAAATGAAGCTCTTCTCTCTCAAGAAGGCGATGACCTGTTCGGCTAATTCTGCCGGGGTTCCAGTGGTCGTGTCCAGCCGAAGTTCTGGGTTTGTGGGTGCCTCATAGGGTGAATCGATCCCGGTGAAATTTTTGATCTGGCCAGCCCGTGCCTTGGCATAGAGGCCCTTAGGATCGCGGGTTTCACAGACTGCGAGCGGTGTGTCGACGAAAATCTCCAGAAACTCATCTTCTTCGACCAAATTCCGGGCCAAATCCCGCTCGCTGCGGAAGGGGGAGATGAAGGAAACCAGGGTGATCAACCCCGCATCGACGAACAGTTTTGCCGTTTCGGCGACGCGTCGAATGTTTTCCACTCGGTCTGTCTCGGTGAAGCCCAGATCCTTGTTCAGGCCATGGCGCACATTGTCCCCGTCCAGGATATAGGTGTGCCGTCCGATTGCCAGTAAATGCTTTTCCACCAGGTTCGCGACGGTGGATTTTCCCGCGCCTGACAGACCGGTGAACCAAAGGATTGCTGGTTTCTGGCGTTTCAGTTCAGCGCGTACCTGTTTTGTGACATCCAATTCCTGCCATACCAGATTGGTGGCACGGCGCAGACCAAAACTGATCATGCCTGCCCCGACCGTCGCATTGGTATAGCGGTCGATCAGAATGAAAGCGCCTGTCTGTGGATTGCAGGCATAGGCATCATAGGAAATCGCCTGATCCAGGGCCAGGTTACACAAGGCCACTTCGTTCAATTCCAGGGTCTTTGCCGCGATATGTTCCAGTGTGTTCACATTGATCTTATGCTTTAGTTCCGTGATGGCGGCACCAACCGTCTGGGTACCTATTTTCAGCATATATTGCCGTTCTGGAATCATCGGCGCGTCGGCCATCCAGATGATATGGGCGGCAAATTGATCGGTGACACTGGCGGGAGCTTCGGCATCGCACAGAATATCCCCGCGGCTGACATCAATCTCATCCGTCAGTGTGACTGTCACGGCCTGGCCAGGTCGCGCAAAGTCCAGGTCGCCATCCAGTGTGACAATGCGTGCGATGGCGCTGGGCTTACCGGAGGGTAGTGCGATGACCTGCTGGCCCTTGCGAACCGTTCCGCCGGAGATGGTGCCGCTGAAGCCTCGGAAATCCAGGCTGGGGCGGTTGACCCATTGCACCGATAACCGAAAGGAGCCATCAGGCGCATCTTCTGGCATGGGCGCGCTTTCCAGAGCACTTAGCAGTGTCGGCCCGGTATACCAGGGCATGGTTGTACTGCGATCCATCAAATTGTCGCCGTTCAGGGCGGACATAGGAATCGCGGTGATCGTCTGTTCGCCAGAGAGCTGCATTGCAAAGGCGTGGTATTCTGCGACGATGCGGTTATAAACGTCCTGGTTATAATTGACCAAATCCATCTTATTGACGGCCAGGATGATCGTCTTGATACCCAAAAGCGAGACGATAAAGGAGTGCCTTCGCGTTTGGGTCAGAACCCCCCGGCGGGCGTCGATTAGGATCACGGCTGCTGATGCGGTGGAGGCGCCGGTCGCCATGTTGCGGGTATATTGCTCGTGGCCCGGTGTGTCGGCGACGATGAATTTACGCTTATCCGTGGCGAAAAATCGGTAGGCAACATCAATGGTGATGCCCTGCTCACGTTCCGCCTGCAACCCATCAACCAAAAGTGCAAAATCGATACCGTCCTTGACGGTGCCGTCGCGCTTGCTGTCGGCTTCCAGGGCCGTCAATTGGTCTTCAAAGATCAGCTTTGAGTCATACAGCAGACGCCCAATCAGCGTGGATTTCCCATCATCGACAGAACCGCAGGTGATGAAGCGCAGCAGATCTTTCTGTTCTTGTTCTGCCAGATAGGCGTCTATGGCCTCCGGGCTCAGTGAGGCGGCGGATTGCGTGCTCATCAGAAATATCCCTCCCGCTTTTTCTTCTCCATGGAGCCGGACTGATCATGGTCGATCATGCGACCCTGTCGTTCAGAGGTTCGGGAAATCAGCGTCTCGGAGATGATGGCCTGCAGCGTATCAGCCGGGCTCTCCACCGCAGCGGTCAGAGGATAACAGCCCAAGGTGCGGAACCGCACCATCTTCTGTTGCGGCACCTCACCCTCGTTCAGTGGCAGTCGATCGTCATCCACCATGATCCATTGCCCGTCGCGCAGTACAACAGGGCGTTCTTTCGCGAAATAGAGCGGGGGTATCGGGATCTTTTCTGCATGGATATATTGCCAGATATCCAACTCCGTCCAGTTGGAGATGGGAAAGGCGCGCACGCTCTCGCCCTGAGCTATGCGGGTATTGTAAAGCGACCACAATTCCGGGCGCTGGTTTTTCGGATCCCAGACATGGCCCTTGCTGCGGAAGGACATAACGCGCTCCTTCGCACGGGACTTTTCCTCGTCGCGACGGGCGCCGCCAATGGCGCAATCAAACTTATACTGATCAAGCGCCTGCTTCAGCGCCTGGGTCTTCATCACGTCGGTATGAACAGAGGAACCATGGCTGAACGGCCCGACGCCATCTCGCAGCCCATCTGGATTGGTATGGACCAGCAAATCAATCCCAAGCTCTGCCGCGCGCTGGTCACGAAAGGCGATCATCTCTTTGAATTTCCAGGTCGTATCAATGTGCAACAGCGGAAAGGGCGGGACAGACGGATAGAAGGCCTTCATCGCCAGATGCAGCATCACCGACGAATCCTTGCCGATGGAATACATCATCACCGGATTCTCAAAAGAAGCCGCTACCTCTCGAAAAATATAAATACTTTCCGCTTCTAGGCGCCTGAGATGGGTGATTCTATCGTTCATTTGTGTGAAAATTCCTTAATCACATTTTTGTGGTGTCGATTGATCGAAGGCTTGCTATCGTATTCGAGGCTGTCTGTACAGTTTAATTATCACGTGCCTCGGATGCCATCAAAGTGTGCATGCAGGGTGACCGGGCCAGGAGTTAATTCAACTATTTGATTTGGGGCGTCCCGATCACTCAATTCATTATCCGCAACTATGCGGTTCTTTGATCCTTTGGATCAATCGTTCGCTCCCAGGCAGCCCAGGTTTCTTCAGGATAATATCGATGTGGTCCCTCTGCTACTTGCGCCATTATTCGGTCTTCCACCCCCAGAGTGCGATAGGCCCGAAGGGCTGCGTCGACGACACTTCTTACGCCATCGAAGGGATAGATATGATCGCCGTTCCCGGAAAGGCCCACGAAACGCCGAGGGGCGATCATTGAAACGATATCTTCAGTTTCAAACTGTCGCAGGATACCGGGTACGATCCCATCCCCTCCGACTGTCGAGCGCGTGGCTATGGTGTCGCGGATGCGCCCGATAGAGCCGCTAGCAAGAACCCCCTGAATGCGTGTCTCGACAGCGGCAGCATAAAGTGCTGCGATTCCACCGGCGGAATGACCAAACAGAAATATCCGCTCTTCATCGATGCAATTGGTAGGATCCGATAAGATCCAGTCCAGGCATCCCGATACATCTAGGGCTTTCTCGCCCATTAGACTTCGACCCAGCAGAAGGGCATGGGAATGGGCATCTACCGTGCGATTGGCGGATCTTTTGGGAAGCGCCTGTTCTTCCCGTTCGCCGAATCCCACCTGTTCGATACAGGCAACCAAATATCCACGTGCAGCCGCTTGTCTACCGATATCGCACCCAATAGCTAGGCGTTGGTGATCTATGGGAACTCGTGCGTCGCCCCATGCTAAATGAACCCCGGAGGTCGATCCCGCCAAATAGAGGATCATCGGCACGGAAGAGCCTGGATCAAGGTGTCGTGAACGGAGCAAATGAACTGGAACATCACAATCTGGACGGACCCGCAGATAGAACGTCTCTCTATCAATGTCATTAGAGACGGGTTGCTGTTTAACACGCGCAGTCACCTTAGGTGGCGTGGAGGAGGAGTGCCACCCCATCGAGGCTGACAGGACGGCACGCGCCTTAATTTGCCATGTTGTGATTTCCGCTTCGGTGCCAGATCGCGGGCAGGGTAACTGTGGGACGACCTCTCTGCTTTCCAGAGCATGGCCGATTGAAGGGGATAGAATGACGCCGTCAGGTGCGGGGGGATAGGGCTTGTCGGCAGGCAGCCCCATCAACCTGCGTATCTTCCGATATACTGCTCCCAGATAGACTGCAGGCGTCAGTACCATCTCTCAGATCCTTTGATTGAAATGCGTTAACTGTCGCATGGCAATAGCCATTCTCCATATAGGAGACGACTAAAACCGGCTGCTGGCCCTAAATCAAGTATCCACTTGACTGGCGTATTCTTCCTTTGGTGAATTCTTCGCGCCACCATTCTATGGTTTTTTCAATCCCAGAGTTTAAAGGAGTGCGCGTGCGCCAGGTCGTTTTGGAAGAGAGCAGGTTTGAATCAGCCAGAAGTTCAAAGACCTCCGATTTCACCGGGCGTGTGCGATCTGCCGTGGATTTAAGGGGTTTGTTGGCACCGGTCAAAGTGCGGATCATCTCGGCGACGTCACCAATTGTAACACCACGACCGGATCCTGCATTATAGGCCTGTCCATAGGAGATATCTCCAGCTACAGCGATCTCAGCAAAGGCATCAGCGGTATCCTGCACATAATTGAAATCGCGGATTGGCGACAGATCACCAATTTCGACCACAGGACAGTCAGGATCCAGATATTGCCTAATTAAGGTCGGAATGACGGCACGTTCACTCTGGCGTGGACCATAAGTATTGAATGGCCGTAAAATGACAGCGGGTAGATCAAAGGAACGATGATAGGCCTGCACCATGTAATCGGCTCCGATCTTACTGGCCGAATAAGGTGATTGACCTTGCAGCGGATGGGCTTCAGTGATCGGTGTGAACAAGGCGGTGCCATAGACTTCGGACGTTGATGTATGGACCATTCTCTCTATTGAATGGCGTCGACAGGCCTCCAAAACGTTCAGTGTTCCTGTGACATTGACATCAACATAAGATTGCGGTGCTACATAAGAATAGGGAATAGCAATCAGTGCAGCCAGATGCAGAACAATAGACTGCCCTTCAACAAGTCGGTCAACGAAATGTGAGTCGCGAATATCACCCGAGATGACGTCCATCTCATTCAGAATGCATGGTTCAAGCATGTCCAGCCAACCGCGGGTTCCAAAAGAAGTATAGGCGCTTAAGGCACGGACATTCGCCCCCTGGCCCACAAGGGTCTCACATAAATGGGATCCTATAAAACCGTCCGCGCCAGTTACCAAAACGGATTTTCCTTGCAGGGATTTCGACAACATTTTCAGAATCCTGGACGTTTTTCAGGTTTGAATGGCTTGGGTCGTAACTATACGACGACTGAGGGGTGCGATCGATTGCCAGCTTTCTCGCGCATACTTTAATTATAAAGTTTAGTAAGATAATTCTTGATAGCAGTCACGTCGCATTTTGCAATAAGCTTCACTTTGGGTTGTCATGGTTAGTAATATCACGTTTATTGGAAGGGTGATCAGCCCGGAAATGCTCTGGGCGGCGCAGATATGGCCTTAAGGTAGGTGAATTGACAAGTTTCATTCATTGGCTTATATAATCGGCGTCGTGGCGTGAAACAATTCACCCGCACTGCGGTAGCTTTGATGGATTGTTCAGCATATTTTGTTCGTTCTGTCTTTGAACTACTAAGAAATCTAACATCCTAACCAAAGTTTGGACGAAGTCGTCTTGCTGACAGCATTCAATTTGTCAGGTAGGAAGGCCGTTGTAACCGGTGCTTCCGGAAGGATTGGGCGCGCGCTTGCGCTTGGACTTCAGGATTCTGGAGCAATGGTTGTTGGAATAGACACAAGACCCGATTCGACTGGTGATATAGAAATTGTAGCTCGTGACGTCAGTGATCCTGCGTGCTCTGCGGATATTGTAGAAGAACTGGATGATAAGCAGGATGGAATTGATATTTGGGTTAATGCCGCCTATCCACGTACGGTGGATTGGGGAGTAGAACCCGGTCGAGAGAGCGTGGACTCTTGGGTTCAGAATGTAACGCTGCAACTTACAGCAAACTGCACGCTTTCAACTGCTATCGCGACTCGAATGTCCAAGCGAGAGCGAGGATCAATTATCAATATTGCTTCAATTTATGGGCTTGTATCGCCTGATTTCACTATATACGAGGGGACTGAAATGGGGGTTCCCGCACCGTATAGTGCAATAAAGGGGGGGCTGATCAATCATACACGATACCTGGCCGGCTTCTTCGGGTCACAAGGTGTCCGGGTTAATGTATTGGCACCTGGTGGGGTGGAGGCTGGACAGCCAAAGGAATTTGTCACGGCGTATTGCAATCGCACCGCGCTGAAACGGCTTGCCAAGCCGGAAGATTTGGTTGGGCCTGTCGTTTTCCTTGCGTCAGATGCCTCTGCATACATTTCGGGGATATGTCTTCCTGTGGACGGCGGTTGGACCGCGATCTGATGGATATTGTGAAGGCTGAGTTTGGCCACCGTCCTGAAACTACGCTAGTTGGGAACAAAGCGCGGCTCATTCCATTTGAGTCGCATCATGCAAATGATCCCAGCTATATTGGCTGGCTACGAGATAGTGGCGTTGTCTCTACCCTGAATCTGCCGCGTTATCTGAGCGGCGCCGTGACTGACGACGAAATTGTGAGCTATTGTCGAGCGAAAATTGCGGATCCGGACACTTTGTTCTTTGCCCTTGTAGCCAAGGATGGCGGCTTTGCGGGAACCGTCAAGGCGGGCCCAATTGATCGATACGCGGCGATTGCCGATGTTGGGATCATGATCGGGCGGAAGGAATTATGGGGGCAGGGTCTGGCATATGAGATGCTGGGACTCTTGTGTCATCATCTGTTCGAACAAGAGAGTCTGCGCCGGTTGACGGCAGGATCAATGGCCATCAATCCAGCTATGATCCGGGTCTTTGAGAAGCTTGGGTTCAAGCGTGAAGGTTTATTTAGGGAACAGGACCGGCTGGGTGATGCCTATGTCGATCATGTACATCTTGGGTGTTTGAAAGCTGAATTTGTGCCTTTTAGGTCAACATCGAACTGAAAAGTAATAGATAAATGAAGAACACATGGCGATTTGGTGATCTGGAATTTAAGTATGTGCGGGAGGTTCTGGATTCCGGCTTTGGGTCCAGCACATCCGGCAGCATGAACAATCGGTTTGAAACGGCGTTCGCGGAAAAGATAGGCGCGAAATATGCGGTTACATTTAATTCAGGGACGTCGACGCTGCATGCCGCACTTGAAGCGGTGGGGGTAGGGTATGGCGACGAGGTCATTACGGCACCGTTGACCGTTATATCAAATTTGGATGTGATCCTGGCGCAGAACGCGGTCCCAGTTTTTGCCGATGTCGATGGCAATACCTTTAATATCGATCCTGCTGATGTTGCGCGGAAAATCACGCCGCGCACCCGGGCGATCATGCCAATCTCGCTTTACGGACAAAGTTGTGATCTTGATCCACTGATGGAACTTGGTCGCAAACATGGCATTCCGGTCATCAACGATGCGGCAGAGGCCTTTGGAACGTTGTACAAGGGGCGCCCAATCGCAGAAATCGCTGACATTACAAGCTATTCAACTGAAAATTCAAAGCATATCACGACGGGCGATGGTGGCATCGTCGTTACCAATAACGAGGAATACGCCTCAAAGATGCGGAAGTTCGGCAGCTTGGGATATGCAGCCCTGAAAGCCCAGGACGGGCGGATCCGGAGCAACAAGGATATTTTTCAGAACCCGTCATACAAGCGTCATGATGCATTCGGGTACAATTACCGCATGCCGGAAGTCGCTGCTGCACTTGGGCTGGCGCAGACAGAACGGATGGATTGGTTCTTAGACCTTCGAATTGCGATCACAGGGATGTATCTGGCCGCCGCCCGGGAATGCGATTATCTGATTCCGCAGAAAGTTCCGAAGGGAGATCGCAACACATATTGGACGGTGCCCTTCCGCTACGAGCGATCAGACGTGAGCTGGCAGGATTTTCGGATGAAGTACACTGAATTTGGCGGTGATGGCGTCTATGCGGCATGGGCGCTGCTATATCATGAAACAGTCATGTCTTCCGGGGCCTGGAAGAAACGCTGTCCGCCCCTTTATGATGGGATGGATTTTCCAACGGAAGGTCTGTGTCCGGTTGCCGAGGGATTACAGCCGAAACTAATGCAATTCGTGAACAATTATGGAAGCATCGAAGAGGCTGAACCGAAGGTAGACGCGCTCCTTAAAACGATCCGGCATTTCGCTTGATTGAAGGCCCGTCTGATCGAGCACTCTCCAAAGGGGATTTGATATCCAATGTCAAACAAAGACTCTCTCTTTCAACGATTTTTGACCTGGCTTAGAGGAGATTCTAAGTCAATCAAAAGTCGATTTTTTCATCGTCCGTTGGAGCGTCTGGACCTGTTTGTATCTACAAACATTAAGGGTGAGACCTATACCGAATGGTATCGCAGACGGATGAACCGAATGGCGTCGATCAGCAACAAGGTCAACAAGCCTGTTTCGCAGCGCTATCTCGACAATGCAAAAATACAAGTGGAATACATGAAGCACAAAGGCATGATGCCCGCCAGCAAGGTTTTAGAGTATGGCTGTGGTATTTTGCGGGTTGGGTTGCATCTGGTGCCGTATCTTGAAGACAATAAGTATGTCGCTGCAGACATATCCGATTTGCGCGTCGAGAAAGGCGTTCGCATCCTGAAAGAGCAGGGGATCGACCCTAGCCGGTACTCGACCGTCATTTTGACCGATGCAACGGCGAAAGAGCTCGGCGATGATCAGTTTGATTTCATTATGGCCCATGATGTTTTTGCACATATGCCGCTGGACGAATGTGAGTCATGTCTGGTCAGTCTGAAGAAATATCTGGCCAAAGATGGTCAGTTGTTGGTCACCTTTGACGTTTCGGACAAGCCGACCTCAACCAATGCAAAAGATTACTGGTTCACCCAGGATCAGATTGCGCGTATTGCGGCGGCGGCGAATTTTCTTGTTGAAGAACAACTGGATTGGATGGATTTCAAGTTACCGACCCAAGAGACGCAACGTATGTTCCGGTTTGTTCATCCAGACTGAGGTAAAGAGATTTTCGACTTCTCACAAAGGGTCTTTCAATGAGTAAGATTGCGCCGTTGCAATCCCCCATCGTTTGTACATGTCTTGAACTGACACGGAACGATTTCATCCGCATCATTGCCGAGAACAAGAATTGTGATTTTGAACAATTGCTTGAACAAAGTGGTGCTGGATCGAAATGCACGGCGTGCCGGTTAGACCTGGAATCTATATATGTTGAAGTATTTGATTCTGTTGCCGCTGCTGAACCTGGAAGTGGCGCATCTATCAACAATGTGACAACGGAAGGGTCGCTCTTGCGGCGCGCAATCCGTGGGCTGTTTTATGCGTTGGATAAGGTGGCTAGACCGCATCCAGTCATGTTGCGGGACTTCTCCCCGGTCGTGGCAAGACCTGGCATTATGGAGTCGGTTCAGATCGCGAATGACAGCTTTATTGGCAGCAAAGATTATGTTTGCGATGAAATGTTTGCTTCTATCATCCTTCGGAACGCGGAGGGTATTGTTGTCTACAGGGATACTATTACCGTTTCACAAAATGACGTTTTGAAGGTCAATCTTAGCGACAAATTATTGGCAGATGCAGAACGATCGAATAAGCCATTAAATGGTGATCTGGTGTGGGGAAACTTGGAAGTAAGGCGTCGTTGGAAGCGCCCAACCCTGCGAGGAACAACTCGCCCGCAATTGCTTATTGAAGGGGCGGGAGGCGTTGGTGGGGTACATACACAAGGCCCTTCTGGACGCCGAACCTACTGGTATACCGTGCTGGCACGGCCCAAATTCGAAAAGACATTTATCACGGTTGTGAATGCGGCAAATCGT
>JARGPE010000062.1:834-2802 GCA_029212835.1 Alphaproteobacteria bacterium | reverse complement strand
TTCAAAAACTTTACCGTTCCGGCTTATGGCGCGCGTGGCATCGAAATTGATACACAGACGATGCAGAAAAAGAGTGGTGATACGATCGCGGTTAGTGTGTTTTGCGACGGTCCTTGCAAGACTCACGTTCTAACCGCCTCTACACAGTTGGACAGGTTTTCGATAGATCACCCTGCAGAGAGTTAAACCGATGTCGTTTCACTATCTTATTCCGCTGATTTTTTCGCTGCCGCCGGAATATGAATTCAAGCTTACTATTCCACTCCATTTGATCAGGCTTCGCCTTGCCGATACGCGATCAACTGTCTTGATACGGGCTGTTGCAACGGTGGATGCGAAGACGGTTTGGTCTGAGGAAGTCGTGCTGGACATGAATAGTGCCAACGACGGGAGCGCGCCGGTTGGATTTGACTATTCACCGTTTGTCCATGCGTCAGGGGGGCCGTGCGGATTTATGGAGGTTGAGTTCCTTTCCAAAGATGAAAGTCCTATCTTCAATACGAAAGCGCCGCCAGAGCTATATGGGCTTTACCATCGCGATGGGTGTCCGTCATTTCGGGCAGATGGAAGCTACAAATTTGGCGCACCGTCGGTCATCGCATCGATTACGGAATATGGTGCTTTCGTAGAAAGTTACCCGACAATAAAAATCGATCGTGTGGCAGGCCTTCACGAATCGCTTTCTCTGGTAAATCCCTACGCAAAGGCTTTGCTTGTGTCTGGAGCGGCCATGAATGGTCAGGGCTTCCGGCGCGTAAAAGTTCCTGCCCGCAGTGCTATCCGACTTGATTTAGACTGTCTGGTCCCACCGGGCGCAGATAGAACGGAAACGCGACTGCAAATAACCGCAACGAACCGTGTTCTGACCTATCATGTTCGTCATGATGCATCGAATCAGATTCGGATTTCTGACCATGAGCATCTTGATATTTTCAGGGCCGATCCGACCCATATTCCTTTATCTCTGTATTTGCGAGAACGTTTTGCGCGTATTTTGAAACAAAGATACGGCATTCGAATCGCCGGTAAAGGATAACACGTGCATCCAATACGATTTTGGCTTGAATGGCTGGGCCCAGACTCAGTTCAACGTAGGCTTGCCGCGCTCTGTCGGGTTAGGCGCATTCAAATCATCGCGCTTATCAGCGTGGGGTTGGCTGGGACGCTTTTTGATACGCTTGGTCTATCGATGCTCTATCCGATCGGTGAATTTCTTCTCAATGGCGCCGAAATGGGTACATTGGTTCAGACATCTCGGGTTTGGTCGCTTCTGGAACAAGCGTTTTCATTTTTTGGTTTCGCGCCCGATATCTGGGTGGTCGCATTTCTGTCATCACTCTTTCTAATCGCCCGCCAATTGCTGACATATATTCGCATCGTCTATCAAGCCGCGATGAGCTACATGATCGCCCGGAGGATGCGGGAAAGTTTGTTTTCCGGGTTTTTGAAAGCAAAATTGAACTATCAGGAACGACTTTTTTCCGGACCGTTTGCGAATTCCATAACAACAGAAACCAATGCAGCCTCGCAGGTCATCAGCACCTTTTTAGAGTTCCTGAATGGTGTCACGATCACGCTTGCTTATGTAGGGCTGTTGGTTTGGCTGTCGCCGGGCGCTGCGGTGATTGTAATTGGTGTTTTGGGCGTGGTCGGTTTCAGTATGCGTGGTATCCAGCGGAAAATCGGCAGCTTGGGTCGGGAAATTGTTAACGTGAACGCCCGGTTCTCCCAACATTTTCTGGAAAAATGTGCCACAGTCAGGCTAATACGACTGACATCCAGTGAAGAACTGGAATTGTTTCAGGCGCGTCGACTGCTTTCCCGTCAAGAAAAGAAAAACGTCTCTGCTATTAAGGCAGTCGCAATCACAGCGACCGGGATTGAGCCGATGGCGCTGGTTATCGGCATCCCTGTATTGATTGGCGCGGTTGTGATTGGTGGCGCAGACGTCGCTACGATTGGAATGTT
>JARGPE010000062.1:0-819 GCA_029212835.1 Alphaproteobacteria bacterium | reverse complement strand
GCATGGCAGGCGTGTCTAAAAATTAGGGCATCTGCGGATAATATTCTAGATGTATTTGAGGGGCTGCATGAGGCCCGTGAGGCGTCGGTTGGAATCAAACCAATGCCTGACAAGATCAAGCGAATTGAGTTCAGTAATGTTAGTTTTTCATATCCCGATGCAGCAGCACCGGCGCTTAACAATATATCACTTAGCCTTGATGGCGGTAAGATGGTTGCCATTGTTGGGCCGTCGGGCAGTGGAAAATCCACATTGATAGACTTGATACCTAGATTACGGGCTCCAACCCATGGGACCATCCGCATTAACGAAACAAATGTCGGTGATTTCAAGATTAACGATTTAAGGAATAGCTGTGCCTTTGTAACTCAGAACCCTTCGCTTATTTCTGGGAGCATATATGAATATATTTCTTATGGAATGAAGGGTGTGGGTCCAGATGAGGCGCGCCGTGCGGCAGAACAAGCCAATGCCCATGAATTTATTGAGGCGTTGCCTAATGGATACGATACCGTGATGGGCGAAGGTGGGGTGGGACTGAGCGGCGGGCAACGCCAGCGCGTCGAATTGGCTAGGGCTTTGGCGCGAAATGCCTCGATCCTAATCCTCGATGAACCAACCAGTAGCGTAGACGGTCGAAGCGCCGAACTGATTCACGAGGCAATTAACAAGCTGCGCGAGGAAACGGATACAACTATTCTAATAATCGGCCACCAGTTAGGGGCTATACGAAACGCGGATAAGATCGTGGTTATCAACGGTGGTTGCGTTGAAAAAGAGGGCATCCATGATGAATTGATGGCCTCTGAAGGATGGTAT
>JARGPE010000061.1:18299-19546 GCA_029212835.1 Alphaproteobacteria bacterium | reverse complement strand
GCAATGATTGTCGCCACTCTGGACAAACTCGGGACTTTATCCATGTCAGACCTCGTCAATTCACCCGCCGCCCGTGACATCAAATACGTGATGCATCCTTATACAAATATGGAAAAGCATAAGGAAATTGGGCCGCTGATCGTTGAAAAGGCCTCTGGCGTCTGGGTTACCGATGATGCTGGAAAACAGTATATCGAGGGTATGGCGGGGCTGTGGTGCACCTCGCTGGGATTTGGCGAGCAGCGCCTGGTCGACGCCGCTACGAAGCAGATGCAGGAATTGCCCTATTATCACCTGTTCACCCACAAGACCCACACACCAGCCATCGATCTGGCAGAGCGCCTGTGCAATATGGTGCCAGGGAATATGGACAAGGTGTTCTTTGCCAATTCGGGCTCAGAAGCCAATGATACTGCGGTTAAATTGATCTGGTATTATCACAATGCCATCGGCAAGCCGAAGAAGAAGAAGATTCTGGCCCGCATCAAGGGCTATCACGGCGTTACTGTTGCGACGGCAAGCCTGACCGGCCTGCCCTTCAATCATCGCGATTTTGATTTGCCCATTGAAAACATCATGCATGTGGATTGTCCGCATCACTATCGCTATGCAAATGAAGGCGAAAGTGAAGAAGATTTCGCGACCCGCCTTGCCGAAAACCTTGAAAAGCGCATTCTGGAAGAAGACCCGGAAACCGTTGCCGCCTTTTTTGCCGAGCCGGTTATGGGTGCCGGTGGCGTGATTGTTCCACCACGCACCTATTTTGAGAAAATCCAGCCGATCCTGAAGAAATATGACATCCTGCTGTTGGCGGATGAGGTGATCTGTGGTTTCGGTCGCACTGGCAATATGTTCGGGTCAGAGACCTTTGGCATACAGCCTGATATGATGACCGTCGCGAAGGCACTGTCTTCCGCTTATCTGCCTATCTCTGCACTATTGGTGAATGAGAAAATCGCCTCTGCTGTATCACAGAATTCCAACAAGATCGGAACCTTTGGTCATGGCTATACCTATTCGGGACACCCCGCTGCCGTGGCCGTCGCGCTGGAAACCCTGAAGATATATGAAGAGCGTGATATTCTGTCCCATATCCGCGAAGTCGGCCCCTACCTGCAAGCGGGTCTGCGTAAATTTGCGGATCATCCCCTGGTTGGGGAAGTGCGCGGGGTTGGACTTATCGGCGCGATCGAACTGGTGGCGGACAAGGCGACCAAGAAAAGCTTCGAGCCCAGCCTGGGGGTTGG
>JARGPE010000061.1:14460-18289 GCA_029212835.1 Alphaproteobacteria bacterium | reverse complement strand
GAGCATGGATTGATCTTGCGCAGTATGCCAACCGATACATTGGCCTTCTCTCCGCCATTGATTATCAGCAAAGCGGAAATCGATGAAATGCTAGCCCGCTTTGGTAAGGCATTGGAGGATGTGGCTCAGTCCCTGTCAAAGGCAGCAGCTTAAACCCTGCTATCTGCCGCTGCAGCCTGGGCGTTGATAAGCATAAAGTTACACCTGCGACACCCTTACCAAGGGACTTTCGCTGGTGTAACCGCTATGTAACGCACCAACAAAGTAGCTGAGTCAAAGCAAGCGGCGGCATGGTCGCGGCGAGAGAAAGGTGCGAAATGGATTATGACGCTTTCTTCAGTGACAAGCTGAAATCGCTGAAAGCACGCGGTGACTATCGCATTTTCGCCGAACTGGAACGACGCGCCGGACATTTTCCGTCGGCGCTGAGGCATGATGCGGGCGCACGGGACGATATCACTGTATGGTGCTCTAACGATTATATGGGCATGGGTCAGCATCCAGACGTCATCGCAGAGATGGTCAAGGCTGTGCAAACCCATGGCGCGGGCGCTGGCGGGACTCGCAATATTTCCGGCACCAACCGCCTGCATGTGTTGTTGGAGGAAGAACTGGCCTCACTGCACAATAAGGAATCGGCCCTGATCTTCACATCGGGTTATGTGGCCAATATGACGGTGTTGTCGACACTGGCGAAAAGCATTCCTGGCTGTATCATCTATTCTGATTCCAAAAACCATAATTCCATGATCGAAGGCATTCGACATTCCAGGGCGGAAAAACGTGTCTGGAAACACAATGATCCAGCCGATCTGGAACGTTTGATTTTGTTGGATGATCCAAGCGCGCCCAAGCTTGTTGCATTTGAGTCTGTCTATTCAATGGATGGGGATATCGCGCCACTGGCAGAAATCCTGGATGTTTGCGAGCGACATAACGCGCTGAGTTTTCTGGATGAAGTCCATGCTGTCGGCATGTATGGCCCAACCGGTGCTGGTGTGGCCGAACGCGATGGTGTCATGGATCGCGTCGATATTATTCAAGGGACATTGGCGAAAGCCTTTGGTGTAATTGGTGGCTATATTGCCGCTTCCAGCGCCTTAGTAGATTTTGTTCGGTCTTTCGGTAATGGCTTCATTTTCACGACAGCCCTGCCGCCAGGAGTTGCTGCCGCTGCCTGCAAAAGCATTCAAATCGTGCGGGCGTCTCAGGATATGCGAGACCGCCATCAGGATCGTGCCGCAGCGTTAAAAGCCTCCCTGCTTAAGGCCGGACTTCCGGTCATGCCGTCGGTCACCCATATCGTTCCCGTTCTGGTGGGAGATCCAGTCGCTTGCCGTCGGGCCGGTGACCTGTTGATGGAACGGCATAGGCTTTATGTGCAACCGATCAATTATCCAACCGTTGATCATGGCACCGAACGTTTGCGGCTCACCCCGACCCCATATCATGACGACGCAGCCATCGCCAAATTGACCGAAGCATTGATCGATGTTTGGGGTGCCTTGGACCTAAAACGCGCGGCCTAACTTCCTAAAGTTCAACTGTATTTATTTTGCACTGCACCATAAACAGACAATGTTTGGCGCAAACGTGACAATTAATGCCGCAAAATTTTCAACAAACAAGAAATTAGGGCTTTTCAATCCGGTAAAGGACGCGTTAGGCTTGTAGTGCTTAAGGAATGGGCAGCTTTCACGACCCATTTTATTCGACAGGGGTACCCCGTCCATTGACGGGTCTAAACGACCGAAAAGTATCGTTGCAAATGCCACGGCATTTGGATGCTGGTTTGTTTTTAACAGTCTGGGGGTAGGTTTGAGCTTCGCCAAACCACACAGAATTTCCACTACTACCAACATGACCATGTCGGTCGTGCGCGGGCCTAAGCCTCTGCGCATCCGTTACTAATTTTTGTTTTGAAGGGGTGAGGGCAGCTATGGATAAGGACGACTACATCGTTCGGTTTGAGAACGTCCAGAAGAGCTATGATGGGGAAATACTCGTCGTAAAGAACTTCAATATTGATATTGAACGCGGTGAATTTCTGACCATGCTTGGTCCATCGGGATCTGGGAAGACAACCTGCCTCATGATGTTGGCTGGGTTTGAGCCGGCAACGAACGGTGAAATTTATCTGAACGGCAAGCCGATCAATAATGTCCCCCCTCATAAACGCGGCATTGGCATGGTTTTCCAGAATTATGCCCTGTTCCCTCATATGAGTGTCGCTGAAAACCTCGCCTTTCCGCTGAAAGTGCGCGGTATGAACAAGGCAGACTCCGATGCAAAAGTGAAGCGCGCTTTGGGAATGGTACGCCTTGATGATTTTGGTGGACGCCGCCCGGGTCAGCTTTCAGGGGGACAGCAGCAGCGAGTCGCGGTTGCCCGCGCCCTGGTGTTTGAACCTGATCTGGTTCTGATGGATGAGCCGCTGGGCGCGTTGGATAAAAACCTGCGTGAAGAAATGCAGTTTGAAATCAAGCACATACACGAATCGCTTGGCGTTTCGGTTGTCTATGTGACGCATGACCAGTCAGAAGCCCTAACGATGTCCAACCGTATCGCCGTGTTCAATGATGGTGTCGTTCAGCAGCTTGCCGCACCAGAAGTGCTGTATGAAAAGCCCGATAATGCCTTCGTGGCGCAATTCATTGGCGAGAACAACAAGCTGACCGGAACCGTGACCTCTATGGAGGGCGACATCGCACAAGTAACACTGGACGGTGGTGGCGATAAAGTCGCCGCACTGGCTGTGAAATGTGGTGGTGTTGGCGAGAAAAGCCAGCTGTCGATCCGGCCGGAGCGCGTCATCCTGGGTGACGAGACTGTCAGCAACAAAATGTCCGGCAAGGTCGTCGAGTTGATCTATCTTGGCGATCATATCCGCTGCCGGATGGAAGTTGGAGACAGCGACGAATTCATTGTGAAAGTGGCCAATAGCCACGCCCACGCCGCGTTAAAAGTAGGGGAAGTCACCCCGATCGGCTGGGTCACAGAAGATTGCCGAGCACTCGATGTGCTCTAGGTAACCTTGTACACCAATTTCGAATTCGTCCCGTCCGAGACGAATTCGAGTTCTCTAAACTCGGGCGACATGAATCAGCTAAACTAGGGAGTAATCCATGAAATCCATGTATACCCTTGCTACCGCAGCCGCGGCACTCATGGTAATGTCTTCTGCACAGGCAGAAGATATGACCATCGTGTCCTGGGGCGGAGCCTATTCTGCCTCTCAGCAGGCAGCGTATCACGATCCCTACATGAAGCTTCATCCTGATGTAAACATCATCAATGATGAAAGCTCGAACGAAGCTGTAGCGAAATTGCGCGCTATGGCCGAAGCAGGGAATATCACATGGGACGTCGTTGACGTCGTTGCATCGGATGCAATCCGACTGTGCGATGAAGGCCTGGCCCGTGAAATCGATCCGGATAAAGATCTGGCGCCTGCGCCCGATGGTACTCCGGCTTCTGAAGACTTTGGCGACCTGTTGGTCTCCCCATGCTATATCCCGCAGATCGTTTATTCGACGACCTTTGGTTACCGCACGGATGTGAAGGAATGGGGTGGTAAAGAGCCTTCAGACCTTTGCGCTGTGTTTGACACCAAAACCTTCCCTGGCAAGCGCAGCCTGGAAAAACGCCCGATCAACAACGTTGAATGGGCGCTGCTCTGTGACGGTGTTGCACCGGACAAAATCTATGATGTGCTGTCCACAGATGCTGGTGTCCAACAGGCCCTGGCGAAATTGGCAACCATCAAAGATGACGTGATCTGGTGGTCTGCCGGTGCAGAAACACCTCAGCGTCTCGCCGATGGTGAAGC
>JARGPE010000061.1:6173-14450 GCA_029212835.1 Alphaproteobacteria bacterium | reverse complement strand
GGTGATCGGTTCGACCTATAACGGTCGTCTGTTCTCGGTGATCGAAGAGCAGAAACAGCCGGTTAAAATGCTGTGGGACTGGCAGGTGTTTGACCTGGACGGCTGGATCGTTCCGGCTGGTCTGCCTGAAGACCGCATGAAGCGTGCCATGGACTACATCTACTTCGCCACCGATACGCAGCGTCTTGCGGATCAGGCTAAGTATATCTCCTATGGCCCGGCTCGTAAGTCTTCGGCTCCTTTGGTTGGCAAACATGCTGAATTGGGCATCGATATGGCCCCGCATATGCCGACCAATCCAGAAAATGCTAAACACACGCTGCTCTATAACTACGAGTGGTGGGCTGACAACCGCGATGATCTGGATGCAAAATTCCAGGCATGGCTGGCTCAGTAACACGCTTATTGCCGGGGGCGGCTTCCCGTCCCCGGCAGTTTATACCTTTATAATCATTGCATTTTTATCAACTTTACCTTTTTTGATTTTGCATTTTTAAATTTGGGTTTGGCGTGAACAGTTGGGCGTGAATAGGGGGATGAGTGATGAGCAACGCACAGGCAGACAATGCGGCAATGGTGTCAGCGGATGGTGTCCCGTTGAAAGTCAGCTTGGCGCGGGCGCTGCGCCGACAGAAAATCCGGGCGCTGTTCTTGATCGCGCCGCTTCTTATCTTCGTGCTGATCAGTTTCATCGCACCAATCGCAGACATGCTGTTTCGTTCCGTTGAAAATACAATAGTCCCTGACACTTTGCCAAAAACCGTCGTTGCCCTTCAGGAATGGGACCCCGCTACCGGTGAAGTGCCCGGCGAATCTGTCTTTGCGGCATTGCATGCCGATCTCCTCGTTGCTGCGGACGAAAAAACGCATACCCGCGTTGGACAACGCCTGAACTATGAAACCCCCGGCATTTCGAGTCTGTTCCGCAAGAGTGGCCGGCGGGTGGAGCGCATGGACCCTGGCAATTACAAAGAGCAGTTCATCAAAATCGATAAAGACTGGGGGAATATGGCGGTTTGGGAGACGATCAAGCGTCTTTCTGGAGATTACACGTCATCATATTTCCTGTCAGCCGTTGACGCGAAATGGTCGCATGATGGTATAGAATTCGTCCCGGAAAATGAGCAGATTTACCAAACACTATTTGTCCGTACTCTGGTTTTGTCTGTTGCGATCACCTTTACCTGCGTCCTGCTTGGCTATCCCATCGCATTCCTTCTGTCCAACCTGCCTATGCGAACCTCCAACATGTTGTTGATTTTGGTTCTGCTGCCCTTTTGGACGTCACTTTTGGTGCGTACATCGTCCTGGATCGTACTGTTGCAGCAGCAGGGTGTAATCAATGATTTGTTAGTGGCTATCGGGTTGGTCGATGATCAAAACCGTCTTGAACTGATGTATAATCAATTCGGGACGATTGTTGCGATGACCCATATCCTGCTGCCCTTTATGATCCTGCCTCTGTATTCGGTGATGAAGACGATTTCACCGTCTTATGTGCGTGCGGCAAAATCCTTGGGGGCGAATGACTGGACCGCGTTCTGGAAAGTCTATTTCCCGAATTCAATCCCCGGTATCGGGGCCGGTGCGATCCTCGTTTTCATTCTGTCTATCGGATATTACATCACGCCAGAATTGGTGGGGGGCACAACAGGGACCTTCATTTCCAACCGAATTGCTTATCACATATCTTCTTCGCTGAACTGGGGGCTTGCAGCAGCGCTGGGTGTTATCCTGCTTGCACTTATCCTCGTGTTCTATTGGCTCTACGATAAGTTCGTGGGCATCGACAACGTGGCTCTGGGGTAAAATCAATGGCAGCTCTTCCTCCCTACGCATCATCGGCGCAGATCGCATGGCACTACGGGTTCCGGACGATTTGTACCCTGATCTTCCTGTTCCTGATGTTGCCGATCCTGGTCATCGTTCCGCTCAGCTTTAATGCGGAAAACTTCTTCACCTTCACCAAGGCAATGTTGGAGTTGGACCCGGACGGGTACTCGTTGAAGCACTATAACGACTTCTTCACCAACTCGGATTGGCAAGGGGCGCTGGGCAACAGTCTGCGCATTGCGCCAATGGCAACCTTGTTGTCGACCGGTCTTGGAACCTTGGCCGCGATCGGCCTGTCACAGCAGCACGTCCCTTTCAAAGGGGCGATCATGGCCATCCTGATTTCTCCAATGATCGTTCCATTGATCATCTCTGCAGCGGGCATGTATTTCTTCTATTCCCGGATTGGCTTGCAGGGCACCTATTGGGGCGTCGTATTGGCCCACGCGGCCTTGGGGACACCATTTGTTATCATCACAGTCACGGCAACCCTTGTCGGCTTTGATCGAAGTCTTGTTCGGGCGGCGGCCAGCCTGGGTGCCAATCCCGTCACAACCTTCGTGAAGGTTCAAATGCCTTTGATCCTGCCCGGTGTTATATCTGGTGCTCTGTTTGCCTTCATCACCTCTTTTGATGAGGTTGTGGTGGTGCTGTTCGTCGGGTCCGCGGGTCAGAAAACCCTGCCCTGGCAGATGTTCACCGGCTTGCGGGAACAGATTTCCCCAACCATTCTGGCCGTGGCAACCGTCTTGATCGCAATATCAATCCTGTTGCTCAGCACGCTAGAGCTGCTGCGCCGTCGGTCAGAGCGTTTACGTGGATTGTCACCCGGCTAAGGCTCAATGGGGCGTTGCTGGCACTGGTGCATTTGAGTAGCCTTCTGCCAGAAGATGCTTGATTCAAAATCATCACTGGATTTTCTGAAGCGAAGGCCCTATGTCTGTTGCGAGCGACTCGCAACAAAAGGAAAGTGCACCGATGTACCGTGACAGAAGTTTGGTCCCTGGTGAGGCGGTGCGCCTGCTTGCCCTTGGCGCACTGATGGAAAAGGATTGCCGCTATGGCGATCTGGCTACAGAAATCCGCTTCTTTACCCAGCGTATCGTTGGCCCCTCCCTTGATTTGCTGGGATCCTCTCTGGAGTTGCTTCGTATTGAGGGCCTCGCAGATGCAGTTGAACATGCCGAAAATGATGAGCGTGCCCTGCTGCGCATCACTGAATCCGGTCGCAGCTTGTTCGAAGATTTGATGAGTGCCCAATTGCGGGCACCTGTAAATGATGTCGGACGTCTGGTGCTGCTTCTTAAGCTGCGCTTTCTGGACTATTTGCCGACAGAGGCTAAAGAAGATCAGTTGGATTTGTTAAGCGATATCGTCCGTACCGAACGCGCCCGTGCCGCAGAGTTGGTTTCAGAGTTTGGGGATCATCCGATTGCTGCCTGGTTGGCATTTGACATTGAACAAGCCGACCGACGCATTGCCTGGCTGGAAGCGGCCCTTACAAAACTGGAAGCATCCCCTGCCTGACCCGTTGATTCATGACAGAGTTTAACTGCACATCCCATAAATCCTAAGCTTCATCCAAACGATAATGACGGGCCACTGTTTCTAGAAAGACAGGGACGGATATTGGTTTGGATAAATAATCATCGCATCCTGCTTTCAGAAAGCGCGCCTCGTCCCCGGCCATGGCAAATGCCGTCACCGCAATAATTGGAACAT
Source organism: Alphaproteobacteria bacterium (assembly GCA_029212835.1). Classification (GTDB taxonomy): domain Bacteria; phylum Pseudomonadota; class Alphaproteobacteria; order UBA8366; family Aestuariispiraceae; genus Pacificispira. The sequence goes on along the minus strand of JARGPE010000061.1, from coordinate 10,895 downwards.
TGGCAAGGTCAGGATCCAACCGAATTGTCTGAGTGCATTCAACTCCAGACATGCCCGGCAATTGAATGTCCATAATGATCGCACCTGGGCGAATATCTTCTAATAATTTCAATGCCTGTTCTGCGTCTTCGGCCTTGCACACTGTATAGCCCAGCGCCACCAGAAGATCGCTAAAAAGCCTCATATTGATGGTATTGTCTTCAACAATCAAAATCGGTGCGGCATCTGTCATAATATCAGAGTCCATGCGTGAGGTGCCCAAAATTAGAGCTATTTTTTATACTGTACTGTTCGCATTCTTAACAAAAGGAAAAGACCTATATTTTAACGGTCTTTAATTGTGAGAGCGGCGATATCCATTATCTCCTTCCCCTCCACACGATAACTCAAGCGATTGAGTTTAAAGCTATCTGGGGCAATTAGCTCATAAAACGTTCTGGCATGCAGATCCAATCGGTCTGTGTGCCAATCAATACGGCTATAGCCTTGCTCAAGGCACAGTTGCGCCAGATGCACCATAAGTGCCTTACCAACCCGCTTCCCGCGGGAAGCCTCCGAAACATAGATATCCCGCAGGAAGATCCCATCTCCTGCAAAGCTCGCGTCATACACAGTGGAATACATAGCAAATCCGACGGCAAGACTGTCCTTTTCCTGTGCCTCCCAGGCAATAAGGCAATCATACTTGCCTGCCCCCGCAGGACCATCCCGTTCTAACATTGTGGCAAATTCAGTATCTTTTGCTGGCACTGCTGTCTTATGAAATGCCAGCATTTCTGCGACCAAAGGTGCTATTTTGGCCATATCACCTTTGGTCGCGGATGCAATTTGGAATTCTGCCATGAACTCTAGTTCTGGACGACGCCCGATGGCGCCAATGTCAGGGCCCCAGTGGACAAATCTTTCGCCAGGCTCAGTGCCTTGACCAATGCCTCATCCACATCAGGCGTTTCGGGATCATCGAGAATAGCCACTGACGGCTCTATACCGCCATCAACCGATTTGCCGCTAGGTGTATAATACAGCGCAGTCGTCAGTTTTAGCCCGCCGCCACCGCTGAATTCATAGGTTGTCTGCACGGAACCTTTGCCATAGCTGCGCTCGCCAATGACCAGGCCACGGTCCCGGTATTTGATCGCCCCAGCAACAATCTCAGAGGCGCTGGCAGACCCTTTATTAATCAGCACAACCACCGGCAAGCCATCACTGGGATCTGCGTAATCCGCATCAAATTCCTGACTATCGGTACGGCTGCGGGTAGACACAACCAAACCGCCACTGAGGAAGGCACCAGCAACGTCAATGCTTTCATCCAGCAACCCACCCGGATTGCTGCGCAAATCAACAATATAGGCTTTCAGCCCATCAGGGCCGGCCTTTTGCTTCAGATCTGACATTGCGCGCCGCACGGCACTTCCTGTGTCCCGTACAAAATGGGTGATGCGCATATAGCCGATGCCATCAGCCTCCATCCGATAGCGTACACGCTCAATCCGAATAACTTCTCGGGTTAGCGGCAGATCAAAGGCCTCCCGCCCCTCTCTGGCAATTGTGACGGTAATCACCGATCCTGGAGGACCACGCAATAATTCTACAGAATCCCGCAACGGCATATCTGCCAACGCCACACCATCAGCATGGGTCAACACGTCGCCCGTCAGAACGCCCGCACGCATTGCCGGCGTGCCATCAATTGGGGAAATCACCGCCAGGCCCTTGGGGTCTTTTTTGATCTCAATACCCAACCCACCAAAGGCACCATTGATTTCCTGATTGAGCTTCTCGAATGCCGATTTATCCATATAGACGGAATAATCATCCAGCGAATGCATCATGCCGTTAATAGCAGCCTCAACCAGATCTGAATCAGATGCAACAGCTGGGTCTGGGAAACTCTCCCGCATGCCTTCTTCCGCAGATTTCATCAACTCAGCATCATCAGTTGGACGCACATAGGCGTAACGGACACGTTGATAAGCCTGGGCGAAAAGACGGCTGTCTGCACGATGTGGATCGACTGGCCCCACCCGACCACCGCGATAAGCACTGATGGCTTGGTCCAGATTTGCAGCCGTATCCCGTGCATCTGGCGAGGGTATTCCCGCCCCAACGACGCAGGCAACCGCAACAACACCGGCAAATCCCGCAGCAAGGAGAAGTTTTGTTCCACGTTTCATACGCATAATTATAGTCGATCTATCTATCATTCGCCAATTCACTTGATGGGGCCGCAAGGCGTTTTTCAGAAAGTACCGTACCGCAGCTTTTGCACTGCGCAAGCATCGAGCCTAAGCAATGCCAGAACCATGCCATTTGCGAAGAATCTTGCTATTGTGATCCATCAAGATACTGCTGGCAAAGACGTTGGTAATGTTGCGCATCAAACACCACATATTCGGCATCTTCAGGGCGAAGATCGCGCAATTTCCGGGCAGGATTGCCGGCCCATAATTCACCAGACGAAATTTTCTTATTGGGTGCAACCAGCGCGCCTGCGGCAACAAATGCCCCGGAGCCAATAACGGCCCCATCCAAAACAATGGCACCTATTCCCACCAAGCACCCATCTTCCAACGTGCAACCGTGCAGGCGCACACCATGACCGACCGTGACATTTTTCCCGATAACGGTAGGGCTTGTATCCAAGGTGACATGGACAACCGTTCCATCTTGAACGTTGGACCCATCCCCGACGGTAATGCTTTGATCATCGCCACGCAGCACACAGCCGAACCAGACGCTGACCCCCGCCCCGATCGTGACGTCCCCGACCAGCACCGCCCCTGGGGCAATATAGGCGCTGGGGTCAATCTTGGGCATCTTCCCGGCATAGGCCAGGATGATCGGTTCCGCGGTCATAAATTTCCATCCTTATTCTGCGGCGTTAAGAGCCCCAGAGTGCCCAGCCGGGCTCAAACGATCAAGCGCCAATCGGTCGGCGGCGATATGTGTTGCAATGCCTTCTTTCTCGGCCCGCTGATAGATTTCTTCCAGCGTCGCGCCAATCTGCGCGATATGCGCAAAGGTCGTTTCCCGGTCGAAGTTCGAGCCTTCATGATAAATATGGATCACACCGCCAGCATTGATCACATAATCGGGCGCATAAAGAATGCCGCGTTCTGCCAGACGATCCCCATGCCGGTCTTCGGCCAACTGATTATTCGCCGCGCCCGCAACAACACTGGCACGCAGCCGATCCACGGTCTTGTCATTGATTGAGGCCCCCAGCGCACAAGGTGCATAGACATCAACATCCGCATCATAGATATCGTCCAGGCTGACGACCGTTGCGTTAAATTCTGCCTTTGCCCGCCCTAAAGCCGCCTGATCAATATCAGTCACAGTCAGAATCGCACCGGCGTCATGAAGCTGGCGCGCCAAGTCATAGCCGACATGGCCAAGACCCTGCACAGCAACGCGAATACCTTTCAGGTCGGTAGTGCCCAAACGAGTCCGAACCGTGGCTTCCAATCCCTTAAATACACCATAGGCCGTGCCCGGTGACGGATCGAAACCAACCCCTTTCACGCCGCGCACGTGAGGGGTTTCCTTGGAGACCTCCAGCATATCTTCTGGCGTCGTCCCGACATCCTCCGCTACGATATAGCGACCCCCAAGGCTTTCCACAAAACGACCCATTTCGCGCATCATCGCAGGCGTCTTATCGGTCTTGGCATTGCCCATAATAACAGATTTACCGCCGCCCCAAGGCAGCCCAGCCAGCGCGTTCTTGAAAGACATGCCCCGCGACAGCCGCAGCACATCGGTCAGCGCGGCCTCATCATCGGCATAATCCCACATGCGACAGCCCCCCAGCGCCGGACCAAGGGTCGTGCTGTGAATGGCAATAATCGCCTTCAAACCGGTTCTCGCATCACTGTGAAAGGCAACGGTTTCGTGACCATCAAAGCTTTTCGACGAAAACACACTCATGGGACTTCTCCTTCGATAGATGAAGTTGAAATATTATTACCCAAAATATGAGCCTGTTTTTGATCTGAAAAAAGGGGGATTCCTTGATGCGCCAAAGAAAGACCGAAAATCATGAAGCAGTGCCGAAAGGACGCAATTTTCGGTCGCAATGCCTGGGAAAAGCGAAATTCTCTTAGGAGACCACACCAGAACTAAAGGCTGGTCGCACTCCGGGCCGCCTGATCATACAGGCCACTGAGGGCGCGCAAGGTCCGGGCCGTTTCAATGAGTTCCTGAGAATCTATTCCGCCCAGCGCTTGGAAAGCATCAACTAAACAGGCCTCTCGAACCTCTCGATATTTCTGACAGGCATCACGGCCCTGGTCGGAGGTTTTGTAGAAAACCTCTTTGCCCCGTTTTTCAGCCGTCACAAGGTTGACCTTCAACATCTTCTTCAGGGCGTAATTGACCGTATGGGTATCTTCCACATTCAATGTGAAACAAATATCGGCCAAACGCTTGGCCCTGTCCCGATGGTTGACCGAATGCAGCACCAGGATATCCAATGACGCCAAATCACCATAGCCAGCCGCTGCCATACACCGCGACACCCAACGCTGAAAGGCATGCCAACTGACCATCAGACCGTATTCATACTCACTGAGTTCCGCCGCCTTTTCGGACACCAAATGCGAAGAGGAGACGATACGGCTTCTAGTCATTGGCTCACTCCGCAGCTTCGGTTGCTTCTTCGGCCTTGCCGAATCCGCCACCACCCGGTGTTTCCAGAACAAAGACATCGCCCGGCTC
>JARGPE010000061.1:0-6163 GCA_029212835.1 Alphaproteobacteria bacterium | reverse complement strand
GGCTCCACCGCGCGCATATCGGTCGCCGTCATCATTTCCACGCTGCCATCGACCCGTTCAATCCAGTTACGACCCACAGCAGCATCGCCACCACCGGCCATGCCATAGGGCGGTACGATGCGGTGGTTGGCCAGGATAACGACATCCATCGCCTCCAGGAAGCGCACACGTCGGCGCACACCATTACCGCCATGATGACGCCCGACACCGCCAGAACCCTTTCGGATTTCAAAACTTTCCAGCAATACCGGCAGGCGCCATTCCAGAATTTCCGGATCGGTCAGCCGACTGTTGGTCATATGGGTGTGCACAGCATCGGTCCCGTCGAAATCAGGCCCTGCCCCAGATCCACCGCAGACGGTTTCGTAATACTGATAGCGATCATTGCCCCAGACGAAGTTATTCATCGTCCCCTGGGCTGCGGCCATCACGCCCAGCGCGCCATACAGTGCGTCTGTTACGATCTGGGACGTTTCCACGTTCCCAGCAATTACGGCCCCAGGATAGCGGGCATTGAGCATGCAGTCTTCCGGCAGGATGATATCAATCGGCTTCAGACAGCCCTCGTTCATCGGGATATCGTCATCGACCAAGGTGCGGAAAACATACAATACCGCTGCCTTACACACCGCTGCGGGTGCATTGAAATTGTTCTGACCCTGGGGGCTGGTGCCCGTGAAGTCCACGGTGGCACCGCGATTGGGCTTGTTGATGGTGATCTTGACCCGCACCGCCTGACCATTATCCATCGGATAGTCGAAACTGCCATCCTTCAGGACATCAATCACGCGACGCACAGATTCTTCGGCATTGTCCTGGACATGGCCCATATAAGCCTCGACCGTTTCCAATCCGAAATGATCGACCATCTTGCCCAGTTCCTGGACGCCCTTTTCATTGGCAGCCAATTGCGCGCGCAAATCAGCAAGATTCTGATCGGGATTACGGGCGGGATATTTCGCGCCCAACAGAACCTTGCGGAACTCTTCTTCGCGATAGCGCCCCTGATCGACCAGTTTGAAATTGTCGATCAACACGCCTTCTTCATCTATATGCTTTGAATCCGGCGGCGCGGACCCTGGCGTGCGCCCACCGATATCAGAATGGTGCCCGCGGCTGGCCACAAAGAACAGAATGCGGCTGCCTGCCTCATCAAAGACTGGCGTCACAACCGTGACATCGGGCAAATGGGTGCCGCCATTATAGGGATTGTTCAGCACATAGGCGTCACCCGGCTTGATCCCGCCTTCATTGTTGCGAACAACAGCGCGGACACTCTCGCCCATGGATCCCAAATGCACTGGCATATGCGGCGCATTGGCAATCAGATTGCCAGACGCATCAAAGACCGCGCAGGAGAAATCCAACCGTTCCTTGATGTTCACCGAATAGGCCGTGTTCTGCAGTGTGTAACCCATCTGCTCTGCAATCGACATGAACAGATTGTTGAAGACTTCCAGCATCACCGGGTCGCTGGTCGTGCCAATCGCAACTTGGCGGGGCAAAGCCTCCACCCGGGTCAGGATCAGGTTGCCAATCGCGGTCATTTCCGCTTCCCAGCCGGGTTCGACAACATTGGTGCCGGTCCGCTCCACCACAATGGCGGGTCCTTTGACCTTTTGGCCGGGTGTCATTTTATCGCGATCATAAGCAGGGGCCTGAACGGATTTTCCAGCCATATAGGCGGTGATGGTTTCCATCGGCTCCGGCGCAGCCTGACGGGTCGCCAGATCATCAACCGACAGGTCAAACGTTCGACCAATCGCTTCCACCGACAGGGCAGAGGCAACCAAGCCCTTGCTGCCCATCAGGAAGCCAAACCGTGCGCGATAGGCTTCTTTAAAGGCTTCTGACATCGCGTCCAAGGACCCGAAGGGCACTTCCAGCGCTGTATCGGACCCATCATAACGGATATGAACCTTACGCAAGATTTCGGTGCGATCGTTTGGCACGTCCTGTTGGATCAGTTCTTTCTCCGCCTCCCCGGCCATACCATCCAGTTCGGATTTCAGGCGACCCAGCAACCCTTCGTCCAAGGGCTGTTCAACGGAGCGTTCCCGCATTGCGCGGATATCCGCCAGACCCATGCCATAGGCCGACAGGACCCCGGCGAAGGGATGGATCAGAACCTTGGTCATCCCCAATGTATCAGCGATCAGGCAAGCATGCTGTCCACCCGCCCCGCCAAAGCATTGCAGCGCATATTCCGTCACATCATAACCGCGCTGTACGGAGATTTTCTTAATCGCATTGGCCATGTTCTCGACCGCGATTTTCAGGAATCCTTCGGCAATTTCTTCAGGGCTGCGGGCTTCACCGGTTGCGGCTTCAACCTCTTTTGCCAGGTCAGCGAATTTCTTGTGGACCGCATCGGCATCCAGCGGCTCATTCTGATTGGGCCCAAAGACCGGGGGGAAGAATTGCGGCTGAAGTTTCCCCAGCATCACATTGCAATCCGTGACCGCCAAAGGACCACCCCGACGATAGGCGGCGGGTCCAGGGTTGGCCCCCGCACTTTCCGGCCCGACTCGGAATCGCGCGCCATCGAATTGGCAAATTGATCCCCCACCTGCCGCAACAGTATGGATCAGCATCATCGGCGCGCGCATCCGCACACCCGCGACCAGGGTTTCAAAGGCGCGCTCATACTCACCATTGTAATGGGCCACATCGGTTGAGGTGCCGCCCATATCGAAGGTGATGACCTGATCGAAGCCTGCTTGTTCCGCGGTCTTAACAGACCCGACAATACCACCTGCTGGACCCGACAGGATGGCATCCTTGCCCTGGAACAGTTTCGCATCGGTCAATCCCCCATTGGATTGCATGAATTGCAGACGTACATCGCCCAATTCACTGGCAACCTGACGCACATAGCGGCCCAGTATGGGTGACAGATACGCATCCACAACAGTGGTGTCGCCACGCCCAACAAATTTGATCAGCGGGCTGGTTTCATGGCTGGTTGAGACTTGGGTAAATCCAATCTCTCGTGCCAAATCCGCAATTTTGATTTCATGATCCGGCACGCGATAGGCATGCATCAGCACGATAGCGACGGATCGAATGCCATCCTCAAACGCGGCCTGCAGTTTCGGGCGCAAATCTTCCAGGTCCAGCGGCGTCAGCACAGCGTCCTTAGCGTCAATCCGCTCCACCACTTCCTCAACCCGATCATACAGCAATTCAGGCAGGATGATGTTTCGATCAAACAGACGCGGGCGCGCCTGATAGGCGATACGCAGTTGATCACGGAAGCCTTTGGTAACCACCAGCAACGTGCGGTCACCCTTGCGCTCCAACAGCGCATTGGTGGCAACGGTTGTGCCCATTTTCACGGCATCAATCTTGTCCGACGGAATCGGGTCACCCTTTTTCAGGCCCAACAGATCGCGTATCCCCTGGACCGCAGCATCCGAATAGGCTTCAGGGTTTTCCGACAGTAATTTATGCGTCAGCAGCGTGCCATCAGGTTTACGGGCCACAACATCCGTGAACGTGCCACCTCGGTCGATCCAAAATTGCCATCCAACCTGTTGATCCTGATTTTCCTGCGCTGCATTGGTCATCATGTCGTCTTCCCTGTTACCTGAACACGGCAACAGTGATAATTTATCGATAAACTGTCAACGACGTTACGCACCCAAAGGGTTAAATAATTGTGCGAAACAGCACAACCGTACCAGTTCCCAGACAAACAGCCACAATCAAGGGCAATCGAAGAACCGCCAAAACTGTCACCAACGCAGCCAAAGTCTCTGCTATGCCCGTGGTCAGGGCCATTGGTACAACCAGAGCCGTCAGCACCGCCGCTGGCATCGCCTCCATTGCCACCTTCACACGACCACGCGGCGTGACATAGCGAACCAGAACATAGCCGCCTACACGAAACAACAAGGTAACAGCGGCCATCCCCAACAGTGTGATCAGATGAACTGGATCAAGGGTCATGCCAATACTTCCTGTTCCCCTGCGGGTCGAACCAGAGCGGCAACGCAGACCATGCCCCCAACCGCCCCGATAAAGATGTACCAGTATCCCGGCAGCCATAAATGCGCGATCAATGCAAAAGAAGCGGAGCCCAGGATTGCCACCAGAGAACTACGCCCCTGCCACATGCCCCGGATCAGGCACAGGAACATCGCAACAAACATGAAATCAGCCCCATAAGTCGCAGGGTCCTTAATCACGCTGCCCAACCACGCCCCAATAGCACAAGAGATTGGCCAATTGAGGTAGAACAAAACTGTCAGACCGATGACATATCCCGGCGTAATATGGTTGGTGCCAGAGCGTTTCAGAGCCAAAGCCCACGTTTCATCAGAATGAATGGCGACAAACCAGGCTTTAACAGGAAAGGGCAGATGGTGTACATGCCGCCGCAACCCCGCCCCCATCAGGAAATAACGTGTATTGGCCAGCGCCGTCGCCAGCACCACAGCAAAGACTGGCACCGGCGTCGCCCAAACATCAATGGAAACAAATTGCGCGCCCCCTGCATAAGTCGTCGCGCACATCAGAACGACTTCCAACGGGCTGAGGCCTTTCTGAACGGCCAATGTTCCAAACAGCAAACCAAATGGCACAACCCCCGCCATTAATGGCAAAATGTCCAGAAAACCCCGACGCAATTCGCCCCTAAAGGACAATGATTCCATACCTTGCGCTCCTCACCATTATGATAAGGATGGGTCCTATCAGGATCGCCGGAACCATTATTGTATATAATTGCAGGCAGGTGATTACTGAAGAAAGGCTGCGCGGTATTTGCCAGGTGTAACGCCCATAGTACCCTTAAAATGGCGGGTCATATGGGCCTGATCATAAAAACCGCATGCCGCAGCAACATCCGCTGGCGTTTGTCCCTGGGCCAGACAGTCTTTTGCCCGCTTCACTCGGCATCCGATAACCCAGGCATGGGGGGTTATGCCCTTCTCTGCCCTAAAGCTGCGGATCAGGCGATAGGGACTAAACCCGACCAATTGCGCCAAGGCGTTTAGATCCAGGTCCAAGTCCAGATTGTCCTGAATATAGTCACAGACACGCTGGATCGCGACAGCCTCCCGTCCGATCGTGATGATTGGTCCCCGTAATTCGCCATAGCGTTTAACCAGCAATGTCGCCGCCTCAGTCAATGCTGAATCCCGCTCCAATGTTTGCGGGGACGTTTGCAAGGCGCGATGAGCCCCGGCCAAAAGACGACCAACCTCGTCATCCCGGAAAAGGGCGTTATTAAAATGCACCTCGCCCCCTGGACGTTCAGTCACTTGCTCACTGATTCCCGATATCAGAGAAACCGACGGATAGAACATACGATAGCGATAGCCATTATCCCCAGGCCTTCCGTCATGCAGTTCGCCCGGATTAACGACACATACATCCCCGGCAACGGCACGACGATTAATGCCCTTCAAACGATAGCATTCAACGCCTTGCTCTATCACCCCCATCACATAGGTATCATGGGTATGCGGGGCATAGCTGTGATTGACAAAGGTCGCGTGCAGACATTCCAAGTCATCCCAGCGCGGATCACGCCAGAAATTAACCTGATCCTGCTGTGACAGGCTGTCCTTATTTACGGCCGCTTCTTGCGTTATCGTCGTCATAATAGACTGGTCCTATCACACAAATCCCGGCTCAGGCTTGTACAAAATTGCGCAAAATTGGGAGCTGAAAATATAACGTTGACACTTTATTGATAAATCGTAATTGATATTACGCCTTCACCGATATCAGCAAAAATGCGGACGGGAAGATGTTGGCGGCACAGAACTGAACAGCTAAGGTTAGACAATAGACTGTGCCCTTTGGGGACCATCAGTCGCGGACCTGACCCGGATGAACTGGGCAGACCGGTGACTTCAGATAGAATAGGGAACATCATAATGAGCAAACTAACCACCGTATTGGCTGCGGCTGCGCTGGCTTTCAGCCCGGTCATGGCGCAGGCCGCTGAAATCACCTGGGATATGGCGAACGAATATAATGACACGTCAATTCACGCAGAAGGTGACAAGGTCTTCTCTCAGAAATTAAGCGAATTGACCAATGGTGCGATCGAAATTACGCATCATTTTGGCGGTTCAATCGGCTTTAAGTCGAAAGATCAGTTGGATGCAGTTGCTGATGGCGCATTGCCAATCGCAGACACCTATGTCGG
>JARGPE010000060.1 GCA_029212835.1 Alphaproteobacteria bacterium | reverse complement strand
GAAGAGTGGAGGTTGCTCGTTTCCAGCGACCAAGTGCTTTTGATATAGGACAAGACCGCGATGATTTCATCGTCCGTTAGAATGTTCTCGAAAGCGGGCATGTCAGATTGATAATCGGCACCAGAAAACGACTGTGGCCCATATTTGGTAATGTTGATCAGCTGTTTTTCAGTGTGATGCCACGTATGCCCATGTTCATTTTGTGGTGGGGCAGGCAGTCGCCCATTCGCTTTTCGTCGCTGCCAATTCGGCTGCCCCTCTAGGTTTGCACCGTGGCAGGTGGCACAATGGCCATCGTAAATATTCTTTCCGAATTCGACTATCTCGGGGTCTTCTGGCCTAAATAGAAGCTCTGCATGACCGGTTGTGGTGCAGCAAGCGGAAAATAGAACAGCTAATAAAGTTTTCTTCAAACTGATGTCCCCGCCAAAGAATTTAAGATCGGACAGGATGGGCGATGATCCCCATCACAGCAGTGAATCAGATGCGCAAGAGTTTCCCGCATCTCTTTGAGAATATTAATTTTCTCATCAATGTCACTAAGGTGTTTCGTCGCGATTGCCTTTACCTCTGCGCTGGTGCGGTTGGCGTCGGAATACAGGCTCAGCAATGTTCGGCATTCTTCAATGGAGAAGCCCAGATCTCGCGCGCGTTTCAGAAATTGCAGCATCGCAATGTGATCGTCGCTGAAATTGCGATAGCCATTCTCTGCGCGATCCGGGACCAGCAGCGAGATGTCCTCATAGTATCGAATTGTCTTTGCGGGCAGGCCCGTTTGGGTGGCGGCATCCGAGATATTCATGGTTAGGCCTCTTATAGCAGATGGAGTCTATAAAGGTTCCGAAGATGGGAAGGTCAAGGTGTCATTGTGATGAATAACCCTTGACCTTCCTGTAACTGGAAGCCCCACATTAAGAGCAGTCTTAAGGAGAAGTGTAGTGACTGCGATCAGTCTGGATATTGATGGGATGACCTGTGCAGGCTGTGCCGGGCGTGTGGAAAAGGCTTTGAGATCTGTTGAGGGTGTCTCAAGCGCAGAGGTCAATTTGGCCTTGGAGAAGGCATCTATTGAAGGCAGCGCTGCCCCAGATGTTTTGATTAAGGCTGTGGAGCGTGCAGGGTATACGGCGTGGTATCTTGAGGATGTCGATTTGGAGGTCTTGGAAGCATCAAGGCGTGCATCTGATCGGCAGGCTTGGTTGTGGTTGGCGCTGGCTGTTGTCCTCACAGTGCCTTTCCTGGTGCAGATGATTGCCATGGCGTTTGGTCTGCACTGGATGATGCCCTATTGGTTGGAACCTTTACTAGCAGCCCCTGTCGTATTTGGGGCAGGGTGGGGCTTCTACAGCGGCGCTTGGCATGCAATTCTGACCCGTACGGGCACAATGGACCTTTTGGTTGCGATGGGGACGGGGGCTGCCTTCTTCTTCAGTCTATGGTTGGCTGTCAATCGTGGGGCCGCTGCAGAAGGCCATTTGTATTTTGAGGCTGCCGCCGTGATCGTGACCCTGGTCTTGTTTGGCAAGCGTCTGGAGTCTCGCGCCAAGAAAAGCACAAGCGAGGCGATCCGGGGGCTGATGGCCCTGACGCCCGATACTGTGTGCCGCATCACTGACTCCGGTGACGATGAAATCGTGCCTCTGACTGCGATTGCAGTAGGTAATGTTTTGCGGGTTCGACCTGGTGAGCGCATTCCGGTTGATGGTCGCATCATCAAGGGGGCTACCAGCGTCGATGAATCCCTAATTACCGGGGAAAGTGTCGCGGTTTCAAAGTCTGAGGGCGACCCAGTTGTTGGTGGTGCGATTAACGGTGACGGCCTACTGCATGTGCAGGCAACGGCCGTTGGTAAGGATACGACCCTATCAAAGATCGTCCGTTTGGTGGAGCGCGCCCAAAGTGGTAAGGCGCCGATGCAGAAACTTGTGGACCGCGTCAGCGCAATCTTTGTGCCGGTGGTCCTTGGGATTGCTGTGGTTACATTTGTCTCGTGGCTGGTTGCCGGTGGTGGATTTGAAGCCGCGTTGATAGCTGCCGTGTCCGTTCTGGTCATTGCCTGCCCCTGCGCATTGGGTTTGGCAACGCCAACTGCGATTGTAGCCGGCACGGGCGCTGCCGCCAAAGCGGGGATACTGATCAAGGATGTTGAGGCGATGGAGCATGCCGCCCAAATCGATACCGTTCTGTTCGACAAGACGGGCACGGTAACGGTTGGTCAACCGCGCTTGATCCGAACTCAAGTGGTTGAGGGAGAGGATCAGAAGGAGTCCCTGGCACTTGCGGTGGCCTTACAGCGTGGCAGTGACCATCCCCTGGCCGATGCTTTCCGGGCGGCCTATGAGGGGCAGGCATCGGTGCTGAAATCCCCAGAACAATTCCGAAATCACCCAGGTGAGGGCGTTGCCGGGTCATTGGAGGGGCATGCCCTAGTCCTGGGCAATAGGGCCGCCTTGGCACGCTATAAGGTTGATTTGGCGTCGGCTGCAGAGGCAGAAACCGCAGCGATGGAAGCCGATGGCGAGACCGTGACCTTTCTGGCAAAGGATGGCGCCTTGGTTGCTTGGTTTGGCCTGATTGATGCGCCACGACCGGAGGCCGAGGCAGCCATTGCCCTGCTAAAATCCCAGGGCATCCGTGTCGGGCTGTTATCTGGGGACAGCCAGGCCGTGGCAGATCGGATTGCTGGTATGGTCGGCATCACCGACGTCACTGCGGGGGTAAAGCCAGACCGAAAGGTGAAGGCCGTAAAGGCTCTTCAGGATTCTGGGCGGCGTGTGGCGATGGTAGGCGACGGCATCAATGATGCGCCAGCGCTGGTCCAGGCCGATTTGGGCCTGGCGATGGGAACCGGGACTGATATCGCACTGGATGCAGCCCCGGTAACCCTGATGCGGGCAGATTTGAATCTGGTTCCAGCGGCGTTGGATATTTGTCGGCGCACAATGAAAAAGATCCATCACAATTTGTTCTGGGCTTTTTTCTACAATGTCGTGGGGCTCCCCCTGGCGGCTTTGGGCTATCTGAGCCCTGAAATCGCTGGTGCAGCCATGGCGATGAGTTCCGTCAGCGTTGTCACCAGTTCGCTGTTGTTGCGACGGTGGAGGCCTTAGGGGGCGGGGCCTAAATCAGCATCGCCGGTATGGCGATCGTTAGGCCGTAAATCGCGCTGACGATCAGAGCAGATACGGTGAGGATCGTAGAGGTGACCCGCAGCCGCAATTGCATCTTGGTCGCGCCAGAGACTCGCAGCGTTTGGGGATGAATGATCCGCGCCAAGATCAGCAGAATGCCAACCGCATGGAGGAAGTATCTGGATCCAGAAAAAGATTCGATCATCAGCATCAACAGCAAGATCATCGGCACCCATTCAACAAAGTTGCCGAATGCTCGGATGCGGGCGATCAACTCTGGATCACTACCATCCCCCAGGCTGACGCGGGCGCTGCGGCGTTGTCCAGGAATGCGAAGGCCTAAAACAGCCATTAACAAGGCAAGCAGGCATGCATAGAATAGCGTGACCATGATTTCTCTCCTCCAAAGCGCCTACAATTTGGGGACAGCGAAGGATTTTGCAAAGGAATTAAATCGATCCAGGGTCTCTTGACTGGGAGCCTCGCCAGTGAAGCCAAGGATGTAATTGCGGCTATGCGCCAATCTCTCCTCCAGCGTTTCCGCAATATCCAGCGCATAGTATCCGATCTGCATGTAATACAGAATGCGGGCGCGGATGAAGGCTTCGCTGGCCTCAAAGCCATGACGTTGAAACATTTTGGTCAGGGCTTGCATGCGGGTATCGTCGGATTGATCCACAACGCGCCGGATTTCGGGGTCCCGTCTGGACCATTCCCGGATGGCAAAATCCAGTTTGGGATCGAAAAGCGTCGAGTCCAGAAAGCACTCAAAGACGGCCAACACAGAGTCAGCAATACTGGGGCAGGGCCGTTCCGCCCGCGAAACGATCGCAGTGGTGTTGGTGCCCGCCCAGATTTCTAAAAGTGCGGCCAGAAGGTCTTCCCGGCTTTGGAAATACCAATAGAAGCTGGAGCGGGACACTTTCAGCGCCTGGCTCAGCGGCAGGATTTTGACCTGTTCGACACCATCAGAAATCAGCGTCTTCAGGGCCAGGTCGATCCAATCCTGCCGTGTTGCCTTTACATGAGGTTGGGGTGCTTGTCCCTCTGGGCTCACAGCCGCATCCGCGCGCCGTCTGGGTCATAGGGAGAGGGGGCAATGACCTTTGCCTTTCGTTCCACCCCGACGACATGGACGGAAAGCTCTGTACCCGGCTCTGCGAAGGGACGGTCGACCAAGGCCATGGCAAGACTGGTGCCGATCGTATGGCCATAGCCACCCGACGTAACAAAGCCGATGCGGACACCGTCATGCCAAACAGGTTCATAGCCGCTTGCCTCTGCATCTGGACTGTCGATGGCTAGGGTCACCAGACAAGTGGCCGCTCCCCCTGCATCCCGCTCCGCCAAGGCTGCTTCGCGTCCAATAAAGTCTGGTTTCTGCCAATCAATCCAGCGGTCCATACCGGTCTGGCTGGGCGTATAGCCCTGCGTGAATTCCCGCGACCAGATGCCAAAGCTTTTTTCCAGGCGAAGGGAATTCATTGCATAGAAGCCGTATTCCCGAATGCCAAGATCAGCCCCTGCCTTCAGCAGCATTTCTCGCAATGCGATGTGTTCGACGGCGGGGACGTTGATCTCATAACCGAGTTCGCCACAGACCGACAGACGGGCAACCTTGGCTCGGATCAGGCCGATATCCAGTTCCATGCAGCCCATGAAGGGCAGGGCGGCATGGCTGACATCCTGATGCGTCAGGCCCTCTAGGACTTTCCGGGAATTCGGACCGGCCAGGGAGAAACCAACCATCGCATCAGACACGTCGCGGACAGTGACATCGCCTGTCCGATGATCCTGGAACCAACGCATATGCCAGGCCCGCAGGTAATAGGATCCCATGATCCACCAGGTTCCATCGCCCCAATTAAAGACTGTCAGGTCGCCCTTCATCCGGCCCTCTGGGGACAGCATCGGAGCCAGCTTGGCGCGACCGGGTTTGGGAAGACGGCTTGCCATGACGGTATTCAGCCAGGTCTCAGCTTCTGGTCCGGAAACCTCAAAGCGGGAGAAGCCGGAAATGTCCAATAGGCCAACTGCTTCACGTACCGCTTTGCATTCTTCCGCCACAACATCGAAGGCGTTAGAGCGCTTCAGGGTCGGTGTTTCTTCGAAGCCCGGTGGGCCAAACATCAGGGGTACTTCCAATCCCCAACTGCAGCCCCATTTGGCCCCGGCGGCGGTCATGGCGTCATAGGCGGGGGCCTTCTTCAAGGGACGCCCGGCGGGCAATTGTTCATTGGGATAAGTCATCACGAAGCGGCGGGAATAGAACTGCCCGGTCGTCTGTTTGATGTATTCGCGGTTGGATGCGAAGGCTCCATAGCGAGCAATATCCATCGGCCATGCATCGGCCTCAGTCTCGCCATGGATCATCCATTCGGCCAGTGATTTGCCAACACCGCCGCCCTGCAGGAAGCCCGCCATGACACCGCAGGCCAGCCAGTAATTGCGCTTGCCAGGGACGGGGCCAACCAGAGGATTTCCATCTGGAGAAAATGTAAAAGCACCATTAACCCAGCGCTTTACTCCGACTTCTTGAAGGCATGGATAACGTTTGAACCCCAGCGTCAGCTCGTTTTCAATTCGGTCGAAATCTTCCTGGATCAGCTCAAACCCATAGTCCCAGGGCGCGCCATCCATGTTCCAATGTTTGTGTTCAACTTCATAGATTCCCAGCAGCACCCCCTTCTGATCTTGTCTCAGATAGGTGAAGCCTTCCAGGTCAACAGTCATCGGAACTTCAAAATCCAGGGCCTCAATTTCCGGGATGGAATCGGTGACCAGATAGTGATGTTCCAGCGGCGATAGTGGCAGATCCAGGCCGACCATCCGACCTACCTGTTTGGCCCACAGGCCACCGGCATTCACAACATGCTCTGCGTGGATCGTGCCTTTCTCGGTCACAACATCCCAACTGCCATCAGGGCGCTGGATCAGCTCTTCGACCTTGTTGTGTTCGATGACTTCTGCGCCACGCATCTTCGCGGCCTTGGCATAGGCATGTACGGTGCCGGTCGTGTCGATATAGCCTTCCCGGTCCGCCCATAGGCCGCCGATGACTCCCGTCACATCCATGATTGGGCAGCGCGCCTTGATCTCTTCTGGCGTCATCATGTGGCAAACTTCAATTCCAATGGTTTTGTATTTGGGTTACGCCGAATGCAGCCATTCCCACCGCGCGTCGGTGGAGGCTACCGTAATCCCGCCCGTCATGTGCAGACCGATATCCTGACCGCTTTCCTTTTCAATCTCTGCCAGCAGGTCGATTGTATAGGCTTGCAGGGCGGCCATGTTTGGATCTGCATTGAGGGCATGAATGCCACCCGCCGCATGCCAGGAGGACCCTGCGGTCAGGACAGAGCGCTCGACAAGCGCCACATCGGTCCAGCCGAATTTTGCCAGATGATACAGAACGGATGCGCCAACAACACCGCCGCCAATAACGACAACCCGATAACTTGATTTCATGGGAACTCCCCCCTTTCACCGAATGGATCCAGGGGGAGATTATCAGCGTCAATGTTAGAGTCTAGACATTTGTGTACAGACTATTTTCTCGACGAATTACAAGGCTTGAACTGCGGAAAGGAAGCTACGTACACTTTCCTTCATTCCTTGAGACTGTTTGGATAAGGCACTGGAAGAAGACAACAATTCCCGTGACGCGTCGCCAGTTCTGCTAGAAGCCTCGCTGACACCCTTAATATTGCTGGAGACGAGATCCGTCGCGTTCGAGGCTTGGCTGACATTGTAGCTGATTTCTTGTGTCGCCGCTGTTTGCTCCTCAATTGCCGAGGCAATGGAGGAGGTGTATTCCCGAACTCGATCAACAATCGTTGTGATTTGGGCGATGGCCTCGACAGAACTTGCTGTTTCGGACTGCATCTTTTCGATCTGAATGCGGATGTTGTCCGTGGCGCTGCTGGTTTGTGCCGCCAGTGATTTGACCTCGTTGGCGACGACGGCAAAGCCTTTTCCGGCCTCCCCGGCGCGCGCCGATTCGATCGTGGCATTGAGCGCCAGCAGATTGGTCTGTTCCGCAATGTCGGTGATCAATTGAATGACGTCACCAATCGCTTTAGCGGCGATTTCCAATTGCTGGATCTTTCCTTGCGCATCTTCGACCGTGCGGGTCGCTTCTGCCGCCACCGTTGAAGTACCGGCGACTTGGTTGGAAATTTCCTGAATGGATGCCCGCATTTCTTCCGACGCTGCAGCGACGGTTTGAACATTGCTGGATGCTTCGGACGATGCGGTTGCAACGGCTGAAGATTGGTTCGCAGTGTCTTCCGCGATAGAGGCAACAGTCTTGGCAGTTTCTTCCAATTGGGTAGAAGACGTGGCCAGGGCATCAATCATTTCGCGGCTTTCGCCATCAAACTGGGCTACTAAGGCTTCCAGCTTCTTACCGCGGAGTTCCCGCGCTTCGATTTCTTGGCGTTCGCGTTCTGCTGCTTCCTTTTGCAGGATTGCGTTTTGCTTGAAGACATTGACGGCCTGCGCCATCGCACCAATCTCGTCGCCCCGGTTCTGATCAGGTATTTCCACGGTCAGATTGCCAGAGGCAAGTTTGCCCATCACGTCTGTCATGCCTTTAATCGGTGTGGCAATCCCGCGGTTCAGGACCAGATAAGCAATAATTGCGATAAAAATTGCAATCACGGCAGCGGCAATCGAAGACGTGACCATGGTCGTCAGCGCGGTTTTCGTGTTTTCTTCGTTATTCTGGATCATCTGATCGGTCTGGTTCTTAATGATATCCGTCGTTTGCTGTAGTTTCATCAGGAATTCGGCCCCAAGACCATTTGCTTCCAACACGCGGGCATGATCAACGGTCAGTGGTTGGCGCATCAAATTGATCTGAAGAGATGCGACGTCCGTCTGCCAAGATGTGACAATGTCTTTGACTTGTTTCAGGGCGCTTTCGATTTCTGGTTCCGAATTGCTGGCCTGCATCGCCTCATATGCCGTGTTAAATTTTTCGCCAGCGGCGTTATAGGCCTCGATTTCGGTGCGGTCACCGGTCAGCAACAATCCACGGATAGCCAAAAGCTGTGAACTGGATGCAGCCTCTAATTTGGTTAAGTTTTTGCTAAAGCTAGATATTGTTAGGCTGTCTTCAACACTGTCACCTACAATGCGGGTTTCAATAAAGGTCAAAATTCCGCCGGCTGCAATCAGCACAACTAAGGCGGAAAAGGCCATTAAAATTTTCTTTGGAATGGCGATATTGTTGAATGCGTTTAGCATTGCGTACGCTCCTAAATGTTATTGCACACCCGCAGCGTGACGGCGCGCGAGTTCGTTTAAGTTCACATCAACCGTGACGGCACCGATTGGGGCACCAGAGGCGGATTTAATGGTCATGTTCAACTGAGCCACCCAGGTCGCGGTTTCTTCGCTATATTCTGGTTCGTCAATGAATACGGCATCGGCGGAAACGTCGTAGGTTTTTTGGAACTTTGCTTCGTCACCCTGCCAATAGTCACTGGTGATTGCGCTCTGTCCGGCATTCAAACCATTCTTATCCATGACAAAAATCGCACTGTAGAGACCGACTGAGAGCGCCTGGATTCGGATCAGATAGGAAGAAAGGGGACTAGAGAGCACCGATGTGATCAAGGGCTGGTCGTCAACCTCCCGCTCGGCTCTCCATTCTTTATCCAACGCATCAATCTTCGCCTGGTCAATGCTGGCGGCGGATTCGTTACGATCTTCGACGGTCAATTGTGTGACAGGCACTTCGATCAACGAACGAACCTGTTCGATAAATTGGTTCGTTATGAGCATTTTGGGATCAAGCTCTGTTGGCATCTCTGCCGCCCTGGCTTGATATCCGGTGAGAAGAAGTAATCCTGTCAAAAGTCCAAGAAAAGGTTTCATATTTTGTCTCCAACTGGTTTTGCCGGAGATTACTTACAAACAGTAAATAAGATATTAATAAAATTGATATTATATTTTTTCTATGGATGGTGGCTGATTACCAATTGATAACTCCCATCGTCACGCCATAAACGAAGAGATAGCGCCCAACCTTGGCCACGCTTACAAGTGCTAGAAAAGGCAGGAAGGGTTCGCGTAAAACGCCAGCTACGACAGTCAATGGATCACCGATAAACGGTGCCCAACTCAGCAACAGCGTCCATTTTCCCCAGCGCTGATACCAATTGGTGGCTCGGACAAGTGCTTGAGGGTCTGGCTTCGCCCAAAAGCGGCTGCGAAGTCTGTCTAGACTGCGTCCAAGCATCCAATTAATGACGGATCCCAGAATATTGCCGATACTGGCAACCAACAGCAGTAGCGCTGCAGGTTGGTCGCCGTTCAACAGCAGCGCCACCAGAATCACTTCAGACTGCATCGGCAGAATTGTCGCGGCAACCAGGGCGGCGGTGAATAGTCCAGAATAGGCGATCAAGTCAGACATTTGGGATCAGCGCCGGATGATACGGTTGGATAGAGGGGATCTGTTCTCCCATCCTGCACGTTCCAGCTCCGGTATGTCGGTTTCCTGCTGCGGATAGCCAAGGCACAGATAGGCGATGAACCGCCAGTTATGGGGCACATCCAGGGTATTTGATACTGCCTTTGGGTCCAGAATGGATAACCATCCCAGCCCGATCCCTTCGGCTCGTGCGGCCAACCAAAGGGTTTGGATTGCGCCAACGGTCGAAAAATCGAGTGTTTCCGGCATGGTTTGTCGGCCCAGGCCGCCCCCTTGAATGGGGTCGGGGTCACAAAAAACTGCCAGATGCACGGGCGCTTGATCCAATCCTGCCAGTTTCAGGGTTGCGTAAAGGCTGGCCCGATCGCCATCCAGACCTGCCAGAGCCGCTTTGTTATGAATTTCGAAGGAGGCACGGATCGCCGAGCGGGCAGTATTGTCCTCTACCAGCACAAAGCGCCAGGGCTGGCTCAGTCCAACCGATGGCGCTTGATCAGCAATGGCCAATAAACGATCCAAGGCACCTGTGGGGAGTGGATCTGTTTTGAAATGCCGAATATCCCGCCGCCATGTGAAGAGATCCTGCAACTTGGCACGAAATTCGGCATCAAAGTCCGGCGCGTTCATGATCCTGAACGCTCAAGAAAAATAAACCGTGTCGCGCCATAGCGACGATCATCGATGACGTCAAAGCCTGCAGGACAATCGAACGGAGCCTTTGGATGCAACTGTAAGACAGCCAGTCCGTCATCCGCCAACCAGCCTTGTTTATGGGCGGCGCTAAGGCTGTCGCCAACAACCAGATCGCGATAGGGAGGGTCAAAGAATATCACACCGCAGGGCTGTTTCGCCGTCTTCGGCTTTGTCGCATCGTGATTAAGGACGATTGTTACATCTTGAAAACGGGCCTTGTTGATATTTGCGTTCAGGATTTTGGATGCTGCCGGGTCTTTTTCCAGAAAGCTGCAATGGCGCGCGCCTCGGCTCAGAGCCTCAAGACCCAGCGCCCCGGTGCCCGCAAAGAAATCCGCCACCGGTCGATCCCGCCATTTTTTTAAATATTTCGGGGTGGCAAGGATATTGAACAGGGATTCCCGCGCCCGTTCCGATGTTGGGCGGGTTGTTGTACCCTCTGGCGCGTCCAGATGCAGCCCGCGTCGACTACCGGCGACGATCCGCATTCGACTTCTCTCGTTTTGGGCCTATCCGGGCGCCGGGCTTCTTCCCGCCGCTTCCAGTTTCAGCAGGGTGTCTTTGGTCTGATACCTTTGCGGGGGAGGGTTTGGCTGTTGGTGTTTTGGCTCGGGGGCCTTTAGAAGCTGCACCGCGACCCGACCCCTGTTTCGTGTCCCTATCTGTATTGTTGTACCGGGTAATCCGCGTACCGGTTGGCTTGGCTGCGACAGGTTTGTTGGACCGGGGTTTTTCCGGCTGAACTTCTGCTGCCCCCTCAGTCGGCTCAACCTCGGCGCGGTTGCGGGATTTATGCAGGGGTTTCTTATGCTGTTTTGGCTTGGGTTTGGCTCTTGCCCATTTTGCCTGCCCTTTACGGCTTTCGCCCCCCACGGTGTCGCGCAGCAATTTGGCAGAAACCTCCTCAACGCCCCCCCGTGCCAAAGTGTTTAGCTGGAACGGTCCATAGGCGACGCGTATCAGCCGGTTCACGGGATAGTCCAGGAATTCCATAACCTTACGAACTTCGCGGTTCTTCCCCTCTGTCAGAGAGACAGAAACCCAGGCATTTGCGCCTTTCTGGCTTTCCAACTCGGCCCGGATCTCGCCATAGCGGATGCCTTCCACTGTAACGCCGTTGGCTACCGTATCCAGTTTTGCCTGGCTGACATAACCATGGACTCGCACGCGATAGCGTCGAATCCAGCCTGTGGCCGGTAATTCCAATCGACGCGCCAAATCACCATCGTTCGTTAGCAATAGCAGTCCTTCGGAATTCAAATCCAGTCGACCAATGCTGACAACGCGGGGCATTTCTGGAGGCAGGCGTTCGAAGATATTCGCACGGCCCTTTTCATCTTTGGCGGTGACAACCAGACCCGGCGGCTTGTTATAGCGCCACAGCCGTGCAACTTGCGCCTCGGGCAGGGGCTTTCCATCCACGACCACAATGTCTTCGGGACCGACATTCAGAGCAGGGCTGTCAATCAATTTGCCATTGACCGTGACGCGACCGTCTTCGATCCAACGCTCTGCATCGCGCCGAGAGCACAGGCCAGCCCGGGCGATGCGTTTGGCCAAGCGCTGACTGTCGCCGCTTGTCGGGTCAGAGGCATCGTTTTCAAGGGGATTGTGTGGATCATTCATAGCGTTGCGCTTGCTGCCCGTGTTACAGACTAAACAGAATTGTGACCCAGCCATAAACCGCGAAGCGCGGCGCGGCAAGCTGTGCTGTGGCCTGACCGTGAGATAGGATGCACAAAATGATACAGGAAGTCCAAGACGATCCGATGTCGCTGGCCTTTCAGGAGGCTGAGTCTGCCGCTGCACGCGGGGAAGTTCCTGTTGGTGCCGTGGTGGTGGAGGCTGGCAGCGGGCGCGTCCTGGCACGGGCCGGAAATCGGGTTGAGGCAGAGTCAGATCCGTCTGGGCATGCGGAAATTCTGGCAATTCGGGCTGCCTGCCAGATCCGGGGAGAGCCCAGATTGCCTGATTGCGACCTGTATGTGACGTTGGAACCTTGTGCAATGTGTGCAACGGCGGCATCTCATGCCAGGCTTCGGCGGATCATTTTTGGTGCTTATGATCCTAAAGGTGGCGGCATAGAGCATGGTGCCCGTATTTTTCAGCGCGATACATGCCATCATCGCTGTGAAATTGTCGGCGGGGTTCAGGAAAGTCGTGCAGCGGGCCTATTGCGCACTTTTTTTGCCAAAAGACGCTAGCCTTGATTGAAGAACCAAGCCCCCTGCCTGAGGGTGGGGAGGGTCGGCAGGGGGCCCGGTTATTCCGCTTTATCGACCGAAATCGATTAAAGGACTTAACGGGGCATGATTTGCGATCAGGTGACTGACCCACGTTAAGTATGTAAGTCACTCCAAGATGTGTGCCACTTGAAGCGATCAGGCTGAATTTTTTTATGATGCGCGCTAGTGCTTTGTTTTATATAAATAAAACTTGTATGAAATGGTAACGAAAATGTGTTCTGGTTGGGAATGCGAAGCGGTCGCTTTTGCGTATCGCAAATCGCTTCGCAAATTGCGAATAATTTCTGAGTTTGCAAAATTAGTTTGAATTCGGTTTATATTTTAGGGGATTGAAATAGCATGCAAAATTTAGAGAGTACACACTATATAGTGTCGCAGGAGATAGGTCGAAGACAAGGAGCGTTTGGTGCGAGAGATCAATGGAATAGATAATATTAACGCATATCATTCAGGATCCCGTTCCGTTGTTTCCGGCGGCTTATGCGGATTCGGATGTTCCCACCATTCCTCAACCCCGGTGAAGACGAGATTATCAGCGACACGACGCGGGATATTACGGCTGGGCATGTCCGGTGCGGCGGCGGCTGGACTGGCTGCGTGTTCTACTAATCGGGCCACAGGACAAAGCACCTTGACCGGGTTCAGTTCCCTGGAAGATGACAAGAAAATTGGGGCCCAGCAGCATCCTGAATTGGTGAAGTCTTTTGGGGGGGAATACACGGACCCACCTCTGAATGCCTATGTGCAGAATTTAGGGGAACGCCTGGCCCAGCATGCTGAATATCAAGAATTCACCTATCGTTTTACTATCGTAAACTCATGGATTATCAATGCATTCGCGCTGCCTGGCGGGTATTGTTATGTATCGCGTGGGCTAATTGCGCTTGCTTCCAGTGAGGCGGAATTGGCAGGTGTCATGGCCCATGAAATTGGTCATGTGAATGCACGTCACACGGCCCAGCGCATTGCCCAATCGCAAATTGCACAAGGTCTGCTGTTGGGGGCCGTTTTGCTGACAGGCCAGAATTCCATAGGCGATGTCGGCGGTCAGATCGCTAATTCTGTCCTGAAAAGTTTTTCTCGAGAGCAAGAGTTGGAGGCGGATTCTCTAGGCATTCGTTATATGTCCTCGGCTGGATATGACCCTGAAGCTATGGTTGGATTCCTGGATACTCTGCGCGATCATTCAATCGTTCAGGCGGAACAGCGCGGGCTGCCCGCCAGCACGGTCGATGAATCCAACATCAATGCCACCCACCCCCGAACGATCGAGCGGGTCCAGAGGGCTGAAGCGCTGGCAGGCCAATATGCGAAAGCGGGCCAGATCACCAATCGTGATCCTTATTTGGATCAAATCAATGGCATTTTGTATGGTGATGATCCGAAACAGGGGCTGGTGCGGGGAACGGAATTTCTGCACCCGACCCTTCGCATTCGGTTTCAGGTTCCAGACGGCTTTAACATCACCAATTCGGAACAGGCGGTTGTCGCCGAAAAACCCAATGTTAAGGCAGCAATCGTGTTCGATGGTGCCAAGCGCAAGACTGGTGATGTCTTCAGCTATCTGACGCAGGAATGGGGCAAGGGGGCTGCGATTGGGGACTTGGCGCGCATTGATATCAATGGTCATCAAGCGGCGACGGGGGCATTGCGACTGAAAGGCCAAGATTATCGCATTGTTGCGATCCAGGGGGAGGGCAATCAGATTTATCGGTTCCGGTTTATCTCTGACCCATCTGTGACCGCGTCACTGAATACGCCCTTTCGTGAAACGACTTATTCTTTCCGCTTCCTCTCTGCCAAGGAAGCCGCCCTGATCGATCCATTCCGCATGATTATTGTGCCCATCACGCCCAAGGATAGCATTGCGTCCCTGTCCAGTGGCTATCCGGAAGGGAATTTCAGTCAGGCTTATTTCCGGGTGATGAACGATTTGAAAGCAGAGACAAAGCTGCCTAAGACCGGCAAGGCAAAGGTGGTAATTGGCGGACCGAAGATTTCTTAAGGCTGTTTATAGGTTAATGAGGCCCAATGGCTGAGCCAGGGCGTGCCATAGATGCTGGGGGCCTCCATAAAATGAACGGCATTGGCCAGATATGGACCTGGACCAAGATTTGGCAGGACCGCTATTCCCGTATCGTTCGTGTGAACCTTCACAACTTGCAGCGTCTCATTCTGACCGTGAAAAACTGTGATCTGCGCGTTTCCCATAGGGGCATTCTGCCACAGCAATTGCACAGTCAGTCCAGTAGCATCCGCAGTGGTATAGGGATTATTCAGGGCTACCAACTCAATGGGCATGCCTGCTGACGCATCCTGGCCAGCCCCATCACCCACAGCAACCAGAGCCTTGGCACAGCGTATATAGGATTCTGTCACATCGTTGGGGGCGTAGCCCAGTTCGGTGTGGCGTGCCAAGGGTGGCTCTAGTCCCATATCCAGCAGATAATCTGCAAATTTCTGCCATTCTTCGAAATGGACTGTCTTGGTTTTGGACTGATAGATCACGCGATGCAGACCATCCCGGCGGGGCATCATGTTCAGCGGCGGGATATCTCCTGGTAGACCCTCGACAGGGCGCATGCCATCAGCATCAATCATTTCAAACCGGTCAAACAGATGCGGCAGATAGTAATCCCTGATACCCTTAAAATTCATCCCGGTCTTGGTGTGACCAACGATCGCTTGGTCTGGTTCCACTTGATAGGAGTCTGCCTCAATCCAAAATTCATGGGCGCTTGCTGGACTTGCCAGAAGCAACAGCACGCTTAGGATCGGCATCAGGATACTGGGCATCCAACGATAAGGCAGTTTTATGTCCTCGCGACACAATTTGGTTTCCACAACTTTCACCTTGATACCCCGATGGATGATAGACAATGCAGCATTACTGCTTCTGCTTCTGCTGTTATGTCCCCTGCCTGCTGGCGCCCATGAGATCAAGCCAAGCTTGGCAACTGTGACATTGGATGACGACGGCACCTACCGTGTTGTGATCATCACCAATCTAGAGGTTCTGATCGCGGGCGTCAGCGGCACGCAAACCAACACGAATGACGCACCAGAGGTGGATCAGTACGATCACTTGCGGACTCTGTCACCGGAAGAGTTGGAGGCCGCGTTTCAACCGTTCAAAGACACGTTTCTGTCTGGGGCTGTGTTGCGATTTGACGGTATTGTGACGCGGCCTGACGATGTGTTTCTGAATATTCCTCCGGTTGGTGACCTGGATCTGCCTCGAGAAAGCATCGTTGTTCTGTCTGGCAAAATTCCCCCAGGAGCCACCGGCATGACCTGGCAATGGAGCGCTGATTTTGGGTCCAGTGTCATCCGGGCACCATCCAAGACAAAGGATCTCTATGCCGCCTGGCTGCAAAGCGGCACGGAAAGTGCCGTTATCCCGGTAACGGGCCCACCGGTTCGCACCTTTTGGGATGCCGCATGGGATTATTTCACCGTGGGCTATACTCATATTTTGCCAAAGGGTTTGGATCATATTTTGTTCGTTGTCGGCCTGTTTCTACTCAGTCCGACTGTGCGGCCCTTACTGTGGCAGATTACGGCCTTCACTGTCGCCCATTCGGTAACCCTGGCGCTGGGCATGTTAGGCATATTAACCTTGTCGCCAAAGATTGTGGAGCCGTTGATCGCGGCCAGCATTGTCTTTGTCTGTGTGGAAAATCTGATGACCAGCCGATTACACCCCTGGCGTCCGGTGGTCGTGTTCTGTTTTGGCTTGCTGCACGGACTTGGTTTTGCCGGGGTGCTAAAGGAAATCGGATTGGGGGAGGGGGATTTCTTAACGGGTTTGGTTGCCTTCAATCTGGGGGTTGAGGCGGGACAATTGAGCATTGTTGCGGCCTGTTTTGTCGGTGTTTTCGCAATCATGCATCGGCCCTGGTATCGTCGGGCTGTAACCATTCCGGCCTCTTTAGCGATTGGGGCCATTGCTAGCTGGTGGACCGTGGAGCGGATTTTCTTCACATAATCGCAAGAAGCGGGTGGGGGGATATTTGCCGAAGCGATAGAACAAGGTCATTGATACCTTATAGTGAGAGACAGGCCATGAACGACGATCTGGAACAGCAGCGAGATTACATTCGTATCGGCAAGGCGCTGGCCCATATTGCTGAGACATGGGGCAATAGCCGCCCGAGCCTCGCCGAATTGGCGCAGGAATGTGAGATGAGCGAGTTTCATTTCCAGCGGGTGTTTCAGCGTTGGGTCGGTCTCAGCCCGAAGAAATTCCTCAGTGTCGTTAGTCTGGAACAGGCAAAACAGGCGCTGGACGGACAGGCGGATCTGTTGAATGCCAGTTTCGATGCGGGTCTGTCAGGTCCTGGCCGTTTGCATGATCTGTTTGTGACTTTTGAGGCGATGACGCCGGGTGAGTATAAGCGCGAGGCGGCAGGGCTGACCATTCGTTGGGCCTGGCATGATGGCGTTTTCGGGCCGACGCTGGTTCTGGCAACGGAACGAGGCCTTTGTGGCTTGGCCTTTCTGGATTCCAGAGGGTATCAGGGCTGTTTTGATGATATGGCATCCCGTTGGCCCCAGGCCCGTTTGGTGGAGGACCCGATCTTTACCAAGGTCTTTATGGATCGCATTTTTGCAGAGCCGGGGCAAAACTCCCAAGATGACGGCATTCGACTGTTGCTGAAAGGCACGGAATTTCAGGTCAAAGTCTGGGAAGCCCTGATGCGTATTGAGCCGGGTGATTACACGACATATGGCAGTTTGGCGGAGTATATAGGCTTGCCGAAGGGGGCGTCTCGCGCCATCGGCACGGCGGTCGGTGCCAATCCGATCAGCTGGCTGATCCCATGCCATCGTGTGGTGCGCAGTTCCGGCATGTTGGGCGGCTATCGCTGGGGACTTCCCCGAAAGGTCGCCATGATGGGATTTGAGCGGTCCGGTCAGGGATTGCGGCTGGAAGTTGCTGGCTAACGGAAATGCTTCATGCCTGAATGACACGACAGGCCCGACTCTAGGGGATGGGAATGCCAGTGATTTGATGTCGGGAAGCACGATATTGGGTCGTCTTTCGGCAGACTACAGACTACTGTCAGGCGGCGACGTTTGACTGTGGGATGTTTATGAATTCTCAGTATCGATCCATTGGGACCATTTTATTGGGCTCTGGAATTGTATTCCTGGGCTATGGCTTGATGGTGACTCTGCTTCCGATCCGGGCTCAGTTAGAAGGCTTTGGCAGTGCCTCCATCGGGTTTATGGGGTCCGCCTATTTCATTGGATTTGTGATCGGCTGTTTGGTGGGGCCAAAGGTTGTGCAGGCGGTGGGACATATCCGCGCCTTTGCCGGATTTGCAGCCCTTGTCGCTGGATTGACGCTGATTTTCCCAATGGTCGTTGACCCCTGGACCTGGACGGCTCTGCGCGGTATCAGCGGCATTTGCCTCGCCGTCCTCTATATGGTGATCGAAAGCTGGCTGAACGAACAGGCCACCAATCGTATTCGGGGCACGGTGCTGTCGCTGTATATTATCATTGGAAATCTGGCGACGGTCGGCGGGCAGCAGATGGTCTCTCTGTCGGATACTCAGTCTTACGTGTTGTTTTCCCTGGTAGCGATTTTGGTGGCGATCTCTCTGGTTCCGGTCTCTCTGGCCCCGGTGCGGGAACCAGCCCAGATCCCAACGGCCAAATTAAGATTCGCCCGGCTCTACAGTCTGTCCCCAACTGGTTTTGTGGGCTGTGTGCTGGTTGGGGTGGCGGATGGGGCATTCTGGACCTTCGGACCGGTTTTTGCCCAAACCCGAGGCTTGCCAGTGGCAGAGATTGCCCTGTTCATGGGGGCTTTTATGATCGGGGGCACCATTCTGCAATGGCCATTGGGATGGCTGTCTGATCGCATTGACCGACGTATTGTGATCGGTCTGTGCGCCACGGCGACAATTGGCACAGGCCTGGCTTTGGCATTCTGGCATCCACCAGAACCCTGGATGGGTTTTGCGCTTGCCTTATTGCATGGCGGGGTGATGACACCGATTTATGCCTTATGCATCGCGCATTCCAATGATTTCGCGCCGAATGAAGAAATGGTGGAGGTTTCCAGTGGCCTGTTGCTGATCTATGGCGCAGGGGCTGCCTTGGGGCCCGTTGCTTTGGGACCGCTGATGGACAGATTCGGGTCGGGCAGTTTGTTTGTCATGATTGCGATCATATTTGCCATGCTGGCCACATTTGCCCTGTATCGCATTACCAAACACCGTGTTGCAGCGGTGGAAACCCGCAGCCCCTTCGCGCCGGTGCCAAAATCATCCCAATCGGTCTATGCACTGGAAACCGATGACGAGGATGAAGAGGCAATTACCGAATTGGGGAAATAGCCACCTCATCGCCACAGGTGACAGGAAATCCCGACTGCGCTAAGTTCGATCCATGGCAAAGAATGTACAAATTTCGTGTAGTTATCAGGTGGAGGAAGACCGCATTCTCATGCGGGCGCGCCTGCAAGATAAAGATGCACGCATGTGGATGACGCGGCGGATGACGCTGCAATTCCTCGCTTCCATTGGGAAGATATTTGATCATCTAACCGGAACTGAGGCACAGCCAGCTGAGCAGAGGCAGGCAGTCAATGAATTCCGCCGCGAATCTGCGATGAGCACAGCCAATTTCAAACAGCCCTATGAAGAAGAAGGCTTGGTTCCATTCCCGGCAGATGGCCCGATGTTAGTGAAGAAATTGAATGTGGCGGCCTTGAAATCGGGTGGTGTGCAATTGACCCTGACCGGAACAGGCCCCGATGGTGTGCGATTGAATCTTGGCGAAAAGGAACTTCACGCTGTGGTTCACATGCTGAACCAGACAGCCGAGAAGGCGCAATGGGCGCTGGGTGCGCATTTGACCAAGTCAACGGGGGTGACTGTTGCTGGACCGGTGAAACCGCGTGTTGTGAACTGATAGCTTACTGAGCGGCAGGGGCATCTGACGGTGGCGTTTTGACATCCAGAAGTTCCAGATTGCGCCGGGCATCTTCAGCAGCAGGGCGACCGTCGTTCTTTTCAATCAGGTGAATCCAGTCT
>JARGPE010000059.1 GCA_029212835.1 Alphaproteobacteria bacterium | reverse complement strand
CGCGAACCAGCACGGTTATACCGTCCGACGTGGACAGATCAATGGCACGCCCCCGCGCAGAGCGGCCTAGTTTGGTAACGGCCGCGTCGACTTTTTCCTTGGTTCGCCCATTCACAACGACAGTAGCCCCGGCCTCGCTCAGTCCCTTGGCGATTGCAAAACCGATGCCTTCAGTGGAGCCGGTGACGAGGGCTGTTTTGCCAGATAGATCTATGTTCATGTTTCTTGTCCTGACTGTGAGGTTTAGGCCTGATTGAATCAGCGCATAAGCACCTTGGGTTAAATCAGCGCGGAAGCACGGGATGTTTCATCAGTCAGATGGGGGCTTCCATCCCTTGTGCAATCCCGTTGAAAAGGGATAGGTCTCTCAAAGGCGATACGTCAAAGCAGGCGCAGCAAGGGTTTAATCCATTGTTGCACGTTCAGAAAAAGACTTCCGATTAATTATTGGCGTCGCAGCGCATTGTGATCGTCGGAAAAGTTGCCACTTAATGGGCGGTGCTAGAAGTAAATTTTGACGGTTTGAAAAGTTTTCTAATCGCGCAACAGGAATCAGAGCACCAGACATGTGAATGGCATTCGATCATCCCACTACGTCAAACGGCATCCCTCACTCAATCTGGACGATCCGATGGGTCTGCTCCATGGAAACTGATTGGCAAATATTCTAAGGAGTTACCTAAATGGACCAAAGCCTTCCCTTGAGAACGGATGTTCTGTTTCGCCCAATTTCCCTCAATGGCTTGGAACTTAAGAACCGGGTCGTTATGGCCCCCATGACGCGAAAGATGAGTCCGGGCGGCATTCCAAATGCGGATGTCGTTGAATACTACCGCCGCCGCGCGGAAGGGGGCGTTGGTCTGATCATTACAGAGGGCACCACGATCAATCGACAGGCCGCATCGAACGATTCCGGTATTCCAAATTTTTATGATCCGGACAGTCTGGCGGGGTGGGCTAAAGTCGTTGCGGCCGTTCACGCTGCGGGGGGTCGGATTGCGCCACAGCTATGGCATCAGGGCTTGGCCCGGCCAGCAGGCACTGGTCCTTATCCGGATGCTCCTTCTGAAGGGCCAAGTGCGACTGTGCCCGGCAGCAAGGCAATGACGGATGAGGATATTGCCGACACGATCAACGCCTTTGCTACGTCCGCGGCGTCTGCCAAGAAAATTGGCTTTGATGCGGTGGAGCTGCATGGTGCGCATGGCTATCTGATTGATGAATTCCTATGGTCTGGCACCAACAACCGCACCGATGCCTATGGCGGGGATGCCATAGCCCGAACGCGCTTTGCCACAGAAATTGTAAAGGCAGTTCGCGCAGCCTTGGGACCAAACTTTCCTTTGATTTTCCGCTTTTCTCAGTGGAAGGCTCAGAACTATGACGCGCGTCTTGCAGAAACCCCCCAAGAGCTGGAGGGGTTGCTCGCCCCGCTGGTCGATGCCGGCGTTGATGTGTTCCACGCCTCAACCCGCCGCTTCTGGCAGCCGGAATTCGATGGGTCTGATCTCAACCTTGCCGGCTGGACCCGCAAAGTGACCGGCCTTCCGACAATCAGTGTTGGATCAGTCAGTCTGGGTGGCGAAGATTTCTTCGGACAATTGCGAGGGGACTCTACTGGTGCTCCCATTGCCAGCCTGGATGAACTTGTCCAGCGGATGAACGATGACGAATTCGACATGATCGCCGTCGGCCGCGCCATGATCAGCAACCCAGATTGGGCAAACCTAGTTCACAATGGCGATACAGATCAGTTGCGTCCGTTTGAGAAGACGATGCTGGCGACATTGGACTGATTTCTGATTTCATGTGTTGAGAGATGCTTGGAGGAGAGGAATAATCTATTTTCCTTTCCTCCTACGGCGAGATGGAAATATTAACGCCTGCCAAGATTTGCACACTAGGAGGCGATGCTACAGCTTTCTCACCACCCTTCGAGTGGAAGCTGCGCCTGAGCGAGTGGAAAACTCTCATACTCCAATTGAACAGATCGCTATCTCTTCGGGGGGGGGTCCCGATCCTGAACGCATGCGCCGGGCGTTTATGTGCCATTTTGGTCAGCTTACACTGTCACTGCGTCGTGTTTGTACGTAAGGATCCATTCTCGACAGAAGTGCTAACGGTCTTATAATCCGTAGGCCATGCATTGGCTTGGTGGGTGGCCGAATTTTCTGGAGAAAGCGCGTGAGAAGGCGGCGGCACTTCCGAAACCAACTGTTGCAGCGACTGATTTGACACTTTGTCCTGAGCGTAATTTGGCATTTCCCAATATAAGGCGCCAATTGGTTAGATAGGTGCCAGGGGGGTGCCCGACGACTTGTTTGAAGACAGTTGTAAATTGGCCACGCGACATGTCTGCAATGGCTGCTAACTCTGTGATTTGCCAATTTCTGTCGGGCGCGTCATGCATTGCAATGAGGCTGCGATAAAGCGTGGGGTGAGCCAGGCCCGCCAGTAAACTAGCATTAACTGTCCCCATGGCGATGGCCCGGCGGATCGCCAACACGACAACGACCTCGCACAGTTTGGCCTGAATAGAACTGCCTCCACAGCGCGCCGTTTCGACCTCTGCGGTGATCAACTGGGCCAAACCAAGCAAATGGGGCTCGTATTCCAGAGAGATGCGTATTTCGTCAGGCAAGGCACCAATCAAGGGGTTTGCGCTCCCGCCGAAATCGACCATGGCGGCGGCACACACTGTCACCCCGTCTGGCAGGGCCTCACCGTACCGCGCCCGATACAGGAGATGGGTGGGACGGCCAGCGCAGTTTGCGTCGATTATCAGCAAGTTGGATGTGTGGGCGGATTCACACTTTGTTGTGTGAAGGGAAAAGGCTTTTAGGAAAGCAGACAGACGATCATGCTTTAGATGGATTAGTGGTTTTTCGATCATGTTTATCATCTTTATTGTGATCTTAAAGCGCCTATCATGTCAGGATACAGCAAACAAGCTGGCTGCCAGGACAAGAGAGAGAAAACATGACACAAGAGTCTGCCGCTAAATTCGACATGTCGCGCGCTGCAGAATATGGACGCCAAAGTCGGATTGGATTGGCTGGATATGATGCTTGTCATGAACTTTCTGCCTGCATGCTATCGGCTGCCTTGGGTGAAGACCAGCAAGCCCGAGTATTGGTTGTCGGTGCCGGAGGGACGGGGGGCGAGATCATTGCCTCATCGCGATTGGAGCCAAAATGGTCTTTCGTCGCCGTTGATCCTTCTCCACCGATGCTGGATCTAGCCCGCGCAAATTTTGTGGAAGTTGGAGTATCGGATCGTGTGGATACTATTCTGGGTACTGTGCCGGATATTGATTCATTCTTGAGATTCGACGCAGCGATCATGATCGGTGTTTTGCACCACCTGCCAGGTGATGCCGAGAAACAGGATATTCTGGCGCAAATTTCGAAACGATTGAAGCCAGAAGCCCCGTTTGTTGTCGCTGGGAATTACAGATCTTATACCTCTCAGCCTTTGCTATTGCAGGCTTGGGCAAACCGATGGCGGATGCATGGCACTGACCCGGATGACTGTAAGGCCAAGATGGGTAAAATTCTGAAAGACGCAGAGCCACCAGACTCAGAAGAGGCAGTGATTTCTTTGCTGACATGTGCAGGCTTTGGGGAGCCTGTTCGATACTTTTCCAGCCTGTTTTGGGGGGCTTGGCTGGCGCGACGTATTTCGAAGGTTGATAATCGGTTTTGAAATCAGCTTGCACTTGTGGTTAGCGATCGGGAAAGAAGGCATCGTCAGAATGCGCCCGGTCGCCATAAACGATCGGCCAATAGACCTGTGTGGTAAACGATATCAGGCTCTAAGGTAGATAAGAGATGGGTAATCCAACTTATAAAAACGATTCTCTGATTTCATGGATCAGGTGCGCATTAGCGCAACACTTGAAGATAATAATGCCTATTTTTTTAGTATGTTAAATTTGATCCGTAAGTGGTGTTTATAGACATTTTTTGTATATTTTGAATGGATTTTGACGAGAGAAATAATAAAGAATAAAAATCAAATTCTTTACGCCGTTCTTATTCCGTGAATTCGCCGATCATCGCATCCGCGACACCTTTGCGATTGACGACGCCGATAACTTTGTGAGGCCTCGGCACGCCACCTTTACCCAGCACGATGACCACGACAGCCCGTTTGCGTGCCATTCGCTTTAACAAAGCCTGCAAAAACTCGCCTTTGCGGATCATTGTGAAACTGTCAATCAGGGGCGCGCCAGCAACTGGTGTGCCGTCCGCTTCAACCGGCAGCACCCCAACCAGATGGCCCTTGGCATCTTCAACCACGGCGTAACGGTCGCCAACGGCCCAACTGCCGGTCATTGTGGAGCGCGGGATATTGCGCGCCAGACTATCCAATTTCAAAATACTGGTGACTGGTGCCATGATGTCATCCACCTTGCGGATGGTGAACATATGCGAATGCCGTTCTCTGGGAATGTGCTGTCCACGGCGCGCCAATTTCATGGTGTAAATGTTATCCGCGATGATTAACCGGCGCATGCCAATGGCACTGGCCACTGCGATGATCACCGGAACAATTGTCGTGTAGTCCCCGGTCATCTCAAAGATCATGAGAATCGCCGTCATGGCCGCCCCGGTGCCGCCGCCGACGATGGCAGCCATGCCGATGATTGCAAATTGGATCGGCATAAATCCCAGATGCGGCCAAACACTGGACAATATGGCACCAAAGCATCCGCCCAGAGTTGCCCCCAAGAACAGTGACGGCGAAAAGACCCCACCTGAAGCCCCGGCGGCAAGACTGACTGACGTTGCCAGGAGTTTGGCAAAAAACAAGATCGCAAGAAGATAGGCGATCTGCATGTTGCCGCTGAGGATATCCTGGATCGTTGCGTATCCGACACCATCGGTGAAGTAACGTCCATAGATCGTGAAGAACGTATACATCATGACGCCCAGAAAGGTCATGCCGATCATATTCTTCACATAGGGGTTCAGCGGCATTTCCTCGAACAAATCTTCCATCCAATGCAGGAATAAGACGAATACTGCGGCGGCCGCTCCACACAGCAACCCGAATAGGACATAGATTGGAAGGAATTGTGCTGCGCTTGGGAACAAAAGTTCCGGTAACACACCCGATGGCACCAGAAAGGCGGATTCTATGCCAAAGAAAATACGACCCACATAGGTCGCTGCCCCAGTGGCGATGACCACCGGAAGGAAGGTGCGGGCGCTGACTTCCGGCATCATCAATTCAATTGCGAACATCACCGCACCCAGCGGTGTGTTAAAGGTTGCGGCTATTCCAGCCCCGGCTCCAGCTGCGACCAAAGTGATGGTCTGCCATTTCGCCAGTTTGAAGAATTGCCCTAGGGTGGAGCCAATCCCACTGCCTATTTGAATGATTGGCCCTTCGCGTCCAACGGATGCACCGCTGCCAATAGAAATGGCCGACGCCAGTGATTTGATGATCACCACAATTGGTCTGATCTTGCCGTCTTTGTAAAAAATGGCACTCATTACTTCGGGAACACCATGCCCCTTCGCTTCAGGGGCAAAACGTCGCACCAGGAAAACGACGACAAGCCCTCCGATCACGGGGGCTAAAATCACAAATGGCCCCCAATTGCTGGGTGGGGTTGCTTCGTTTGCTTCGTATACCCAACTATATTCACCCAGAAACAAGCCGTTATGGATCAGCGCAATCAGTGCGCGCAGGCCAGCGGCACCGACACCGGTAATCGCACCGACTGCCAGTGCCAGAAGACTGAGCGTGACAAGCCCCACGCGGGGCCGTGAAGGTGCCAATACTGCCGTTTTGAATGCCATTTTATCGGTGGATCTCCGCTGAATGTACAATGCATAATCCGCGAAAATAGGTCGCTAATGCACCCGGAAACCGGACACATTTGCCACCATCTCAATCATTCATGCTGAACGCATAATTGCAGATTAGGTCAAGTTTTTGCACAGCGCAGCAGGTCATTCAATCCATTCCCAATGGCAAAAGTTAAAAATACCCAAAAAGCTGATGGGCTTGATGTGGCGGCACCGCTTGTTTATGTACTAATCATATTCTGTGTCGAAAGGGTGCGTTTTTGACCGTATGGCGAGCTCAATCTCGCAGCTTTCAGACATTCCTTTGAATGGGACAAAAACGCGTATGCTCGGTTTAAAATATCCCTTAGGCAGGAAACAATTTCTGGCGCTTGGAATAACGGCTACCGTGGTGCTGATGGCTGGCTACATCATGCTGCTAAACCACGAAGAGCGCGCAATGTCCGACTATTACGAGAAGCTGCGCCAAACTTCGCCCGATGTGTACCTATCTAAGATTATGCAAGCCCGCGGCTTTAGATCCTATATCGACGAATATCTGGATATTCACGACTATTCCCAACCCCAAAAAACCGTGCCGCCATTTCTGCTCGGTCGTTGGGCACTGTTCGACAAATACAAGAACGTTAGTGATGATTTCCTACCGGATTCTTGTCTGAATGGCGTTGAAATCGAGGACGGTCGTGTGAAGTTCTTTGGTAAAACAACAGGGGACTATCCGGCAAAATATACGATGCAGGGCAATACCGTCACGTTACAATTGGATGGTGCGCCGGCGACAGATGTCGATGTTGTTGGGTATGGAAGCCACCTGCATCATATAGAAATGCATGCCCCGGAAAGCGGGCAGGTGCTGTACGGCTATATGTGCCGCTAATCCGCGACGGCTTTTTTACCTTATAACGGGTTTTGTGGCGCAGAAGAAATCACAAGGACCTCGGATGATGAGTCCACAACGCTTGTCAGCAGATCAACAACATCAAGCACCGATCTTGCCACTCTCTCAGCATTGACGATAGGCACAACGAGATACGGCACATATATGAAGATGTCTGGCAATCAATTGGTGTCGTGAGGCTATTACTGGACATTGCGTACTACCGTTACATCATAAAGGGGATGGAACTGCAGAATGCGCCCAAACTTACCGTGTGGCTCAGACGATCATCGTCGTTGGGAGTGTAATAGTAACGGTTGTTCCTTCGCCGATGTGACTGGCTAAGGTGATGGTGCCGTGGTGAAGTGCAATCATGCTTTTTGCGATCGACAAACCAAGGCCAGCCCCCTTGGCTGGTGCCGATAGACTGTGATTTAAGCGACCAAATGGCTTAAAGGCGTGTTCGATATTCTCCTCCTCGATTCCTATACCGTGATCCTCGATTTCAATCACAATCTGCTTTTGGGTGATCGAAGCACGCATTTTCACATCGCTGCATTCATAAGAGAATTTCACAGCATTCGAGAGAATATTTAAGATCACTTGTTTGATCTTGCGTGGATCGCCGTATAGTTCAACAGATGCGCCTGAAAGTTCTGTTATCAAGGTTACAGAAGCTTTATCAGCGATGGGCTCCATCATATGAACGCATTCCTGCAGCAAAGTAGGCAGGTGGAAAGTTTGGCACTCCAAGCCCATAGCGCCAGCTTCGACTTTTGAGATATCCAGCAAATCATTGATTAGAGACAAGAGATGGTGTCCAGCACCGCGGATATCGGTCAAATATTGCCGATCTTTTTCGTTACAATCCCCCAATACTCCGGTGCCCAATGCATCTGACAGGCCAATGATTGCGTTCAATGGTGTGCGCAATTCATGGCTCATATTAGCCAGAAAGGCTGATTTTGCAGCATTGGCTGCTTCTGCATCCGCTCTGGCACGTTCAAGCGCCAGGGTTTTTTCTTTAAGCTCTGTTATGTCGGTGGCAAATCCAGCGATGGCACCGCTGGGGGTGCGTACCTTTACAATGCGAAACCAACCGCAATTCGGATAAAATCGATCAATCGCTTCGCCATTGGCGTTTTTCTGGGCACGCAAACGGTCTGTGATATGTTCTTCCAGCATTTCTGGAGAAACAACGTCCTTTGCAGATTCTCGCACGAGATCAGCATAGCAAATCGGCCGGTCGCCGGATTCAGCCAATACTGTTTCAAAGGCTTGTCCATGTACCCATTCATAGAGACGGTTATATGTTATCAGATTGTCATTTTCGTCGTATATGGCTACCGGCCCTGGAAACTCTTGAATTGACTCATTGAGAATTTTTGCAATATGCGACGCCCCATGCGTTCCAAAAAGCTCTGTTGATTTTAGTCGGTCTTTCATAATTTGAGCTCAATTCATATTGATCGAACGCATTTATTCGATCTTCAGCCCACCCGCATACACTTAACGTAGCCAACATGATTCGGATTAACAATCCTTTCGGGCGCAGATTGGTCTGAAGGATGCGATCAGAAAGATTTACCGGAGGATTGATACGATGCCGGCAGGAGCTTCAATCTCCCTATCATTAGTCTCGTTTGTCTATCAGAAAGAGTTCGGCGCTATTCATGCCGCATGTTTTCATATGCCAGCGAGCGTCTGCCAGTAAGGCCATTCCATGGTAAGTATAAGAGAAATGAATTTAGATAGTAGAGGGAAAATGGCGGACAGGGTGGGATTCGAACCCACGGTACGGTTTCCCGCACGCTAGTTTTCAAGACTAGAGCCTTCAACCGCTCGGCCACCTGTCCGCTGTTCTGACGGGTGAGCTGCCCATCAGGAGGCGGTGATTAGCATTATCGGGGTTGATCTATCAAGCCTGGATCACGTCTTGAGCACGATAAAGGCAAATTATTGTGTCTGGACCGGCATTTGTAGGTCTTCCAGACTTTCAACGGGTTCCCCAAAATAGGGGCCGCTGCACAGGGCTCCGTCGATTTTTGACAGCATCCGTGCGGCAGCTGATTCCAGGACGCCGTCGAAAATGATGCCTATATCATGTTCGGCACAGCGATTGACCATACCTGCCAACATGCCCAGCCCACGCTTTAACTGATCCAGATTGGTCACGAAACTTGGGTCCAGCATGATGTAATCGGCGGGGAGGGATTTTAGCTTTTCTGCGGTGACTGCACCGACATCCTTGCCATACAGCGCGATGGCAAAGCCTGCGCGTCGGAGAATATTGAGTGCCTGTACCTTCTCCCACGGAACCTGATCCAGGCCGGACAGGCGCAAAATCACCCGACGCTGGGGCGTGCGGCTTCTGAAATCCAACAGCATGCTAATGACATTGATATCCAGCAGCGAATGAATTGCCACATTGACCGCAACGCTGATCGAATCCATATCCGGATGGGTCAGAATGTACCGGCACTGGGCAATATCTACCTTGGTGCGCAGGTCTGTATCCCCATTGGTCAGCTTTAGAATCTCTGCCGCGCCCAATCCGTCGTCGTCCAGATTGGCACGAAAGTCAGCGATCAGGTGATGGACCGTCCAATGAGCGATATTGCAAACCGGTGCAAAGGCACAGGTCAAAACTTCGTCAGCCAGACAGCGGTTCAGCAGCGTCATGCGGGTTTCCCGCAAATCCAGATAAGAGGCCTGACTGTCCGCCAAAGTATCAAAAATTACTGAATCAATTCCAGTATCGGCGAATTGATCAACCGCATGTTCCAATGCCGTGCGTATCGCGTCCGTCTCCATTGCTTCTGCATCCAAAGCCACCGTTGAGGTGCCAATAGCAAGAGCCATGCCTTCCGGGTCGATGTCTTTGACATAGGATTCGATTTCTGTGCGCAGGCTGGACATGTCGGCATCGCGAGTGTGGACCAGTCCGTATTTCCCCCGATCCACACGACCCAGAGAATCGCCGCCGAGGCTTTCCTTCTTCAACCGAGACTCGACGCGATCTGTGAACCGGCGCACACCTTCGGCGTCCAGGCCGGATACAGACCCTAAACGTCCGACATCACCAATGTCGACGAAGGTCATATCGACATCCAGCGATTCATTATCTGCGGCATCCATTGCGCGTTGAACCGCGCCGACAAAGCCTTCACGAGAATTTTTGGATTGCGGGCCATATTCCATGCGGGGGTCCTGCACGAAATTCAGGCGGTAAAGATCATTAAAGTTTTGTGGTTTCCCGGTGACCTCAAAGCCACTGACAGATCCGGTTCGCCTGTCACGCATGAAAAAGATGCTGGCGGGCATAAACTCGCGCAGGGCAGCATGGACGAGAATTTCACTGACCGCGAATTGCGATTCTTCGGCGGCATATTCCGCGATGGAATGCCCTTCTAGCTCTTCAAGGCTGGCCCCCAACCAACGATCAGCATTGCCGCGGGCCATCGAAATGCGTCCGCTTTCATCGATATAGGTTTGGAACGTCCGCCGTTCCGCATCGCTGTCGCCTTGGTCACTATGGCCGCTCATTTGCGGGTGCTGTTCCTATCATTTTGGCATGGATTGCATAAGGTGAGTTATACCAGCCTAACGGCGCAATCAATTATCAATTGGCGATTCGTCGCATTTGGTCTCTAGGCGATTAAGCGCGGCTGCAGAAGGATCAATTGTAACATAGTCTTGCGGGCGGGTCTTGCCGTTCCAATCTGTTATGCCGTATCCGTAACAGTCCCTGGAAATTAAAGGCAGATCAGCCAATCATGAAGAATTTATTTACAGCCGGATCGTTGTCCCTGTTATTGAGCCTGGGCGCGATCCCGCCTGTTTTCGCTCAGGACAGCACATCATCCCAAGAGTCTGCTGTTCCAGCAGATACAGTTCCATTTTTTGTTTGGCTGGAAGGGGTGAAGGCGGAAGGACTGGCGCGTGGAATAAAACAATCCACGCTGGATGCAGCCTTGAACGGTATCGAGCCGATTGAGCGGGTGTTGGAACTGGATAAGCGACAGCCTGAATTCACGCGGACATTCTGGGGCTACCTGGAATCCTTCATTACCGAAGATCGCATCGAACGCGGTAAAAAATTGTTGGTTACCCATGCAGATCTTTTGGCGCGAGTGTCCCAAAAGTATGGGGTCCAGCCCCGCTTTCTGGTTGCGTTCTGGGGAATGGAGACGAATTTCGGGGACTATACCGGAGGATTTCCTGTTATTGGTGCGGTTGCGACCCTGGCCTATGATGATCGTCGGGCAGAGTTTTTCCGTGCCGAGCTGTTTCATGCGCTGACGATCCTGGATCAGGGGCATATTGCAGTTAAAGACATGAATGGATCTTGGGCCGGTGCGATGGGTCAGGTTCAGTTCATGCCGTCCACATTTACTGGTTATGCTGTTGATGGTGATGGCGATGGTCACAAGGACATCTGGACCAATCTGCCTGATATTTTTTCATCTGCTGCCAATTATCTGTCGAAAATTGGTTGGGATGATACGGAAACCTGGGGGCGGGAGGTTCAACTGCCTGCTGGGTTTGACCTGGATCTTGTTGATCTGAAATCCCCGAAGTTGATTTCTGAATGGCAGGCGCTTGGCGTGCGGCGTGCAGATGGACGTGATTTGCCACCCGTTGATATTAAGGGGGCGATTGTGTTGCCCGCTGGGGTTAAAGGGCCTGCCTTTCTGGTGTATGGGAATTTCAATGCCATCATGACCTGGAATCGGTCGATCTATTATGCCTTGGCCGTTGGATATTTGTCCGACAGGCTGGATGGAAAGGGCCCGCTATTGGCGACAAAACCCGCAGATGACGCGCCGCTTTATCGTACGGATGTTTTGGATTTGCAGCATCTTCTGTCAGCGGCTGGGTTTGATACTGGCAAGCCTGATGGCATGGTCGGACCGATGACTCGAGCTGCTGTGAAAGCGTATCAAAAGGCCAATGGGTTGCCGCCGGACGGATATCCGACGCAGGAATTGCTATCCATCTTGCGCAAACAGTAGGGGAGAGACGACAGCATGCCGGATCATGGGGCGGATGACGTGGGAACACGGGCCTGGGGGAAGGGACGTATTGCAGGGCGTGCCGCCATACTGGCAATCCTGTTGATGGGCCTGACTGGCTGCGCGGAGATGCAATTCCTGTCCGAGGCCTCGAAAGAAGTTAACGGCACTAGGTCTCTTCCGCCCAATGATCCCAATACGCCTGATATCGGCGGTCGCTATAAGATTGGTAATCCCTATCAGGTAGCCGGGATCTGGTATTATCCGAAAGAGGATTTCTCTTATGCGGAGGAGGGGATTGCTTCTTGGTATGGTCCTGGCTTCGATGGCAAGCGTACCGCCAATGGGGCGGTTTTTTATGAAAACAAAGTTTCTGCCGCTCATCGCACCTTGCCAATTCCGTCTATGGTACGCGTGACAAACCTGGAGAACGGCCGCTCTATCAAGGTGATCGTTAATGATCGCGGACCGTTTGCTCATAGCCGCATCATCGATTTATCACGTCGGGCGGCTCAGTTGTTGGGTTATGAGCGCAAGGGGACAACACTGGTCCGTGTTGAGATGCTGGAACAGGAAAGCCGTCAATTGATGGCCATGGTCAATGGCGATGGTGCTATCGCAAGCAACGTCCCTGTTCCTAAAGTATCTACTGCGCCGGAACCCCCAATGCCTGCCGCCTCGCCAACAGCCGTGGTCAGTGGTGAGGATTTGGCCCCACCACCTGGTGTTGCGGCCTCACAATCAACACAGGTTGCTAGTGCCTCCGGTGCTCTTCCTGAGCCTGAAGAGCGGCCGGCTATTGTTGAAAAGTCGCTGGATAGCGGCACAGTCGAACAGATGCCTGTTGAACCAAATCCCCATGTCTTCATTCAGGCCGGGGCCTTTGGTCAATATGACAATGCCAATCGGGCCCGTTCCATGCTTGGCTATCTTGGTCCTGTGATCGTTGAAGAAATTACACGGTCCGAAACACCGCTGTTCCGGGTTCGGATCGGTCCCTTGGCAGATGACGACCGGTTGGAATCGTTGTTGGTTGCCGTCATTCAGGCGGGATATACCGACGCAGCGATTGTCGTGCCAAAGAAATAGACGCGATTTTGTCCGCATCCTGCCTGGATTTCGCCGCTATGCTTGGGCACACTATGGGCAACCGCAGACTGAGGTCGCCTATATTGGCCTTGTTGTTTAAGTTTTTGCCTGACGTTTAACTGTTTGGAGGAATAATGTTCTTGCGCCTCGCCAAAGCATCACTCGCCGCACTGTTCCTAATGGCTATGTCCGTGCAGCCCAGCGCTGCACAGAGCAATGTCTATGAACTCGATACCAAGGCGAAGGAGATGATACTGGTCGATTATAAGACCGGGACCGTGCTGTCTGGTAAGAATGAAGACGAAAAGATGTATCCGTCTTCGATGACTAAGCTGATGACAGCCTATCTTGCCTTTGAGCAACTTAAAAATGGCACCTTGTCTCTGGATGATACATTCTCAGTCAGTAAGAAGGCTTGGGAAACCGGTGGGTCGAAGATGTTTGTAAGGGTCGACACACGCGTGCGTGTTGAGGACCTGTTGCGCGGGATCATTATTCAATCAGGCAATGATGCGACCATCGTGATGGCAGAAGGCCTTGCTGGCAGTGAAGAAGCCTTTGCCCGCAAGATGACGGACAAGGCCCGTGAACTGGGCATGATGAATACGAATTTTAAAAATGCCAGCGGTCTGCCAGACCCCGATCACTACACGACCGCCCGGGACCTTGCGACCTTGGCTGCGGCTCTGATCCGTAATTTCCCGGAATATTATCATTTCTATTCAGAGACTGAATATACCTATTCCGATATCACGCAGCAGAACCGCAATCCTTTACTGTATCGTGATATCGGCGCGGATGGCTTGAAAACAGGGCATACAGAAGCGGCAGGCTATGGTCTTACGGCCTCTGCCGTGCGCAATGGTCAGCGGTTGATTGTTGTCGTTAATGGTTTGGAATCGACCCGTGAACGTGCCCAGGAACCTGAACGGATTCTGGATTGGGGGTTTCGTGAATTTGGAATCTTCCCCTTATTTGCCGCAGGTGAAACCGTTACCGACGTGCCCGTCTGGCTTGGCAAGGAATCCCGTGTGCCCTTGATCGTGCAAGAGCCGGTTTCCATCGTGATGCGCCGTTCGGTGCGAGACGAATTAAAGGTAACGCTGAAAACCCAGGAGCCGATTGCCGCCCCGATTGAACCGGGCAGTGTTCAGGGCGAACTGGAAATTTCCGCACCCGGTCTGGATACAATCACGGTTCCGGTTGTCGCTGGCGAGGCTGTTGAGCGTCTGGGCTCCTTCGGGCGCCTGCAATCCGCCGTGCAGTATCTGGTTTTTGGAGAGTCTGGACAGTGACGCGCAGGCCTGTCCCCTTACGTGGGAAATTTATTTCCGTCGAAGGCGGTGAGGGGGCGGGGAAGTCCACACAATGTTTCCTGCTGGCAGATCATTTGCGTGAGCGGGGGTTGGATGTTGTCATAACACGTGAACCGGGCGGAACACCGGGTGCTCAGGCAATCCGGG
Source organism: Alphaproteobacteria bacterium (assembly GCA_029212835.1). GTDB lineage: Bacteria > Pseudomonadota > Alphaproteobacteria > UBA8366 > Aestuariispiraceae > Pacificispira. The sequence continues at coordinate 5,489 of JARGPE010000059.1, read as the reverse complement.
AATTGGTCGTATCCGGGGATGGGGATCGGTGGGATCCGGTCAGCGAGGCCTTACTGATGTATGCTGCCCGTCGGGATCACGTGACTCGTTTGATTGAACCTGCTCTGGCTGCCGGGTCTTGGGTTATCTGTGATCGTTTCAGTGATTCCACAATGGCCTATCAGGGATATACAAAGGCTTTGGGTCGGGACTGGGTGGAAACCTTGGATGCATTGGTTCTGGGGGGCTTTCGACCTGATCTGACACTGCTGTTGGATATTGATGCGTCTACAGGGCTGGGGCGTGCCGCTGCACGCGGCGGTCCAGACCGTTTTGAGAAGCTAGGGTTAGATTTTCATTCGGCGTTACGGAATGCTTTTTTAGATATTGCGCATAAAGAGCCAGATCGAATTGCTGTCATTCAGGCTGACCAAACCATACAAGAAATCACTCGTGATATTATAGAAGCACTGTCTCAACGGCTCTTTGCGCGGGATCAGGCATTATGAAAAAGCCGGTCGATGAGGATGAAATCGACCCTTATGCCCCGCGCCGAAATCCGGAGCTTTTAGGACATCAAGAGGCGGAAGCGACGGTTGCGACGGCCTGGGAGTCTGGGCGATTTCCGCATGCCTGGCTGGTTTGTGGGCCACAGGGGATTGGCAAGGCGACGCTGGCTTATCGCATGACCCGTTGGGTCTTGTCCGGCGGCGCATCGGATCAGGGAGGGGGCATGTTTGGCGATGCCCCGCGAACCCTGTATTTGCCACCGGAGGCGGGGACATTCCGTCGAGTCATTTCGGGGGGACATCCTGATTTCCGTGCCCTGTCGCGCCCTGAAGGCAAGACTAGCATTCCCGTTGATGATGTGCGCACAATTTTAAACTTTGTGCACCAGACCCCGGCAGAGAGTGCCTGGAAAGCGATTGTCATCGACAGTGCCGATGAGTTGAATACGTCAGGTGCCAACGCGATTCTGAAGGTTCTTGAGGAACCGCCGCCGCATACGATGTTCGTGTTGGTCAGCCATGCGCCAGGACGCCTGTTGCCAACCATTCGGTCACGTTGTCGAAAGCTTGCCTTGTCGCCGTTGAGTGACGAGATCATGATGACCTTGTTGGCCAAGCACGCGCCGGACGTATCGGAGACCGATGCGCGCCTTTTGGTGCAATTGGGCGAGGGTAGCATCGGTACCGCCCTGGATTATGCCGAGGCGGGTGGCATTGATTTGTATCGTGCGGCGATGATGCTGCTGTCTAATCCCAGCCAGCCGGATGCGAAACAGCTCTATGGTTTGGCCGATATGTTGTCGGTGAAAACAGCCGAACAGAGTTATAATGCGTTCCGCACTATGCTGGATTGGTGGATGAAACGTGCGATCCGCGCCCAGGTGACGGGGGAGCGCCCGCCCGTGGTTCTGAAAGAGGAAGAAAAGGCCCTGGATTGCTGGGATGCGTTGGGCGGCCTTGAAACCTCCATGCAGCTATGGGAAAAGCTTACCGGCCTACTTGCCCAATCGGACAATCCGGCCAATCTGGATAAACGTCAGTTGATCGTATCCGCGTTCTTGGAAATCCAGAAGGCGGCGGCTCAGCGGCACTGACACTTTTTGTGAGCCTGAACTGGATCAATATGACGACCGCATCCGACCCGAAGAAGACCTTTTACATTACGACCGCGATTTCATACGTGAATGGACCGCCACATCTGGGCCATGCCTATGAAGCGATCTCCTGTGACGTGATCGCCCGGTTCAAGCGCCTGGATGGCTATGACGTCATGTTCCTGACCGGCACGGACGAGCATGGCCAGAAAGTGGAGAAAACTGCTAAGGCCAAAGGCATTGACCCGATGGCCTTCAGTGATGGCATTTCTGCCCAGTTCCAGGTGATGGCAAAAGAGCTGAACATCTCCAATGATGATTTTATCCGCACCACGGAACCGCGCCATTACGCCAGTGTGCAGGAAATCTGGAAGCGAATTGCCGATAAGGGTGATATCTATCTGGATAAATATGCCGGATGGTATTCTGTTCGGGATGAAGCCTATTTCGGGGAAGATGAACTGACCAAGGGGGAGGGCGACCAAAAGGGTAAGTTTTTTGCCCCCTCTGGTGCCGAAGTGGAATGGGTGGAGGAAGAATCTTATTTCTTCCGCCTGTCAGCCTATGGTGACAAGCTGCTGGCCTTTTACGACGCGAATCCAGATTTCATCTTGCCGCACTATCGCCGCAACGAGGTGGTGAATTTTGTAAAGCAGGGCCTGACGGATTTGTCCGTCTCGCGCACCAGCTTCAACTGGGGCATTCCGGTACCGGGCGATGACAAACATATTATGTATGTCTGGCTGGACGCGCTGACGAATTATATCACCGCGACTGGTTTCCCGGATGAATCCTCAGAAACCTATAAGAAATTCTGGCCAGCGGATATTCATGTTATTGGCAAGGATATCATGCGGTTCCATACAATTTATTGGCCCGCCTTCCTGATGTCTGCTGATCTTCCTTTGCCCAAGCGGGTGTTTGGCCATGGCTTTTTGAATATCGAAGGCCAGAAGATGTCAAAATCCTTGGGGAATGTGCTGACACCCCAGGCGATTGTTGGTGAATTCGGTCTGGATCAGGTGCGCTATTTCCTGATGCGTGAAGTGCCCTTTGGCAATGATGGCTCGTTTTCCAAGGAAAGCATGGTCAACCGCATCAATTCCGATCTGGCAAATGACCTAGGCAATCTCGGGCAACGCGTATTGTCAATGATCGCGAAGAATTGCGATGGCAAAGTGCCAACGCCTGGTTCCTTGCTGCCAGAAGATGAAGCACTGATGTCCGCCGCGCGGGATGCCTTGATTGAGATGCGCAACCAGATGGAGACACAGGCCATCCATAAGATGCTGGAAGCGGTCTGGAAGGTCGTTGGTGATGCAAACCGCTATGTTGACGCCCAGGCCCCTTGGGCGTTGAAGAAAACAGATGTCGCACGGATGGAAACCGTCCTCTATGTGCTGGCGGATGTGATCCGTGTGCTCGGGATTTATGTTCAGTGCATCGTGCCATCGTCAGCGGATACGCTGTTGGCACAATTGGCGGTTCCAATGGATCAGCGCCGTTTTGCGGATACAGGCGCACGGTTGGTGCCTGGAACAGAACTGCCTGCACCATCGCCCGTATTCCCGCGCTATGTTGAGGCAGAGGAGGCGTAAGCCTGATGTTGGTTGATAGCCATTGTCATCTGGACTACCTGCAGCGGGATGGACGCGACCTGAATGAGGTTGTCTCCGCTGCCCAGCGTGCTGGGGTTGGGACTTTAGTTACGATCTGCACAAAGGTGCGTGAATTCAATGTGATTCGCAGCATTGCTGATGCACATGATGAGGTTTGGTGCACAGTTGGAATTCACCCGCATGAGGCAGAGAAAGAACCAGAAATCACCGCCGAACAGCTGGTTGAGCATGCCCAACATCCAAAGGTTGTGGGGATTGGCGAAACCGGTCTGGATTATTTTTATGAACACAGCCCACGGGATATGCAGAAGCAGAGCTTTCGTGCTCATATCGCGGCGTCTCGGGAAACCGGCCTGCCGGTGATTGTCCATACCCGTGATGCAGATGAGGATACCATTGAAATCCTGGAAGATGAGATGGCAAAGGGGGCTTTTCCCGGTGTCATTCATTGTTTCAGCAGCAGCAAATGGCTGGCGGAACGCTCTGTTGCAATGGGATTTGCTATCTCAATTTCGGGCATTCTGACTTTCAAATCTGCGGAAGATATTCGAAATTCTGTCGCGGCGGTGCCTCTGGATAATCTGTTGGTGGAAACAGATTCTCCCTATCTGGCACCGGTACCAAAGCGTGGGAAACAGAATGAACCCGCCTTTGTCGTTCATACGGCGGAAAAGCTGGCTGATTTAATGGGCGTTACCGGCGAAGAACTTGCGACCCGTACGACTGATAACTTCTTCCGATATTTCAGCAAGACGACACGCCCTGGAGCCGCTGTATCTGGAGCTCCTATATGAAGGCGCGGATTTTGGGATGTGGTTCTTCTGGTGGTGTCCCGCGCTTGGGAACTGGCTGGGGCACCTGTGACCCGAAGGAGCCGCGCAATCGTCGTACCCGCTGTTCGCTATTAATTACGCAGGGAGATCGTCGCATCCTAATCGATACGGCGCCGGACATGCGGGAACAGTTGATATTAGCCGATGTTCATTCCCTGGATGCCGTTTTCTATACCCATGTGCATGCGGATCAGGCCCATGGCATTGATGATCTGCGCGGCCTGTCGCTGTTAAGCCGCAAGCGCGTGCCGGTCTATGCGGTACAGGAGGTCATGGACCAGCTGAAATTCCGTTTCGATTATTGCTTTCAACAAGTGAAGGATTATCCACCCATCCTGGATGCCCATATTCTGGACGGCCCTGTTGAGGTCGCTGGGTTTCCTGTGACGCCGTTTCAGGTACGTCATGGGTCGATTGATGCAACAGGCTATCGTGTTGGTGATATTGGATATATTCCGGATGTGTCGGATATTCCAGAAGAGGGTATGGCGATTTTACAGGACGTGTCAGTCTTGATCGTCGATGCCTTGCGCTATCGCCCCCATCCCAGTCATGCTCATCTGGATCGGACGCTGGCTTGGATCAGACATTTAAAGCCGCAGCAGGCAATCATTACCAATATGCATGTCGATCTCGACTATCGCACCCTGGCGCATACATTGCCTTTGGGGGTGATTCCGGCCTATGACGGGTTAGAAGTTGAGATTTAAAAACCACTGAGCACGGGAGAATTCAATATGGCGAAAGTAGCTTTTATCGGACTGGGTGTTATGGGCTATCCGATGGCCGGCCACTTAAAGACAAAGGGTGGGCACGAGGTCACCGTGTTCAATCGCACCTTCGCCAAGGCGGCCAAATGGGTGGAACAATTTGGTGGAACTGCAAAGAAAACACCGAGAGAAGCAGCCGAAGGCGCTGATATCGTGTTTTGCTGTGTTGGCAATGATGACGATTTGCGTGGCGTCGTCTTGGGCGAAGACGGTGCCTATGCCGGCATGAAGGCCGGAACCATCTTTGTCGACCATACCACAGCATCCGCAGATGTTGCCCGTGAGCTTTATGCGCTTGGAAAAGAACAAAAAATTGGATTCATTGATGCTCCTGTTTCCGGCGGTCAGGCCGGGGCTGAGAATGGTGTCCTGACGGTGATGTGTGGCGGCGACGCAGATGTCTATGCCAAGGCGGAAGCTGCGATCAACAGCTTCGCACGGTCATGCCTGTTGATGGGCGAGTCCGGGGCAGGCCAATTGACCAAGATGGTCAACCAGATTTGCATCGGTGGCCTGTTACAGGGCCTGTCAGAGGCGATGAATTTCGGTTCTAAGGCAGGACTGGATATGGGAAAAGTAGTCGATGTGATCTCCAAAGGCGCGGCGGGTTCCTGGCAGATGGAAAATCGCGGTAAGACCATGGTCGATGGCAAATTTGATTTTGGCTTTGCCGTTGATTGGATGC
>JARGPE010000303.1 GCA_029212835.1 Alphaproteobacteria bacterium | reverse complement strand
TCACACAAAATATGCGGGCGGTGCTTCTTGTCATTTGAACAATTCCGGTTGGACTGAGGACAGTGATGAAGATTTGTCAGACTTCTGGGATTTAGGCGTCTTGCGGGGGGATGCGACACTTGCCCCGTCTGTGACCAGCGCAGAGATGCGCGTGTTTTCCTGAAATTCGATCTCAACAGCCATGCCGCTGTTCAGAGAGTCCCCCTTTGTAATTAATCCCCCATCAGCGCCCCGGACAATGGCATAGCCCCGGGCCAGCGTTCCCTTATAGCTCAAGGCCTCAACGGCAGAACCGGCGCGGGTCACACGATCCTGCCAACCGGCAAGGCGGCGCTCCCACGCCGTCTGTATTCTTTCACCTGCTCGCAGATCCTGTGCTTTGCGGTCTGCCCGTGTGTATATCGCCTGTGTTGTGTTGTGCAGGCGTTGTCCTTGATCCGCGACCTGCGCCATCGCACGCGACACCAATTCTGCAGGAGACCGCAAGCGGGCGACACGGGTCTGCAGTTTTTCTTCCGCCGCGCGAATCAATCGGGGGGTCGATTGATCCAGACGCTCGGTCAGATCATCCAACCGCTGCATGGCGGGTTCCATAAGTCGACGTGGTTGGGGCAATCCACGCGCCAGACCCTCGAGAAAACGCACGCGGTTTTCAATGTTCCGTGTGCCGGATTGAATCATACGCTGGGTAAAGCCTGTAAGATCAGCCATCAGTTCCGACCGAACAGGAACCGCGATCTCTGCCGCCGCAGTTGGTGTCGGGGCCCGCCGGTCACTGGCGTAATCGATCAGTGTTGTGTCGGTTTCATGCCCGACAGCAGATATCAACGGAATGGTACTGGCGGCGGCGGCGCGCACCACGATTTCCTCGTTAAAGCTCCACAGATCCTCTAATGACCCACCACCCCGCGCGACAATCAGGATATCCGGGCGCGGAATTGGCCCGCCGGGTTCGATTGCGTTGAAACCCTCAATCGCGGCAGCCACTTGTGCTGCTGCGCCCTCTCCCTGAACCAATACCGGCCACAGCAAGACATGGCGGGGGAACCGGTCCGCCAGACGGTGCAGAATATCGCGGATCACCGCCCCAGTTGGTGACGTGATAACCCCGATCACTTCTGGTAGGAATGGCAGAGATCGCTTGCGGCTTTCATCAAACAGGCCTTCTTCTGCCAAGCGCCTTTTGCGCTCCTCCAGCAGCTTCAACAGCGCGCCTTCACCCGCCAATTCTATATGATCAATAACGATCTGATATTTGGAACGTCCTGGATAGGTCGTCAGACGGCCCGTGGCGATGACTTCCATTCCGTCTTCGGGACGCAAATCCAACTTGCCCGCACTGCCGCGCCAGCAAACCGCATCGATCACCGCGTCCTGGTCCTTAAGCGCCATATACAGATGCCCGGACGATGCACGCTTAAAGCCAGAAATCTCTCCCCGAACCCGGACATAGGAATAGGCGTCCTCCACCGTGCGCTTTAGCGCCTGGGAAAGTTCGGAAACTGAGAGTTCTTGGACGTTTCGCACCATAGCGCCGTTAGGATGCCATGCACCGCGCTAATATTAAATGACTTGTTTAAGGATATTTTTAGGCATGCTTCTTCTGACGCACCAACCTTGTGGTTCCGCTTTACAAATTGACGCCCAAGCCGCCCTCCTGACACTGCGAATTGCCGGACAAGGGTTAAGACGGTTTGTCAATTCCGGGGAAAATGCTATTCCGGGTTTCTTCGTGGTCAGCGCCTGTTCGTCAGGCACCATCGCTGTCGATATATGGCGGCCTTGAGTTTAGGAGAATTGCCTTATGCGTTGTCTTGTCATCGGCTCAGGTGGACGTGAGCACGCATTATGCTGGGCCATCGCCGCTTCCCCCCTCTGTGATGCCTTGTTTTGTGCACCGGGAAATGCGGGCATCGCCCAAGATGCGCAATGCCGTCCCATTGCGGTAGATGATTTCGATGGAATCGAAGCCCTGATCGCACAAGAAGCCATTGATTTCGTCGTCGTCGGTCCTGAAGGCCCGTTGGTCGATGGGTTGGCAGATCGCCTGCGTGCCAAGGATATTGCTGTTTTTGGACCCAGTGCCGCCGCCGCCGCGCTGGAGGGATCGAAAGGGTTCAGCAAGGACATCTGTGCCAAGTATAATATCCCGACCGCCGCCTATGGCCGGTTCACCGATGCACAAGCCGCCAAGGACTATATCCGCGCGCAAGGGGCCCCAATCGTGGTGAAGGCCGATGGCCTGGCCGCAGGCAAGGGCGTGACCGTCGCCATGACCATACAAGAGGCCTTGGATGCGGTGGATGCGGCAATGCTGGACGGCGCTTTCGGAACTGCCGGTGCGGAAGTCGTGGTCGAGGAATTCATGGAAGGCGAAGAACTCTCCTTCTTTGCACTTGCCGACGGCATGACGGCGCTGCCTTTGGCCTCTGCCCAGGACCATAAGCGGGTTGGAGACGGCGATACGGGACCCAATACCGGAGGTATGGGGGCCTATTCGCCTGCCCCAGTCTGCACGCCCGAGATGGAAGCGCGCATCATACGTGAAGTTCTGACACCCACCATTGAGGCCATGAAGACAGAAGGGGCGCCGTTCCAGGGCGTTCTGTTCATCGGTCTGATGATCACTGATTCCGGCCCACGGGTGATTGAATACAATGTCCGCTTCGGTGATCCAGAATGCCAGGTTCTGATGATGCGACTGCAATCGGACCTGCTGCCAGCCTTGCTTGCCACCACCAATGGCACCTTGCGCAATTTTGATCTGCGCTGGCACCCACAATCGGCAATGACCGTTGTGCTGGCCAGTCAGGGCTATCCAGGGACCTATCAGAAAGGGACCGTTATTCGGAACATCGAAGGGGCTGCAGCCTCACCCGATGTCGTGATTTTCCATGCGGGAACCGATCGCAACGATGCTGGAGAATTGATTGCGACAGGCGGGCGCGTATTGACGGTTACGGCAATGGCAGAGACAATTGCAGAGGCGCGGAAGCGGGCCTATGCTGCTGTTGACTTGATCGAATGGCCGGAAGGATTCTGTCGCCGCGACATCGGTCACCGCGCCCTTAATCGCTGAACGGAATACACGCAATGTCCGACGCCATCGCGCGCAGCTTGGACAGAGTATCTCTACTCCTAGGGGTGCCACCCTGGGTCATTCTGCTGACGTTGGTCTTTCTGATCGTTA
>JARGPE010000058.1 GCA_029212835.1 Alphaproteobacteria bacterium | reverse complement strand
GGGCTTCTGGACGGTTCAGTATGAACTTCACGGTGTAATCATCCACAGCGACGATGTCTTTCAACAGGTCAGGCATGGACATGCCGTTGAAGTACTCATAGGTGCCACCAGAAATCATGTGGTATGGATTTTCTTTATCCAACTGACGCTTAAAAGAAAATACCACATCTTCGGCATTGAAATCGCGGGACGGGGTGAAGTTTTCTGTGGTTTGGAACTTCACGCCTTTGCGAAGATTGAACGTGTATTCCAGCCCGTCATCGGAGACGCTCCAGCTTTCTGCCAAGCCTGGGACGGTTTTGGTCGTACCGCGCTCAAATTCCACCAACTTGTTGAAAATTTGCCGTGATGAGGCATCGAAGGTGGTGCCAGCAGTAAAGAGGGAAGGGTTGAACCCTTCGGGGCTGCCTTCTGAACAGAAGACGAGCGTCTTGGCTTGAGCCGCTTGCGCGCCAAGAGCCAAGGTGAGGCCGGTAACGGCCGCGAGAAGCATTTTCCGCACTATTTGAGACTCCCTGTCTTACTTCCGGCACTGTCACCCCTGTGCCGGACGTGCTGTCGAAGTTTATCAATTGCAGTTTTGTTTGGGTGTTGTCGGGTCATTCAGACCCTTTACTAACTGCACAATTGACCATTAAGGACACCATGAGCGTGTAGTGCTGTCAAACAGCAATTAACCAGTAAATTTAATCATTTATCGGACGCTTTGACGATTGGTATTCGGTTTTGATTAATTTTTCTTTATGCCTATCGAGTCTGACTTGGTGGCAAATTGTGTCCCAGCCGTGGAAAATCAGGGGCTGAAAATTCAGCGGAAATTGAGCATAAATCTGCCAAGCGTTGCAATTGGGCGAACCGGCATGCACCATTCTCTTCAAAGCGATGAAACTTAGGGAGTCGTGGCCATGAAACTGGTTCGCTACGGACAAAAGGGCTCAGAAAAGCCAGGGCTGATGGATACGGATGGTGTCTTGCGGGACCTGTCGCATGAATTTTCCGATATCACTGCTGCCTCTATGACAACAGAGGTGTTGCAGTCGATTAAAAGCCTGGATTTAAAGGATTTACCCGTTGTGGAAGGAAAGCCCCGATTGGGGGTGCCCTTAACCGGGATTGGTAAGCTGGTCTGTATCGGGTTGAACTATTCTGACCATGCCAAAGAAGTGGGGGCTGATATACCGGTAGAGCCCGTTGTCTTCATGAAGGCAACAAGTTCGCTGACGGGACCCTTCGATGATATTCGCCTGCCGCATGGGTCCACCCGGACCGATTGGGAAGTGGAATTGGCCATCGTGATTGGGGATGCAGCCAGCTATGTATCTGAAGATGATGCCATGAATCACGTCGCCGGGTTCTGCAGTTTTATTGATCTGTCAGAACGTGACTTCCAGAACAAGCGCGGCGGCCAATGGACCAAGGGCAAGAGTTGCGACACATTCGGACCCTTGGGGCCGTGGATCGTTACCCGGGACGAAGTATTGGACGCCCAGCGGTTGAGCCTATGGCTGGAAGTCGATGGGCGGCGCAAGCAATACGGCAATACGGAATTGATGATCTTTAATGTCTCTCAGATCGTCAGCTATTTAAGCCAATTCATGACGCTGCATCCTGGCGATGTGATTGCTACAGGCACGCCCCCTGGTGTTGGGGCTGGCATGGACCCGCCTGAATATTTGCGCGCAGGGAATCGTATTGATGCCGGCGTTGATGGTCTGGGCAATCAAAGTCATTTCGTGGTTGGGGCTTAGGCTGCCGCTTAAAGGCCGGATGGATTGCCGTTGCGATACAGGGCCTCGCCCAGACTGCGCTTTTCTGCGTCATAGAGACGATAGGTGCCGCCATCGGTCTCACTCAGGAAAGCGCATTCGCTTTCCTTTGTTATGCCGTTGATCAAACAGCGTCGGCCATCACTCAGGACGGTCCATGTTCCGCTTGCAGGTTCCCCATTCTGGACTCCGCGATAGACCCCGGTTGGATCCATATACAGTTTGTCCAGGGCCCCGCTGGGCATGCGCCGCTCTTCTGTATTCCCCTGTAAGATCATTCGGGTGACGGTGGCCTGTGTTGCATCGCTGCGTTGCGGGGCTGAGAATCCTCCTGGATTGCCAAATACCACTGTGAAGGCACGCATATTTTTGCCATCCAATGCATCCTGAACAACCGGAGCATAGAGATATTGCCCAGGGCCTGTTTGATAGAGTGCAGCACAGTGCTGGCTGGGGATAGGGGCCTGTTCGATACAATAGCGCCCGTCGGCCTGAATACTCCAAGATCCTGTATCCGTTGTGCCTTCACCCTGCAGGCCGGCCCCAAAGCGGCCAGTAGGCGCATGATAGCGGATATAGGGACCTTTATCGCCCGTCGCGGGGGCGAAAATGAAGCTGGCATCCGAAATCATTTGTTTCAGTGATGCCGCATCCATCCGTGTCTCATCTGCTGTGTTGATCGGCAGGTCCAGAACAGCCAGTTTCTGATCGGGCACAAAGGTTAAATTCCCCGGTTTTCCTGTGGGCAGTGGGATAGGGGCCGGGAGCGCCTGATTGGTTTTGGCAAAGGCGGCCAGCTTTGGTGCCAGCAGGGAGGGGAGTGCCGTATTCGCCTCAGTCCAGTCGGGCTGAATCAGCGTCACAAGTTGGCGTGCTGTGTCTATCAGGTTGGTGCTGTCATCCTCGGTGCCAATGACTTGCGCCAAACGCATCAGTACTGGTTTGTTGCGGGAGTCATAGGCGATCTGCAGGGATTGTGTGGCATTGGTTGCCGTTTTTCGCGATAGGGCATAAACAGCGCCCGACAGTCCGGCCTTTCGCCCATCCACAGCAAAGCCATGCAATGCTTCTATCCGGAGGATTAACAGGGGGCTGTCTTGCGCCAAAGCGGGCAGGGGAAGCAACAGTACCAGAAGAACAAACAGGAGGGCAGAAAAGCGCATCGGACTCCCTTCGCGCAGAATGACAGAACAGTTTCGTAGATGTAAACGCAGGGAAGAGAATGTCGACCGAAAATACGGCATTCTTTCGTTTTCTTTGAGACGGGGCTAGGGAATGTCATTGCCGCGTTAGGATCGAATGCGTATTTCCGGGGAGCAAAGCGCTTATTGTTGCGGGACTTTTGGGATGCGCTGACCTAGGCTAGCGCGGGGAGCAAGCTGAGTGAATCGAATTGGACAAATCAATGCCGGATGAAGGCGCAGAGTTACAACAGAATGGCGGTAACGACAGTGCGGAAAAACCATCTTTGGTGCATCCGGATTCACGCTATCATGATGCCGTGGCGGCCTTGCAGGCGGGCAAATTGCAGGAGGCTGAACAAGCCGTTAAGGCTGTGCTGCGTGATAATGAACGGGACGCCCAAGCGATCCATCTATTGGGGGTCGTTGCTCATCAGGCGCAAAAAACGGATGTTGGCATTCAATTAATCCAAAAGGCGTTGGAAATTGAGCCGAATTCGGCAGCTTTCCTGAATACGCTGGGGTTCTTGTTTCGGCAGGAACGACGATATCCCGATGCCGTTTCGGCGTTGCGACGGGCTGTGGAACTTCGGCCAACCTATTCTGAAGCCTATAACAATCTGGGTATAGCACTCTCGGAATCTGGCCAATCCGATGCTGCGATTGAGGCCTATGAAACTGCCCTGAAAACGCAGAGCGTCTTTCCAGAAGTCCTAAACAATCTGGGAAATGTTTTAGCGAGAGGCAATCGATTGGATGAGGCGATTGCTCGCTCTGACGAGGCGATCGCGATCCGGGAAGATTATGCAGAGGCCTGGTCGAACAAAGGCGATGCCCTCTTTGCCCGCGGGAAGGTGAAAGGTAGCGCAGATCGAACCACGGCAATGGCCTGCTATGAACGTGCTGTGGAAATCAATCCGCGCGCTGTTGAGTCCTGGGTTAAACTTGGTACCAGTCGCCATTCAGAGGAAAAGTTCGTCGAGGCGGAAGTTGCCTTCCGCAAAGCTCTGCGCCTCAGTCCCAATCATGTGCGTGCCCTGACGACCTATGCTGTGACATTGGAGAAGTTGGGGCGTTTGACCTCGGCGGCCTCTCATTTGCGTCATGTATTGACCATTGCCCCAGATGACGTTGGGGCGCTGAAAAGCCTTGGGCATGTGACTTTGAAACTGGGCAATTCCGTTGAGGCCAAGCATGTTCTGGCGCGAGCGAGGGAATTGGCTCCGGCAGACCCGGATGTCCTTTATTCCTATGCCAATTGCCTGTTGCGGATGGAACAGTTGCAGCCCGCTATGGACTTGTATTTGCGGGTTCGGGAATTACAGCCCAATCAGGCGCGGGGAACCTTTGCTCCGGCGGCTGTTTTGCTGATGGATGGGCAGTATGAAAAGGGCTGGGCAGCTTATGAATCGCGCTATGCGATGTCTGCCTTTAAGCCCAATGTCCCAAACATACGGGAAAGATTGTGGGATGGCTCCCCCTTGAATGGACGCACCTTGCTGGTGCATGTGGAGCAGGGTTTTGGAGACACCATCCAGTTCTGTCGCTATGTGCCGATGCTACGGCAGCGGTTGGGGACGGGCGGAAAGATCATCTTTCTGTGCGAAAAGGAAGTTTACCGGCTGATGGGAACTCTGGATGGCGTGGATGAACTCTACCATCTGCGCCAGGAGAACGCGGAAATCGTTTTTGATGTCCAGATTCCATTGCTGTCGTTGCCGCATCGGTTCGGCACAACGCTGGAGACGGTGCCCCGGAACATCCCCTATCTGAGCGTTCCTGAGTCAGCTATGCGTGAGGCCAGCCTGCCGAAGTCGAAGGATGGTGTGATCAAGGCTGGGATTGTCTGGACGGGGCGCCCAACGCATTCAGATAACCTGTATCGCTCTATGCCTTTGAAGGAATTTGCCAACTTGTTTGGCATAAATGGGGTGGATTTCCACTCTCTTCAAATCGGCAATGGCGTGGCAGACCTGCAACCCTATTTGAAGCGGGGGAATGTCTTTGACCATTCTTCCGATATTAAGGATTTTGCGGACACGGCGGCTATTCTGAAAGAACTGGATGTGTTGATCAGTGTTGATACGGCGGTATGTCATCTGGCCGGTGCAATGGGCAAGGACGTATGGACGATGCTGCCCTTTGGCGGGGAATGGCGTTGGCTGCGCAACCGCGAAGATACGCCATGGTACCCAACCATGCGGTTGGTCCGCCAGCGTATTCTCAGCGACTGGGGCATTGTCTTAGATCGGGTTCAAGAGGGTCTGGAAGGGGCAGTCAAGGCCGCACGGTCAAAATCTCTGGCAGAGGGGCAAGAGAACACACCACCTGAAACGATGCCCGCCCCAATAACCGACAAGCCATTAAAGAAAGCTAAATCCAAGAAGGCGGCTGCGAAAAAGTAATAAGGCCCAACGCTTACTTGGATGTGGCAACATAGACGCCATCCCAATCGACTGGAGGCGGGTTGTCGCGATATTCTTCCAAACGCGCCATATAAATATCATAGAACCCATCCAGCACACCCGATAGGCGTCCCTTGAGCGTGTTCATCATGCGGGCAGCCTCATCCCATTCCTGGGCACGATAGGCGCGCAGCATCTCTGCATGTTGTGCTGCGACGCTGCTATAGTCTGGATCCTGCAGGACATCAGGCCCACCCAGAATGGTAAAGATGCGAACGGCCTCTGTCTTACCCTTCACAGCGATCAAGTCCAATTCCGCCAGGGGGAACTGGTCCTTAATCGCGATAGCGGTTTCTTCACCGATCACAATGCCAACACCGTAACTTTTAGACTGGCCTTCCAAACGGGCGGCGAGGTTTACCGCATCGCCCAGCACGGAATAGTCAAAACGTTGCGCGGACCCCATATTGCCAACGACGCAATCGCCAGAATTGATCCCGATCCCGATATTCAAAGGCAGGAAGACTTTGTTTTCCTCCAGGGCTTCGCGCTTGCGCTCTTCGTTGAGGACGATCAGCGATTGGAACATCGCCAGAGCCGCTTCGGAGGCCATGCGTTCCTGATCTGGGACGTCCAGGGGGGCGTTCCAGAACGCCATGATGCAGTCACCCATGTATTTATCGATCGTTCCACGACGCTTCAAGATATCGTCGGTCAGTGGTGTCAGCAGGCGGTTGATCAAAACAGTCAGGCCTTGTGGATCAGCCTTGTACTGTTCTGAAATCGTGGTGAACCCGCGCACATCGCAGAACAGCAATGTCATACGCTTGGTTTCACCACCCAGTTTCAGCTTGTCTGGATCGGCGGCTAATTGTTCCACCAGATCAGGGGACAGATACTGTGCAAAGGCACCGCGTACTTGGCGTTTCTCTGCCGCGTCTCGGGCATAGTTGGCAAAAGCCAGCACGCCGTAGATGGCAAGCGATAGCCCGGCTGGATAGGTTGCATCCAGCAATAGGCGCTGATCAGAAAACAGATACCAACTGGCCCCTGCAAATCCCCCAATGGCAACAGTCAAACCAACAAGGGTGACGACAGGACCAACGCGGGGGATGAAGAATATCAACAACAGGCCCACCGCGCCCATCGCAATGAACTCCGTCAATTGCATGGTTTCAGGATAGCGCACAAAGGTTTGGGAGAGAACATTCTCCAGAATATTCGCGTGAACCTCTACCCCTGGCAGCCGCGGGCTGATGGGGGTGGCCCGAATATCCAATAAGCCAACAGCAGAGGTCCCAACGATTGCCAGATGCCCCGCGATTCGTTCCGGTGCGACCCGTTTCGCCATAATGTCAGCGGCAGAGATATACATCCGCCCTTCATTGTTTGGCATATTGAAGCTGTCTGGTTTAGCAAAATAGACCCATATCTGGCCCTTGCTGTCGGTCGGAATGGGGAAATTGCCACGGGGCGTTTGCAGACGCACCTCGTTAATGCCCCCAAGGGTTAAGAAGGCAAAGATGCTGTTCCCGGCAAAGGCAACCCGGATCATTTCTGTCGATAATGCGGGCTTTATGACATCGCCGATATGCACAACCAAAGGCACCCGCCGAACGACGCCATCAACTTCTTCGCCGATGGAAAACACACCTAAGCCGGATGCAAATTTTTCTATTTCCGGTCGGTTGTATACCAATGTTGGGAATCGAACGGCGCGGCGAAGCAGCTCTTCATTTGGATTTGGTACATCTTTCGTACCCAATGCGCCTTTAAAGGAAGTCGAGTAGGCATACTCACTTGGCGCAAGTGCTTGATTTGACTGGGTTGATGCCTGACCTAGCACGGTTCGAACTGTCTTCATGGCCTCCGCCATGATGGACTCGTTGGGTGGCGTATCAGCAAGGCTGTCACGCACAGACTCTGGAAGGTCATCGCGGGATGCAGCCAGAAGATCCGGCGACGTACGGTCCAGTTCGGCAAACACAATATCGAAGCCCACCACAGCAATGCCATAGTCTCGCAAAGCATTCAGAAGGGCGGCTACCTGTGTACGGGACCAGGGCCACTGCCCAACTTCAGCTAGGCTCTTTTCGTCGATATCAACAATGATGACCGGGGAGGGGTTGAGGGGCTCCCGCGGCTTTAGGACGTTGTAAAGATCGAATGTCCGCAACCGAACCGTCTGCACTGGATCTGGATCCCAGACACGCACTGTGATTCCCGCCGCCAATACAGCAATGGCAATCAGGGTAGGCAGGCCTGGTTTCCACCAAGGTCCACGCCGTTTTCGTCCAGAGCCACTAAACAAGCGACCAAAGAAGGACAGAACGGGGTTGGGTTTCTTATCCTCGCCAGCATTGGCGGAGGATGTGCTTGAATCACTCATCGTTATACTTTTCCCCAACGTCAGTAACCGCAATTTTTATGGTGCGCCCCAATGGGCAGTCTAAACCGAAGCAGGGGAAGAGTCCGACAAAATTTTAGTTAGGTGCCCCAACAAGATCGACGCTCATTTCAGTATCGACATAGGCATGCGCGCCATTCGAAGCAGAATAGATGGCATAGCTGTGGGGAGACCCGCCACCGTCATGATCGATGCTAACTGTGATGCCTTCTGCGGTCCAACTGCCAGAACTTAAGTCAAGCGTTTGTCCGACATTGCCTTCGATAATCAGGGCATCCTCTTTCAGATTGTCGGCGACACCAAGAGTGCTGACCAGCGAATTAGAATCTTCCGACGCTCCAAAGGCGAAGCTTTCCGATAGCGCCATCGTTCCTGATGCGGCACCACTAAAGTCTAAGGCCTCAATGTTATTGATGCGCCATTCATTATCCGATGTGGCCGCAAAGCTGTCAGCCGTTTGCAGATACAGAATATCTGCGCCGCCTTGGCCGCCATCCAGGAAGCCAATTGTGCCGCCCGGTTCCAGCGTGAATGTGTCATCGCCGCCCAGGCCGAACCAGACGGATGTTCCATCCGCGCCTGAGGTGAACGCTTCATTTGCGGCTGTACCAAATTTTCTTTCGTCGCCAGAAGTCCCAGTGAAGTCCCCCTGTTCAGCCACAGCGAATAGTTTGAAACCACTGTCTGTAAAGTTAGGAAGAAGGACATTGCCAATTGTTGCCAGATTGGCGTCGCCGGTTCCTGTTGCATTGGTGATGTGAACCCGTTGGAAAAAACCCGATAAGTTGTCTGTTTGTATTTGGGCACCGCTGCCATTTTGCGGGTTTACGGAATAGTCATAGTCATCCCCGACACGCAAATTGAATGTTCCACCAAAGGTCAGGTCACCATCAACTTGCAGACCGGCGCTATGGTTCGCAAGAACCCCATTCCCTGACCCTAATTCCATCGTCAGGATGGATTTTTGATTAAGTGTCAGATTCCCAGTTATTTGGAGCGGATTGAAGTCTTGAACCGAGGTAGCGTTGTAGGCCCCGATAAAGATTTCACCACCGGACGTGCCAGCGACAAGATTACCGTCAAAATAGGCACCGCCACGGTAGCTTCCATCGGTTCCATCGACAGAAATCAAGCCATCATTTGTTAATGTTCCGGCGCCTTGATCACCGATGGTGATATTGGCAGAAACGCCCGTGGTTCCTGAGGTCAGATTTATGGTGCCGGTGTTGGTGAAATCATCAAAATAGGCGTTGGTTGAGGATTCAATACCATTTGAACCAATAATATTCAATTCACCCTGATTGGTGAAACTTTGCGCCGTTATTGTGGTGCCTGTTGAAGACGATAGGTCCCCGATGTTCAGCGTTCCGCTTTCGCCATTCACAAAATTTGACGTTATGGTCAACTCGGTAACATCAAAGATCCGCTGATTGGTGAAGGTGCCAGCGCCGGAAATGACCGCCTGAGAATGGAAATCGAAATTGGCGTCGGTGCTGTTATAGCTGAAGTTCTCACCAGTTCCGATATTCAAGGTCGCATAGTCTTGCAGCTCAATCGTGCCGGTACCCGTCAGTGTCGTATCCGTGCCCAAGGACAGGGTCGTCCCCGCATTAAAGTCCATCACAGCCCCTGCCGCCAGCAGCAGAGCCCCATTGGCGCTGTTTAACGATGCACCTTGAAACACGCGCAGATACTCATTTGAGGCTTGAGTGATGGTGCCTGTATTCAAGACGGAAAGCGTCTTTATCTGGTTTTCACCATTTTCGAACAAACCGCCGCTGAAGGCGATAAGGCCAGAATTGCTCAGAACAATGCCTGAGTCTCCATCGAGAATAGACTCGGAATTGGCCTGAACCTTTATCGTGCCAGCATTAACAAAATTCGTGTTGAAGTGGATCGTGCTGTTTGTATCGCCACTGTAGAAGTCAATCGTGCCACCGGCATTGTCAAAGTTGCTGGAGGCGAGGGTGAGACCCCCATCCTGTATCTTAATCGTGCCGTCATTATCAATGTTACTGGTCGATAGCGTGGTATCGGTAAGATTTACTGTTCCGCCGCTGATGGCCAATGTCCCGACACCGCCGATTTCAGCGGAGGCGGCAGAGACAGTGGTTCCCGCGCCTAGGGTCAAGGTGCCATCGGCAGACAAGGTTTCCCCCGTGGCAATTGAAATGGCACCACCAACACTGTTCAGGTGGTGACCACTGGTCAGGGTGGCCGAACCGTCCACATCAATTAGGCCGCTATTTCGAATATTCAGGTCCAGTTCATGCGCGTCGGCAGCATTTTCAAGATGCAGAATACCATTATTGGTCAATGTTTCGCCATTGACACTGGTCAGAGTGACACCCTGTGCGAATGTTCCGCCGGACGCCTCTAAGGCGATGGTGTGACCGGACGCATTTGTTACATCATCGGACAGCACAAGCGTTGCGCTGAAATCGCTATTGGCAATCACCGCCAGGCTGCCGCTGCCACTGATTTCGCCAGCACCGAGTGTCCCGCTGGCACTGTTAACAGTGATCGTTCCATCATTGGTGATAGAGCCCGGAGCGAGCGTGAAATCCGCCATGTCAAAGTCGACACCGCTGTTGACATGCAATGTGCCTGCGCCGCCAAAGGTGCTGCCATTCGCAAAATCCAGATTGGATGTCAGCGTGGTCAGGGTGAATGTTTCCCCCGATGCAATATCCAGCAGACTGGTGCTTCCGATATTGATCGAGCCGGCACCTGTAATTTCGGTATCGCTGCCAATTGTCAGCGTGCCTGCGACATTCAGGCCCTGACCTGATGCGATGTCGATCGTGCCATCTTTGCTGTCAAAGTGATCCGCGATGGTCAGCGTTTGGTCGACACTCAAATGGCCCTGATTGATAATCGATCCGGAGGTGTGGTTGCTAGTGCCGGTACCGCCCTCTTTTGTGGAGGACAGCGTCCCGGTCAGTGTCAGCACCGAACCACTATCGACTGCCAAAGTTGACTGTGCTGTGACTGTACCGACATTGGCCATATTCAGCCTGATATTCCCGTCCAGAGTCATATCCGTGCCGATTTTCAACGCGACTCCGTTAGCATAGGAGGTAACATCCAGCAGTCCCTGGCTATTATCGACGGCACTGTTGTTCAGGCGCAGTCCGTGGGTTGAGCCAACATGAATGGTGCCCTCATTCAACAATGCTGCTGTCGTGAACGTGGCGCCATTCATCGTTCGGTACGTATCGGCAGTGATCTTGAACGTCCCAGTGCCGCCAATATGGCCCCCGGAAACAAAATCCAAATTCGCAGTGTCGGCATCCACTGTAAATGTTTCGCCATCTGCGATCGACAGAACAGCCGCATTGGCAAAATCAATCGTGCCTTTGCTGAACCCTGACTCGGTATTGTAGGTCAGATCAGAAAAATCCCCCACGATCAAGGTGCTGTTTGTTAAGAAGTTCAGCACACCATTCGGGCCGGAATTTGTATCTGAAACTTCGATGGTGCCTTTCGTGGAATCCAGCGTGATGGAACTCTGGACGTCAACTGTACCTTTAATATCGATGAAGTTGGTATTGATAATATCGACATCGAAAATATGGGCTGTGGATGCACCATCTACATCAATGGTCCCATTATTCTCTAATGTGCCAGATCCGTTGATTTCTCCACCTAGTGACAAAGTACCATTTAACGAATCAAGCCAAAGCCTTTGTTGGGAACCGATGCTCAAGTCAGAGTTCAGTGACAGTGTGCTGGCAATGCTGCTGCTGGATCGAATCAACAGGGAACCATCGCCGGTAATAGTACCGACGGACATTTCTGCTGAGGCACGTTCAATCTTAAGAAAGCCATTGTTTTCAATGGCTCCAAGAGTCACCGAAGCGCCACTGATGAAGAGGTCCGCACTGTCTTCAATCATTAACTGTCCGGCGCCTGATATGGTGCCGCCAGCTGTGAAATCCATTTTGGATGAGTTGCTGGTCAAGATAAAGGTTTCCCCGGAAACGATATTCAGAATGGCAGAGCTGCCGAAAGTAAGGGAGCCAAACCCTGTAACTGCGGAGTCATCACCAACACTCAAAGTCCCATCCACGACCAACTCTGAGTCAAAACCTAGCGTTATATCTCCGTCACGGTTATCTAAGTTCCTGCCCGATTGGATCTCAGCGTCTCCGTCAATTTTGATGTCACCGGTATTTACAATATCAACACCAATGACCAGTGTTCCGCCGTTTCCTTGCCCGACCTGTTTGGTTTCCAAGGTGCCGCTGTTTGTCAGTGTGCTGCTATTGCCAGAATTTAGGATCACATTCTCGCCTGTGGATTGGCCACCTTCCATGCTGATCGTAATATGGCCCGCATTGGTCGCGGCGGCATTGACGGTCAAAGTGGACCCACCGAACTCATTGGCCTTTAAGGTCAACGTGCCACCGGTATTATCGAACTCTGTTGAATTCAGCAGCGCTTGGCCCTGATCAATCGTTATTTGCCCGTTGTTCGCCAGATAGCCTGCGATGCTGAGTGATCCGCCGCTCAGATCAATTGTGCCTGAATTTGTGACCTCACCCTCTGTATCGATGACGAAGCTTGTTCCGTTCATTATGCTATCATTGATTAGGCTGGCACCATTTGACACTTCCAATGTGCTAAAGCTCGTGCCTTGGCCAATTTTCAAGACGCCAGCGCCATTGATGAAAGCTTGTCCTTCGAATGCCACATTGGCGGAAGACAGGGTGCCCCCTGAATCGCCAATGGTAAACGTCTCTCCAGAAATCACTTTGAAGGAAGACTGATCGCCAAGGACGAGTGTGCCAGAGCCATTTAAATTGGTGTCTGCGCCCACGATCATGGTGCCCAGCACTTCGAAGTCCCGACCCGATGCAATGGAGACAGTCCCATCTGCCGTTAAAAGCGTTGGGAGCTCAGAAGCTTCGGTTTCCCCAAATTGGGTGTTTCTTAAAATATTGATCGTGCCGGTATTGTCGATATTCACTTGAAGGAGGTGAAGAGCAGA
The DNA here is from genome assembly GCA_029212835.1 of Alphaproteobacteria bacterium. GTDB lineage: Bacteria > Pseudomonadota > Alphaproteobacteria > UBA8366 > Aestuariispiraceae > Pacificispira. The sequence continues at coordinate 7,096 of JARGPE010000058.1, read as the reverse complement.
GGCAGTTCCAGGAAGATCGGCTTCAATCACACCGGTATTGACCAGTGTCGCACTGGATAACGTGCCTTCCGCAGTTATTGTGCTGCCCTGAGTTCCGTTGCCGGAGTCCAGGTAAATCGTGCCCGAATTGTTCAGGTTTCCGTCCAGAGCCAACACCGCGGAGTTATAATCTCCCTTCAGGGAAAGCATGCCCGCATTGGTCATGCCATTTTCAACAGTCAGCGAGCCAGCACCAACAGAGATAGATCCACTTGCCGTTGTTTGGAAGTTGGAGGAAGTAACCGTTACATTCGTGTCATTGACGTCAAAATCGCCATTTACGATAAAGCCATCGGTGGAAATATAGATTTCTTGATCGTCAATGGTCAGAGTGCCGTCAGCGACAGTAAAGGTCGCATTGCCATAAATTTCACTGCTACCCTCATTCTCTCCGCCAGACACACCCAATCGCAAATCGGCCATGGACGTGCTGTCATAGGAGAAATCAGCACCAGAGGCCAATTGAAGGCCTACTCCATCCTTTAAGGAGAGGGTCCCGTTACTGTTGGCAAAACCAGCACCGGATTCTAATACCCATCGACCAGATGAAACGTTAATCGTTGAATTTGCGGAATCGAAGGTGATTGTACCGGATTGTTGGACTCTCAGTGACGTTTCCAGAACATCACCAAATCCATACAAAGTTGCATCGCCCAGGTTAAGAGTGCCATAACCATCGATAACAGCGCCGGTTTGGCCTAGATCGACCAAAAGATCGCTGTTCAAGGTGCCATTCACAGTTAAGCTATCAGCAGAATTAGTGAACTGAATGTCACCCGTATAGGTCAGGCCATTCCCAATCGTAATACCAGCAGGATCCAGCACCGCATTATTGGTGATTGAACCCGATCCGGCCAAAGTACCGCCACTTTCAACGGTGAAATCGGCATTATTGGCATTGGTCAGGCTGCCATTGACCGTCAAAACTGCTCCCGACGCCACATTGACGGATCCAACACCACCTTCTGTCGTAGCGTTTTCAAATGTGGCATCGATGGTGACGCCATCCAGGTCCATTGTCCCATAATTCAACAATGTCCCCACGCCGCCAACGGAGGATCCATCGCTCAGGATGATGGTGCTGGCATTTGTGTTTTCAAACTGGAAGTTGGCACCCAGATCAAGGACGCTGCTGGACCCAATCACCAATGAACCACTATTGTTGTATTCCGTGTCTGATCCGACAGTCAGTGTTGAGGACAGGAAGGAGAGTACGCCCCCGTTATTGATCGTGATCGTACCATCCAGACTGTCAAATCGCGTTCCCTGGATTTCCAGCCGTGATCCAACCTCAGTAAAGCCAGGAACAAGAAGCACGCCATCATTTATGATGCGTCCGGCCTGAATAATACCGTTCTCAAAAAGCAGGCTGGATTGACCTTGCAGGGTTCCTTCATTGGTCATCGTGCCCAATCCGTCGCCCACAACCAATGTCGCGGCATTATCAACCTGTAATGTCCCGAAATTGGTGAAATTCTGAGATATTTTCAGCACGCCATTTTCATTTTGATTGGCTGGGTCAACCTGAACAAAGCCATCATTTTGGAACGCCCCGGTGATCAACAGCGTCCCATCGCTGCCGCTGTCGCCGCCAATAACGATGCTGCCGCTGTTGCTGACCACCAGATCCACACTGATGACATTGGTGCCGCCTGCGGCATTGCTGGACAATGAACCATCCAGTTGCAGTACATCCAACGTCCCAGCCCCGGCAATTTCCCCACCGCCATTCATATCTATGGCGCCATCCAGTGCGATTGTCCCGCCACTTGCCAACGTCATTGTCGAATTGCTGTTGACCGCGATTGTCCCTTCGCTGTTGTCGAACTGACCGCCACCCAGCGTCAGGCCCAAGGTGCCGACGCTGAAAATCCCGTCGTTTTCGATAGACGCGTTATCTGCGATCGTCACGCCTGACAGTTGCAGCGTGCCAAAGCTTCGATAGACCCCATCACCGCTGATCGTGGAGCCTGCTAGAAACTTGAAAGAGGCGGCGGTAGTATCGGCGTTGTTGGTAAAGGTTTCGCCTGCGGTGACACTCAACGTACCATTTTGAGAAAAATAGGTCGTTCCTTTTAAGCCCAGCGATGTTTTATAGCAGACGATTTACCTTAGATTTTAAAATGTCATGCAGTCACAATTATCGTCGGCATAGAGTTCGCCACCGGTGATATCCAGCGTACCCCCGCTGATGGTGGCGTCCCCGTGGGAGAAATCAAGCATGCCGCCAAAATTGTCAAAACTCGCAACTGACATTGATGCCCCGGAATGCAGGGTGACATGTCCGCCATTATTGGTAACGCGACCATTCCCGGTTAAATCACCATCTTGGTAAATGTCTATATCGCCTGTATTGGTCAGCGTCTCATTAGTGGCAAATGTACCCTCTATGTCGATAGTGCCAGATGACGTAACGTCGGCATTGAAGGTCGTCGTGCCTGAGTTAATTTGCAGCGTGCCTGTGTTAAGATTGGCAAATTGAATGTTTACGGTGTCGCCACTTAAAGACAGGCTGCCGGCACTAGAGAAATTGCCCGACCCATTGATAGTGGTAGAGAGAGTATTATTTCCAAGACCAGAGAAATCTCTATACGCCCCGATCGTTGCGCTTCCCAGAATATTAATAGTTCCGCCAGATTGTTGTTCCCTAATCGAGGCATTGTTTTCGGAGAAATCCCCTAAATCAAACGTCTCGCCGGAACCGATGCGAACTTCTCCACCATTATTGAGCAGAAAACGACCGTTGCTAAAATCATCCAGCGATGTATCGTTCCCAATAAGCACCACACCGCCATCTTTAATGTTTAGATCACCGCTTGAGGCTTGCGGGTCTTTTTCGAGTGCTGCGTCTGTTAGGTCCAGTGAGCTGAGAATTTCGCTCGACCCATTTAAAGTAATAGTACCAACGACTTCTGCGCTGCTGACACTTATGCTTGAACCGTCAAAGAGTTTGAGTGCGGCCAAGTCGACAAGGGAACCCGTGCCCCCCATTCCTGAAGAGTCTTCAACAACAACGGTACCGCCCGTTATCGTTGAATTCACCTCAAGACTTCTGCCGCTGCCAGTGACGATAATTGTTCCGTCGGATTCTTCTAATGGAATCGTGTTCTGAATGTCGACGTTTATAGAATCATTGTTGAAGGTGATCTCCCCACCATTCTTTATGATTCCCGTTCCATTGATTTCAGAACTGGCCGTGCCGACGTTGAAACCGCTGAAGACATCAGAACCGGAATTTAACCAGGTCCCGTTTACGGTCAGATAAGAACTGTTCTCTGCAAATCTAAAATTTGCGTCCGCTAGGCTGGCCGTCTCGCCAGAAGCAATTTTATCTTCCTGAGATTTAAGTTTAGACTGGTCCAGAAGCAATTTCAACAGTACCATTGGAATTCACGTTGATGCTCAGCGCCGACAAGGTGTTGGCAATGTAATCCGTGTCGGACCCAATAATCAGGCGCCCACCATCGTTAATATCCAGTTGCGATAAAGACCCTGTCAGATTGAAAGTCCCATCTCGTGAATCGAGGGTCGTTTCCAAATCGGCACCGGCAGAATCCTGGAATCTGAATTCTCCGGAGTTAACAAAGGTTCCTGAACCAGCAAAAACTGGGGCAGAATAATGATCTAATGTGACGGTGTTCAGGGTGATTGCACCGGTTGCACTGTAGGTCCCGTTACCTAAGGACAGCGTGCTGTTGGCTTGTTCCACAGAGTCAAAATCTGTGAAGGTTTGAGTGAGTTCCCCATCGGTCAGGAAAACACTGCTGACATTGCCGCCCAGATTCAGCAGTAGAGAATCATCTCCGATGACAAGTGTATCGGACCCGCCATCGCCACCGCCGGCGGATTGGGAAATGTCATTGACAGTGAATTTGTCATTGCCTTCACCGCCCAGCACGTATTCAAAATTGGTGAAGGTCGAACTGGCGCTGTTCTTATTGAAGACGCCGTCCGCAAAGCTGAAGGTGACATCGCCGCCAATCGAGCTCAGGTCCAGCGTATCTCGGCCTTCGGAGCCGTCCACATCTATTCCGGCCGCTAGCACAGTTACGGTGTCATCGCCATGACCCAGGCGGATGAAATCTACATTGGTTAACGTATCGGAACCAATGATCTGCGCCATGCTATCATTGACTGAAGTCGTACCAGAAACACTGCGCAGAGTAACAGACAGGGAGGTCTTGTTCTGTCCGGAGACGGAGTCGTAGGTGACGCTGTCATAGCCCGTGCCACCATTGTAAAAATCATTTCCTTCGCCGCTGCCGCCGACGATTGTGTCATTTCCCGATCCGGCGATGACCGTATCATTACCGCCATTGGTTTTGATCGTATCATCACCAGCCCCGGTGCTGACAAAATCTCCCCCTCCACCCGTTGTCACATTATCGCCGCCAGAGCCAGTTTCGACATGGTAACTGTCTGTCGACCCTGCGAAAGAACTGTAATCAATAGTAATAGCACTAGAAGTATTCGGATTTGAATACCCATAGTTATACCCCGGATTATCGGGAGGATTTGGCGACGGTGGTGGATTCACAATTGGTTGCGGAGTTGGATCTGGAACGGGGACAATAATTGGTGGCTGCAGTGGATCAGGCTTTGTGTCTATGGGTGTTTCTGTTTGTTCTCCGGAGTCAGTTGATCCCGTGCCAGTAGTTTGATTAGGATTATTGTTATCGTCCCCGCCAGTCGTAGTTCCGAGTGTATCCGACCCGTCAAAAGGATTTGTGACAATGATTACCTCAGGGTCGGTTTCGTCGTCGGGGGTAGGGGTGCCGTCGCCGACCTCTACATCACCAACATCCTCGGGCTCAGCTTCTCCATCGTCTCCGCCGCCTTCATCTCCGGCATCTCCAGAATCTTCTAGACCTTGAAGGTCTCTTTCTGTCAGCCCCTCCTCATCATCACCGCCGCCCTCGCTATTGGTCCCATCTTCCTCATCATTTTGTGTGTTTGGTTCGGAGTCCGGGGTATTCGTGACGAGGTCTTGCAAATTCAATTCGATGGATTGACCGGTTTTGCTCTCCACGGTCGTCTTAATGGCGTTTTCGATCAGGCGCAGGTCGTTTGGTGTCAGGGCCTTGAACTGGCTGGAGTTTCGGGCGATGACGTTTTGCGCGGTATCCACAAAATTGAACAGGTTGGTGCCACCGGTTCCATCGGCATTGCCGGTGGCGGTGGCGAAATTCTCACTCAAAACGATGGTTTGCGAGCCCGCTGTGACCGCGATTTCCCCATCGACCACGGTGAAGCGGAATGTTTCCCCCGTGCTCAATTGATCGCCCGACACTTCCCCAGTCACGATTGTGCCGCGAATCCCGATCGTTGCGACGGGCGTCGTCACGGTCATGTCATTCGGGTTGTTCTGGGCAATCTGGCCCGACACGAACAGGAAACCGCCCTGAAGGATCGAGAATGCGGATTCCCCGGAACTGGTAGCAGGATTAAAGACCATTTCATCCAGTGCCAGCCGTGCATCCCCCCCCAGGGTGAACAGCGTGCCGTCGATAAAGGTCATTTTGATGGAGGCGCCGTCTGCAGTTTCGATCTGGTCGCCCTGAAAAACGGGATCACCGGCCTGTAGCAACACACGGGTTCCATCGGGGCGCACGGCATAAACGTCGCCGGTGATCGTCTCTACCGTTCCGATGCTGTTGCCTTGAGCCTGAGCGATTTGATTTTCTGTCAGTGCAGCCATTTGATTCGGCGCAACCGGATGCAGGAATGATTCGACCAATTCTGGCGTCAATCGCCGTCCACCCGCGCCCAGAATATCGGGTGTGATTTCGACAGCGAAGTAATTTTCAATCTGGATCGCCGTTCCGTCCGGCTTGATCAACAGCAGGTCTGACCCTTGGCGCACATAATCGGCATCATAGATATAGGTGATGTCGGGCAGGGAGACACTGTCACCATCGCGGGCATCAAAGGACGCGACGATGTCAACCTGAGCGCCTGAATCAGCGTCAGATTTCAGGTCAGCACCCGTTGTTGCTTCAAATCCTGAAATTGAGTCATTACGGGCAGCTAAATCTGACAGGTCTTGATCCGTCAGCGTGATATGCGACGCCGATGTTGGGCTGATCAAGGAGTCATCAGTGTGAGGGGGAGAGCCCGAACTGCTTGATGGGGCGTTCGTATCGGCTGCTGTGCTTGGCTCCAAAGAAAAACCCGACACACCCTCTGAGGACGCGCCGTTATCTCCTGGGCGAAGTGTTGATTCTTCCCGTGCCATTTTTAAATCCCCAGGAGCCCAGATCCTTTTGCTTCAAGCCCTTCTGTGCTTGAATTCATTCTTGGATCAGCACCACCTTAAGCGCTAAGCGCCCCTCTTAAAATTTATATAGCATTTGAGAGAAGTTTTGGAAAGTTTTCAGACATTGTTTTTAGCATTCATTTTGCCTTTAATTCGTCCCCGCCGGATTCCTTAGCTTTTCCGGTAGGATATGTTTGCGGCGTGACGCTTTGCCCGTATGGTTCTAACCGCTCCATCTATGCTACTGTTCGCGAGGAACCGGGGTAGGGACGAGATTGGTTACAGATAAAAAGATGTCGCCCATGGGCGGTATAGGGAATGTGCGATGTCCGAGGGACAGGTAGGAAAATTGTTATATCGTGCCATGGCACGCGCCAAGGGGAAACTCTTGGAAGCATTGTTTTCATCTTTGTTTATCAACCTGTTAGCCTTGGCCGTTCCAATATTTATGCTGCAGGTTTATGATCGGGTCGTGTTCCATGGGGGGATGACCACGCTGCAGGGGTTGGTTGTCGGGATGGTCTTTGCCATCGGTTTTGATGGCTTGCTGCGTCTGGGACGTTCCAAATTGTTCCAGCGAATCGGGCTGGATATTGATATCGACGTTGGCCGGGCGTTGTTTGAGAAAATTATGAACCTGCCGCTGAGGGTTTTGGAATCCCGCACCACAACATCCTGGCAAACGTTGTTCCGTGATATTGATGCCGTACGGGGCGGATTGTCGGGTCCCTCAATGGGCTTGTTGATGGATTTGCCTTTTGCGGGGGTTTTTCTGATTGCGATTTTCTGGCTTGCCCCGCC
>JARGPE010000302.1 GCA_029212835.1 Alphaproteobacteria bacterium | reverse complement strand
CGAATTTCTCGGGACAAGTGGTCGCTATGGACGCCGATGCCGACGGCAACATATGGGGCGTCGATATCAATAGTCCAGCGACGGTTTATCGGGTTTCCCCAACAGGCATCAGCAAGTCCTTCTCCGTGTCTAATACAACAAATTCAGCGACCGACCTGACGATTGGCAGTGATGGCACTGTGTATGTTGTGGTTGGGAAATTGTTGTATCGAATGATGCCAGGAACATCCTCGTTTGCTAAATTCAGCAATGATGATGTCAAAAAGGTCGCGATCGGATTGTCCGGTGATATCTGGATACTCGATGATAATAATGCCGTTCAACAATTCACAGGCAGCAAATTTGAAAACCGGCCTCAGGGGCAAACCGTTATCGCCAATGATATTGGTGCCGGAGATGATGGGACCGTTTACATCGCCACCCAATCAGAAGAATTTCTGAAAAAATGGAACGCGGCCAATGGGAGCTTTGACAAGATTAACAATGTCACTGCGAAGATCGTGGATGTTGCTGAAGATGGCCGACCTTGGATTATCACGTCCGATTTTAATGCGAGCATCAAACGTGGCAAAGATTGAGTTTTTCTAGACACGCCCCGTCGTGATGGGGGCAGGCTCCATATCCTTAACTTCAATCTATATGATGAACAGGCGTGTCATGCTGTCGGTATGGTTCCTCCGTCTATGACAAACTCAGTTCCTGTAATTGAGGCGGCTCTCGAAGACACCAGAAAGGTGATCAGATCCGCTACTTCTTGCGGCTGAGTGGGACGGCCAAGTGGAATTCCACCCAAAGACTTCATGATGATCTTCTGTCCTCCCAGATAATCTGTGCCGGCTTGGTCTGCCAGTCTCTCGGCCAGTCGAACAGCTGCCTCGGTCTCAATCCAACCCGGTGATACCCGCATGACGCGGATGCCTTTAGGCGTAACTTCTTTGGAGAGGCTCTTGCTATAGGTTGAAAGCGCTGCTTTGGCTGCGGCATAGGCGGTGGTTGACTCTGGCAGTGGCAGTTCGTGCTGAATAGATGTGACGTGGATGACCACACCCGCTCCCTGTTCTAACATCGACGGTAGTAATGCCCGATCAAGGCGTACGGCTGACATTAGATTCTGGTTGATCGCGGTCTCCCACTCACTGTCGCTTAAGACTGCAAATCCGCCACCGGGCGCGGTGGACCCGCCGACGACATTTACGATTATGTCAATTCCTCCAAAATGCTCGATCGCGGCATCTGCCACAGCTTTGCATCCCTCAGCCGTTGCCAGATCGGCTGCAATATAGAGGACATCTTCTTGGGAAGAATCTGGAATTGTGCGCGCCGTTGTGATGACCCTCACACCAGCATTTCTGAACGACTCAACAACCGCTGCTCCCACCCCTTTTGTGCCGCCGGTGACGAGCGCACGCCGCCCTGTGAGTTCGAGGTCAAAGCTCATATTTTGATCTCCAATGATGCGATCTTCTCGTGCTGGAGGACGAAGAAATATCGCAAATCCACTGGGCTGCCTGGAAAATTACCGACGACGTGAGCGGTGACGATGGTCTTACCGTCCCTTTTCTCAATCAAAAAGGGCTCAACCGTGTAGGTGTATTGACGGGAGGCTCCCATCTTCCATTTTTGGATGGCCTCGTGACCCGTATAGGTTTTCCCCTCATCAATGACGACGCCATTTTCAGTGAAGCAATCTGAAACGGTGGAATGATTTTCCCGATCGGCCAGGTAATATGTGGCGATGGGCTTGGGCAGGTCTATGCTCATGTGGATTTCTCTTATGTCCGTTTGCGTTACCGAAAAACTAGGGATAGCTTGTAAGTATGACAAGTACAGACAAAAAAGTAGGGTACTTACCTTCAGGTAAGCAGGAATATACGCCGACCTCTGCGGCCATGGGTGCAGAGCAGGCTCTAAAAATGCTTGAGGGACGCTGGAAACTGGTAATCCTGTTCCATCTCTTCGGGGGCAAGGTCATGCGTTTTTCTGATCTTGAGCGGGCTATTCCTGCGATTTCGCAAAAGATGTTGATCCAGCAGCTCCGGCAACTAGAGGCGGATGGGATCGTTCGCCGTATCGTGCATCATCAAGTGCCGCCAAAAGTTGAGTATTGTTTGACCGATTGGGGACAATCTTTGTGCCCTGCTCTCGACGCCATACTTAAATGGGCAGAAAAGCGTGACAGCTAAGCAAATGCCTAAGAAGAACAAAGCACCTTAAGCATGTTCAGGCGATACATTCTGCGTTTGTCGGCAACATGGTTGCCGGGCGCTACTCAGTCCGGCCAAAGTTCGCATCGCCCCCGCAGGCTAAGTGAGATCGGCTTCTAAGCTGTTCATGCATTGCGTGTCTGTGTCTTGGCGGACAGATGTCCCTTTCCTGAGGGGGTTTGTGACTGATTTAAGAGAAAATCTCATATATTTCTCAAAATAAGATTTAATAGACAAATCCCATATTGTGAGATAACGTCCATTTATAAATTAAGTAAGAACGCGCTTAAGCGCGAATTATGGAGGAAATTATGGCGATTGAAACGCCCGGTTTGGCCGGTGAAGAAAACCTGTCTGCGCTTGATTCCCGATATGTGACCGTAGACGACCTGTCCTGGAAGCCGACGCAGGTTCCCGGCATTGATATGAAAATCCTGATGCAGGACAAGGAAGCGGGACTTTTGACGGCGCTGTTTCGATGGGAACCGAATACCCGCCTGCCGCTGCATGAACATGTCGAGGTGGAACAGACTTATGTTCTATCCGGCTCCATCGAAGATGATGAAGGCACTGTCAGTGAAGGCAACTATGTCTGGCGCCCCAAGGGTAACCAGCATTATGCCTATTCACCCAATGGCGCGCTCGTCCTGTCCTTCTTCCTGCGACCGAACGTCTTTTTAGAACAGTTCGCTGGAGAGAAGTTGGAATAGGGTTTGGCCTTTTGCTGCCCCCTTTCCACGAGAATGACACTACCAAAACAACACCCAATCAAAAAATGCTGGGAGGAAACAATGCGTAAACTATTCCTATATGCAGGCCTTATGACGGCCCTTTTCGTTGGAACTGCTCAGGCGCAGGTCTCTGATGATGTTATTAAAATTGGCGTTCTGAATGACCAGTCTGGCAGCTTTGCAGATCTGTCCGGTCCCAATGGTGTCATCGCTGCAGAAATGGCAGTTGAAGATTTCGGTGGCACAGTGGCAGGCGCGCCGATCGAATTGGTG
>JARGPE010000057.1 GCA_029212835.1 Alphaproteobacteria bacterium | reverse complement strand
TAGGCCTCTTGTTGCAGCTTACACCGATCAAAGAAAGCGGACTGAATGTCACAGCCAGGACTTTATTAAATTGGGATAAGTGTAACTTGCAGGAAGATGCAATTTCCGGATTTATCGCCAGTTCGTAGGCTGTGTCAGGCATTCTACAAGCCGGATCTGATGCGCGGGCAGCGGGTTAAGGCTTCGCTGTGTCCTTTGGGGTCAAGCCTGGCACAATATCACCTGAAATCTGGCGGGATTTCCCCCGAAACAAGGCAATTGGCACGCCCGACTGGTTGGTGATTTCGACGTCATAAACGCCGGTGCGCCCCGCCTGAGCCTGTTCACGGCACTCCGCCGTCAGGACATCACCCAGCCGACCGGGCGCAAGGAAGGTGATTTCGCATCCTTGTGCCACGGCCATTTTGTTATAGGCACTGCAGCCAAAGGAAAAGGCACTATCGGCAAGGGTAAACATCATACCCCCATGACAGGATTTATGGGCGTTCAGCATATCTTCCCGGACGGTCATGCTCAGTTTTGCATAGCCTGGCGCAACAGCTTGAACTTCGATACCCAGCGCCTGACTGGTCATGTCATTAGCGTACATTACCTCAGCAATGCGCTCGGCGATTTCCTGGGGGGAGAGCGGGGCGGTCATGGCGACCTCACTTGCCGGTAAAAACAGGGGGGCGCTTTTCCATGAACGCGGTCACCCCTTCACGATAGTCATGGCTGCGTCCGGCTTTGCGCTGGCTGTCGCGTTCCATATCCAATTGTGTCTCCAGGCTGTTATGCGCGGCGGCGAGAATGGCCCGTTTTGTTAGGCCATAGCCAAAGGTTGGCCCCTTCGCGAGACCCAGTGCGATTTCCCGCGCCGTGCTCAACAGGACATCATCTTCAACACATTTCCAGATCAGACCCCAGTCGGCGGCAGTTTCCGCAGGCAGTTTCTCACCCAACAAGGCCAACCCTTTGGCTCTTGCAACACCAACGCGCTGGGTCAAAGACCAGGTTCCACCGGCATCTGGGACCAGTCCCAGTTTGCAGAAAGATTGAATGAAACTGGCTGATTTACCCGCCACAACGATATCGCAGGCCAGGGCTACATTCGCGCCAGCCCCCGCCGCAACGCCATTCACCGCACAGACGACGGGGATATCCATTCCGGTAATGGCACGGATCATGGGGTTGTAAAGATGATCCAGGCTGTCGCCCAAATCAGGCGGTTCCGCGTTGGGATCATTTGGATCCACGCGACGGTTCGACAGATCTTGCCCCGCACAGAAACCACGCCCCGCACCGGTCAGGACCAGACAGCGAATCTCGTCCTCGGCGATGGCGCGCTGCAGCACATCGGCCACTTCTGCATGCATCTGGGTATTAAAGGAATTCAGCTTGTCCGGGCGATTCAGCGTGATCGTTCCGATGTTTTCAGAAACCTCAAACAGGATGGTTTCATAGGTCATTGTCATCTGCTTCCTTCTGGGAAAATTCTATGGGGGCTGTCTGTCGAAGCAATCTAAATGATATAGTATCGGGTGGGTCGCAAGGAATTTGGTATCAAAATGCGCTCTTGAAAGGGCTGCGGCGTCTGATTGCTTTGTGTCAGACGATCCTTACGGGTGGGCTTGCTGGTGGCGACCCACAAATTCATAAAATCAATCTGCTGATGAAAACATCACGATTCAATAACGGCTTTCACATGATCCCGGTGCTGGTTGTCATTGCTGCCTGCGGCCAACAGGGCGTGGCCGGTGACGGAGAGGTCTTCCAAGCGTGCCATGGTTTGTGAATCAATCTTTAGTTCTTTGGCTAGGTCGTCGAAGACATAGCGTTCGGTTTGATCGATGGTCAGATCGGCCTGGGCTAGTACCAGAAGTTCGTACATCACGATACGGCGCGCCTTTCGAGACGTTAGGACGCCCAGATTGTCATTGGACAATAAATCTTTTGCCTCAACGCTTAACGATTCGCCCAGTTCCGCCTCAACGCGGTCGATGGCGGCTTGCTCATGAGGTTCCAGTCTCCAATCAGCCAGAACCATGCGTTTTGCCAGCGCCATGAACATGCGACGTTGTTCCACTGCCAGCTCTTTAAGAAACATAATTTTTCCTCGTAAAACACTCTGGTTGGCAATCATACCCCAGAGTTTTTTCTGAACAAGAGGGGCAGGGATTGTTTCGTCAGGCCTGGACAGCAACCAGGGTGAAGCCCAGGCGCGTTTCCAGATCCTTTACCGCCGCGACATCGGACGCATCCAGCGTTGCTGGTTTCAGTTCGACCGGCTTCATCGCGACCAGGGGGCGTCCTAGTTTTCCTTCCAGGGATTTAATGGCATTCAAATCCTGTTCGTCCAGATTAGCAAAAGCGTAATAGGCCATGGTAATTTCTCCTCACACGATATTGGGTATCTGTGGGACGGATAGCCGTCTCAGATGCTCTATTATACGTCAATGAGTCTGTTACTGGATGATGAATCTTTCACACCGGCGGGGCCATTCCCTCAATCAGGATTGAAGAGCCTGTCGTGCTGGCATGACGAATGCCTATAATTTCCTGATATTCTGGGGAGTTATACCAGCCCTTTGCCGTGGCCATGTCGGGGAATTCCAGCACCACGATGCGATTAGGCTTCCAGTCTCCCTCCATTGTCTCATGGGCACCGCCTCGCACCAGATATCGCCCGCCATGGGCGGCAATCGTGCCCGGAGCTTTAGCGGTATAGGTTTTATAGGTGTCCGGGTCAGTAACAGCGATATTGGCGATAAAATAGGCTTTCATTGGAATTTCCTTTTATCCAGGGGTGAAGAATTTCTTTGACGCTGCGATTTTGCTGAGGCTCAGTTTCGACGAAGTTCTGAGGGTCTGTAAACTGGTTTTGCCGTCGCTGATGGTAGGAGAAGAAGGAGTTGATTGAATGAAGAAATCCGAATTGGATCCACGCACCTTGGCTGCTCAGGCTTTGGGATGGGAAGATCTGACTTCTGGGGCAGTTGTGCCCCCAATTCAACTCTCCACGACCTTTACCCGGCGAGACGATTATGGCCCACGGGATGCTGTATACATTCGTCCTGATTCGCCCAATGCAGCCCATGCAGAGGCAGTATTGGCTGAACTGGAGGGCGCCCCGACGGCGGCAAGTTTCGGGTCAGGCATGGCGGCCTGCACGGCGGCCTTTCACGCCTTGGAATCAGGCGATCACATCGTTTGCGCGCGCACCGTCTATCATGGGGTTGTGGCATGGCTGGAAGATTTCGCAGCCGAACGCGGCCTGACCTATTCTTTCTTTCCTAATACCGATCTGGCGGCATTAAAGGCGGCCATCCAGCCAGGGAAAACCAAACTGGTCTGGATCGAAACCCCGTCGAATCCAATGTGGTCCGTAATTGATATCGCTGCGGCGGCAGAGATTGCCCATGCAGCCGGCGCCCAGCTTGCCGTGGATTCGACCTGTGCCAGCCCGGTGCTGACGCGTCCGCTGGAATTAGGCGCGGATCTGGTCTGTCATTCGGCGACGAAATATCTGGGTGGCCATTCTGATGTTCTGGCGGGAATGCTGGCCCCGAGGGAGATCACGCCATTATGGGAGCGTATCCTGCTGCACCGGAAATATGCGGGGCCAATGCTGGGCGCGATGGAGGCCTATCTGCTGGTTCGGGGCATGCGTACCCTGTTCTTGCGGGTGGAGCGGCAATGCGAGAATGCTATGGCCGTGGCCCGCTTCCTGTCTCATCACCCAAAGGTCGAGACGGTCCGGTATCCCGGCCTGCAAAGCGACCCCGGACATGCCATCGCTGCAAAACAGATGCAGGGGGGATTTGGGGGTATGTTGTCCTTCCAACCAAAAGGCGGTGCGAAAGAGGCCATCCAAACCGTTCTGAATTGCAAGCTGCTAAAGCCCGCCACGTCATTGGGTGGTGTTGAAAGCCTGATCGAACACCGCAAGACGTCGGAAGGGTCGATCAAAACGGAAACACCGGAAAACCTGATCCGCGTTTCCGTTGGGATAGAATCACCCCAGGACCTGATCGCAGATTTAGATCAGGCGCTGGGGTCTTTATAAGGCGCTAGGCGTCAGGCTTTGACGTTAAGCCTGAACCTGGACGTCGATGCCGTGTGTGCTGAGCATTTCTGTCAGCTCACCGGTTTCGAACATTTCGCGGATGATGTCACAGCCACCGACGAACTCGCCTTTGACGTAAAGCTGCGGAATGGTCGGCCAGCTGGAATATTCCTTGATACCTTCGCGGATCGCCATGTCATCCAGGACATTGACGCCCTTGAACGGCACATTCAGGTGGTTGAGCACCTGAACCACAGCGGCAGAGAAGCCACATTGCGGGAAAACAGGCGTGCCTTTCATGAACAGCACGACATCGCCGCTGTTTACTTCACTGGAAATTCGGCTCTTGGTTTGGTCATCCATGATGGGGTTCCTTTTAGTGGGGAGGGGCTCTTTGGCCGACTCTCGTGTCTGAAATGGGTCTTCGCCTGAGGATCAGGCGTCTTCGGGAACAGCGGTTTGCAGTGCCAGGGCGTGTAGTTCATTGCCCATACGGCCCTGCAGCGCGGCATAGACCATCTGGTGCTGTTGCACTCGGGATTTTCCCAAAAATGCTGCGGATTTCACGAAGGCGGAATAGTGATCGCCATCGCCCCGCAGATCGTTGATCACAACATCGGCATCCGGCAGGGCTTCTTTGATAAACCGTTCAATGTCACCGGCGCTCATGGGCATAAGTAAAGCTCCCTCTCGATCATAGTGAGGTTCACGTGGGCCAAGCGTCTCCTGCCATATAAGTCGGCAGCGACGCATCATGGGCGTGAGCCAAGTCTTTTATCGATATGGTATCGCCCCCTGGCAGCGTCAACGCGGAACCAAAAGAGATACCAATTCTTTGTGCCGGTACCCCTGCCTTTTCGCAGGCCTCCAGGACATCGGCTTCATCTTTCGTCGCGACAAGATAGCGTGCTTGATCTTCGCCGTACAGCCATGCGTGTAAGGCAATGTTTGACGGGGCGGTGTCCATTGTCACGCCAACACCACCAGCAATGGCCATATCAGCCACAGCCACGGCCAATCCGCCATCAGACAGGTCGTGACAGGCGGCAACGTGTCCGCCCTTGATTAGGGTACGAACACAATCGCCATTGCGGCGTTCTGCGGTCAGGTCCACAGGTGGCGGGGCGCCATCGGTGCGATCCAGTAGATCTCGCATGAAGAGTGACTGACCAAGGTGGCCTTTGGTCTCCCCAACCAGGATCAAGGTTAAGCCAGCTTCAGGTAGGGCCAAACCAACAGACTTGGCGGCATCGTCAATCATGCCAACCCCACCAATGACTGGTGTGGGCAGGATCGCCTCGCCATTGGTTTCGTTATACAGCGATACGTTGCCCGACACGACAGGGAAGTCCAGTGCCAGGGCCGCAGCAGTCATGCCTTTGATACAGCCAACAAATTGACCCATGATGCGAGGGCGCTCTGGATTACCGAAATTCATATTGTTGGTGATGGCCAATGGAGTTGAACCGGTTGCCGTGATGTTGCGCCAGGCTTCTGCAACGGCTTGTGCGCCGCCAGTTTCCGGTTCGGCGAAACAATATCTCGGCGTGCAATCCGTCGTTGCTGCCAAGGCCTTTTTCTGGCCCGGCAGGCGCACAATAGCGGCATCTGCCGCGCCTGGGGTTTTTACGGATTCCCCACCAATCAGATGGTCATACTGTTCCCATATCCAGCGACGAGAGCACAGATCTGGTGATCCGATCAGACGTTTCAGGGCTTCCCCCATGCTCAAATCGGCAGGGATGGACGGGTCCACGTCGCCCGCCTTCGGGGTTGGTTCCCACGGGCGCTCATACAGGGGGGAGGCCTCAACCAGCGGCGCGACGGGAATTTCGCCCGCCAATTCACCATGCCACATCAGGGTCAGGTTGCCGGTATCGGTCACGCGGCCAACGACGGCAAAATCCAATTCCCATTTGTCGAAGATCGCCTTGGCCTCAGCTTCCCGCCCAGGCTTTAGGACCATCAACATGCGCTCCTGGCTTTCCGACAGCATTAATTCATAGGGGGTCATGCCCTCTTCGCGCATCGGCACCTTATCAAGTGCCAGTTCAATGCCAACGCCGCCCTTATCTGCCATTTCAACAGACGAAGAAGTCAGGCCCGCCGCGCCCATATCCTGGATCGATACAATCGCGTCGGTCGCCATCAGTTCCAGGCAGGCTTCCAGCAGCAGCTTTTCAGTGAAGGGGTCGCCAACCTGAACCGTGGGGCGCTTTTCTTCGGAATCCTCAGTAAATTCTGCGGAGGCCATGGTCGCGCCATGAATGCCGTCGCGCCCGGTTTTCGAGCCGACATAGACGACCGGGTTGCCAATCCCGGAGGCCTTTGAGTAGAAAATCTTGTCACTGCGGGCCAGACCGACTGTCATCGCATTGACCAGGATATTACCGTTATAGGCCTTGTCGAAATTCACTTCCCCGCCCACGGTCGGGATGCCCATGCAATTGCCATAGCCGCCGATCCCCGCCACAACGCCGGAAACAAGATGGCGCGTCTTTGCATGACTGGGGTCGCCAAAGCGCAGCGCGTTCAGATTGGCAATGGGCCGCGCGCCCATGGTGAAGACATCGCGCATGATACCACCCACGCCGGTCGCGGCCCCCTGATAGGGTTCGATAAAGCTGGGATGGTTGTGGCTTTCAATCTTAAATACGGCGGTGTCGCCATCACCAATATCAATTACGCCCGCATTCTCGCCGGGGCCCTGGATTACCTGCGGGCCGCTGGTTGGCAAAGTCTTCAGCCAGAAGCGGGAAGATTTATAGGAACAATGCTCCGACCACATGACGGAGAAAATACCCAGTTCCGTGATATTTGGGGCACGGCCCAGAATGTTCAGGACGATTTGGTATTCATCCTTTGTCAGGCCATGTTCGGCGACTAGGTCCGGGGTGATTTCAACTTCGACAAGAGACATGAACTTCCCTTTGGCTGGCGGCGGCGGAGAGGGGGCAATTGCGGCGGTTTCCTAGCCCGACTCCGCCGGAAATGCAAAGCGGAACCGCGATGAGTTACCGATCTGCTAATGCCAGCTTCAATCCCAACAAGGCAAAGGCGGCGGCAAAGGAGCGTCGAAGCCATTGCAGCACGCGGGGGCTCGACAAAACATAGTCTCGTGCCAGCGCAGCGCAGGCACCGTACAGGATGAAAACTACTAAGGTCATCGCCATGAAAACGGCTGCTAACTCCAACATGGTAAGACTGGGGTGAATAGCGTCAGCCGGCACAAATTGCGGCAGGAAGGCGACGAAGAATAAAGAGAGTTTTGGGTTTAGGACGTTGAGCAGAATAGCATTTGTCACCAATCGAAATGAACTTTCCCGTTCCTGGCTGTTTGGAACAGCAAGCGTGCCCCCTTCTCGCAGGATGCGCCAAGCCAGGTAGAAAAGATACGCCACGCCAAGATAGCGCACTGTCTCGAACAAGACCGCGCTTGTATACAGCAAGGCCGCGAGCCCTAAGATACTGGCCGCGATATGGGGGACAATGCCCAAGGTACAGCCAAGTGCCGCAATAACGCTGGCCCGCGCGCCCTGTCCCAGACCGGCTGATAGCGTATAGAGAACCCCTGTCCCAGGAAGCATAACAACGATCAAGGCTGTCATTAAAAACTCTGGAGTCATTGTAATCCCCTTAAACCAGATCGATGGCATGAGCCTTAAGGGCAATGAAGTCACAGACTTCCAGTGCCCGTTCATGGGTAGATAGCAGTACAACTTTCGGCGCAAACCCTGCCAGATAGGCTTCCTGCCAGCGGGCTGCGCACAGGCACCATTGATCGCCTGGTTTCAAACCAGGGAAACCATATTCTGGCACGGGGGTCGACAGGTCATTGCCCCGTGCCTGCGAAAAGGCCAGAAAATCAGCCGTCATCTGCACGCAAACCGTATGGGACCCAATATCTTCCGGCCCCGAATTACAGCACCCATCGCGATAAAACCCTGTCACCGGATCAACGGAACAGGGCATCAAGGGCTGCCCAAAGACATTGCGGGCGGCATTGGTCGTGTCTCTGGCTAACATGGCGGGTTGCTTCCTTAACAGGTTATCGTTTGTCTCAGCCTCGGACATCATTGGGCTAAGGGGCAAGGAAAATATGCAGCCACTTTGCCACATGATTTTGAATCATGTGATTTGAATTATATGTGGCGCGATAAAGGAATTGTTTAAACGGTGGTGTTGAGAAACCTAACGATTATTCACACGAATATCTGATTAAGAAAAAGCTGCCATTGCTTGGTCAATGATGGCCTGTAGGTCTTCTGGACTGGCACCATTTTTTGCTGATACCGCCATGCCTTGTGTCAGGGCAACAATATATAAAGCCAATGCTTTTGGATCATGGCTGGATTTTAGCGTCCCAGCGTTAATTTCATCCGAAAAGAGTTTGATGAACTTGTCTAGGATGAAGGCATTAATGTCAGAGATTTCTTTTAGGGCCTTAGGGGGGAAAGCCTCCGCATTTGACTCGTCTGTACAGGACGTTATGAGGCAACCTCCCGGAAAACGCGGGTTACATTGCATCTCAGCTGTTTGTTTCAGGAAACGTCGAAGTCGCTCCTTGAATGGCTTTTCAGTTTCAAACAAGACAGCGGCATTTGGCTTGCCGTGGTTGTCTATGTACCGGCGCAAAGTGGCCACAAAGAGGTCTTCCTTGTTTCCGAAAGCCGCATAAAGACTGGGTTTGTTTATGCCCATTGCGCTTACAAGTTCGGCCATTGATGTATTGCCGTAACCATTTTGCCAAAACACCGTCATCGCCGCATCTAAGGCTTCTTCTTTATCAAATGCGCGTTGCCGTCCCGCGGACATTTTTAAAATTTCTCCATTCTTCCTATTGCATTATGTACCGATTGGTACATTTTATACATCATACCAATCGGTACATAATTTTAATCTAGAACCGAACATAAGGAAATCAAGACTATGGGTAAGTTGGCTGGAAAGACCGCAGTTGTTACCGGCGGCAATAGCGGCATCGGCTATGCCACTGCACAGGCGTTCAAACGAGAAGGCGCGACTGTAATCATCACGGGGCGCAACAAGGACGCAATCGCAACAGCTGCAAAAGAATTGGGCGTCATTGGAATGGTCGCGGATCAAAGCGATTTGGCGGCCATTGATACGCTTGTCGCGCAAGTGAAGGCAGACCATAAGGTGTTGGATATTCTGTTCATTAATGCGGGTGTTGTAAGTTTTGCGCCCCTGGGTGAAGTGACAGAGAAGGATTTCGACTCCACAATGGCAATTAATTTTAAGGGCGCCTTGTTCACCCTGCAGAAGTTCCTGCCGGTCCTGAAAGACGGGGCCTCTGTCATTAATCTCTCTTCCATCAACGCCTATACGGGTATGCCGAATACAGCGGTCTATGCAGCCAGTAAGGCGGCGTTGAATTCACTGACACGAACTGCTTCAACGGAATTGGCCCCCCGGAAAATCCGGGTCAATTCAGTCAATCCAGGCCCGGTCACCACACCAATATTTGGGAAGCTTGGCTTGCCTGCCGAAGCGGTGACGGAATTTGGAACGGCGATGCAGAACCGAATCCCGTTGAAACGGTTCGGTGCTCCAGACGACATTGCCAATCTGGTGACGTTTCTGGCCTCTGACGATGCGAGCTTCATCACCGGTGCGGAATACAACATCGACGGCGGCAGTATCGTCAATCCACTGCTGAGTTAAACATTCGGTTGGAATTTAATGCCGCACAATAGAGGTCTATCGGCGCATCTTGAAGCGTCGGTAGACCTTCCTTTTGTGGGATTAGGAGCGGCCTGTCAGCCAGCCAGCGCGGTAAACATTTTCAGGCCTTCAACACCGCCAGCCAATGTATCGATGGCATTTTCGGGGTGGGGCATCATGCCCATGACATTGCCTGCCTCATTCACGATGCCAGCGATGTTGCGTTGGGAACCGTTTAAGTTGGTGGTCGCATCGACCAGACCAGCCGCATCGCTGTAGCGGAAGACCACGCGGCCTTCACCTTCCAGGCGGTCCAGCGTGTCTTCATCGGCGAAATAATTGCCTTCGTTATGGGCAACGGCGACTTTGATGACATCGCCTTGATTCAGACTGCCGGTGAAGGGGGGGTGGCTGCGTTCACAGCGGATATGGGTCATCTTGCAGATAAATTTCAGGCCCGCATTGCGCATCAAAACACCAGGCAGCATATCGGTTTCGGTCAAAACCTGAAAGCCATTGCAGACCCCCAGAACCGCAACGCCGCGCTCTGCCTGTTGTTTCACTGCGCGCATAATTGGGGAATTGCCCGCCATCGCGCCACAGCGCAGATAATCGCCATAGGAAAAGCCACCAGGAACAACGATTAAGTCATAGCCGCTGAGATCGCTTTCACCATGCCAGATAAGATCGGGCTTGCTGCCGCTGGCCTTTTCAATCGCGGCGGCCATGTCGCGTTCGCGGTTGGTGCCGGGAAAGACGGTAATCGCGGTTTTCATGATCTGGATTACTCCACAATCTCGATTGCGTAGTCTTCAATGACGGTATTGGCCAACAGCTTGCGGCACATCTCGTCCAGCTTTGCCTCGGCGGCCTTACGGTCGGTTTCAGCCAGTTCCACCTCGATCAGTTTGCCCTGGCGGACTTCGCCTATTCCCTCAAAGCCCAACCCTTCCAGCGCATGGCCAATGGCCTTGCCCTGAGGATCCAACACGCCGCGTTTCAAGGTGACGGTGACATTGGCCTTCATCTAAGCTTACTCCTGATCATCTGAACTGGTCGGTTCTTTACGCTGATTCTACTGCTGAACAGTGGAATTAGGTCGGCTCGCCATCGATATTTTCGACCGTACCGCTTTCCGGTAACACACCCAGGCGCCGCGCCACTTCGCGATAGGCATCTTCAACATTGCCGAGATCGCGACGGAATCGGTCCTTGTCCATCTTTTCGTTGGTGAGCGTATCCCACAGGCGCATATTGTCCGGGCTTAATTCGTCAGCCAGAACAATGCGAACATCGCCGTTTTCGTCATAGATGCGACCGAATTCCAGTTTGAAATCGATCAGTTTGATACCGATGCCGATGAACAGCCCGGACAGGAAATCATTGACGCGCAGTGACATTGCCAGGAAATCGTCGATATCCTGCGGGCTGGCCCAGCCAAAAGCTGTGATATGTTCTTCGGAAATCAGTGGATCTCCCAATTCGTCGGATTTATAGCAATATTCGACGATAGAACGGGGCAGGGGCGTTCCTTCCGGAATGCCCAGACGCTTTGCCATGGAGCCCGCGGCGACATTGCGGATGACAACTTCAACCGGAATGATCTCTACTTCGCGGATCAATTGCTCGCGCATGTTCAGGCGACGGATGAAATGGGTCGGAATGCCCAGATCCTGCAGGCGCAACATCAGAAATTCGGAAATCCGATTGTTCAGCACACCCTTTCCGGTGATTGTGCCTTTTTTCTGATTGTTGAATGCCGTGGCATCATCTTTAAAATAGGCAACCAGGGTACCGGGTTCCGGTCCCTCAAAAATCACCTTAGCTTTGCCTTCGTAGATTTGTCTGCGTCGCGCCATGAGTATGGACCCGCCTCTTACCGCCTGGGGAATGTGTCTGTGCTGCGTATAGCAACCGACCTCGACTTTCACAATCGCCGTTTTACGGTTGGGTGGTCTAACCCTATAGTTGGGGAGAGAAGAAAATGTGCCCAGGTGGATTTTAGCGCAGCATCAGTCGTTGAACCTGCCGCGCGAAACGATTACATAACAGGGAAAGAAGTGCAGGGGTTTGGCCCCGCCTAACGACCTAAACCAGAGATTAGGAAACAAACCCATGAGCCAATTTGACAATCGCGAAAAGGCCTTTGAAAACAAAGCCAGCCACGACAAAGAGCTTGATTTCAAGGCAATGGCACGTCGCAACAAGCTGCTGGGCCTGTGGGCTGCGGACCTGATGGGGCTGGAAGGCGATGAGGCCCAGAACTATGCACAGGAAGTGGTGATTGCCGACTTTGAAGAAGTTGGTGACAATGATGTTCTGCGCAAAGTCTTTGGCGATTTGCAGGCAAAGGGTATCGAAACCACGGAACATTTGGTGCGTGAGCAGATGAATGTTCTGTTGTCGATCGCCCGGGAACAGGTTGCCAGCGCAAGCTAAGCCTGAGAATCGGCCAGGGCGTTCAGGGCGGTTTCATCGAGATTGTCTATCCACGCAATCAGTTCCATGCCGGTCTGCGACAAATAGCGCATAAACGCAGCTTGATGCTCTGGCTCTACCAACAGCAGGTAGAGCAGCTTGTGCGCTGTGTTCCGACACAGTGCCGGGCGCAGGCCCTGACGGGGCAGAGTGCCATTCATGGAATTGCAGACATAATAGCCGAAATCCTTTCGTGTCACGTCAAATGCGGTCTGGTTTTGGCCCGTGCTTCGAAAGGTGACTTGCTGATCGGGGGCTAGATAAACCGATCCGCAATCTTGCAATTCAATCTGCCCTTTGTCGCCAACATGGAACAGGCGCGGGGGATCTTTTGGCTCAAAGGTCATCTTGGGTCCTCTATCTATCGGCATCAATCCTGAGTAAAATCTGAGGATTCTCCAAGGAAATCCTTTTAAACCCCTTTGAATGCACTTGAAACGACCAATATAATCATGTGCAGTGGAGTGAGTGAATGAGGCAACAGTCTTTACCTTCTCACAATGACAATGGAGAGACCCGTATCGGGACTATTATGACGGCTTTGAACAGGTATAACGTGGCACTGCAAAAGCGATCGGGACCGGAACGGTCCGGTCCTGGCGACGACGATCAAGGCAACGATGATGGCGGCATGGGTGGGCCGGGGACTGGTGTTGTCACCAAGACCCGCACGAAAACCAAGAAGCCATCCATGTATAAAGTCCTCATGTTGAATGACGACTATACCCCAATGGAATTTGTGATTTACGTTCTGGAGCGGTTCTTCGGCAAAACGCGCGAAGAGGCGACTCAAGTAATGTTGCATGTTCATAATCGTGGTGTCGGTATTTGCGGTGTGTTTACCTATGAGGTCGCCGAAACCAAGGCGACGCAGGTAATGGATGCCGCGCGTAAAGAAGGTCATCCACTGCAATGCACGCTGGAAAAAGAATAAGTATCGTGCATCAAGAGTTGGCCTAGCAAAAGACTTGGTCAAAAAAAGAACAGGTCGGCATCTTTAAAGTTCTGTTAAGCCGACTCAGTTTAGAATGTGTACCGGTGAACAAGAACTTGTTTGCCAATTGAATTTACCCTGGTTGGAAGGAGACCGCATCGCATGTTGTCAAAAGCACTGGAACAGACGTTGCATCGGGCTCTTTCTATGGCGGGGGAGCGCAGCCACGAATATGCGACTTTGGAACATCTGCTGCTCGCCCTGACGGAAGATCAAGACGGCTTGGCCGTCATGCGCGCCTGTGGAGTCGATGTTGAAAAGCTAATCGGAAACCTTGCCGATTACATCGACAATGACCTCAGCAATCTCGTCACCCTGCTCAGTGAAGACCCTAAACCCACAGCCGGATTCCAGCGTGTGCTGCAACGTGCTGCGATCCATGTTCAATCCTCTGGTCGAGAAGAAGTGACCGGCGCCAATGTGTTGGTCGCGATCTTCTCTGAACGCGAAAGTCACGCCGTTTATTTCTTGCAGTTGCAGGATATGACGCGCTTTGACGCCGTGAATTACATCTCGCATGGCATTGCAAAAGTTCCGGGGCAGGAAACGGACCCGACCGCTGCGCCTGGCCCATCGGGCACAGATGAAGATGCAAAGGCCGAAGACGTGAATAAGAGCGGTCATGAAGCGCTGGACACCTATTGCGTTGACCTGAACAAGAAGGCGGGTCTGGGCAAGATTGATCCTTTGATTGGGCGTGTTCAGGAGGTGGAGCGGGTCATCCAAGTGCTCTGCCGACGCACCAAGAACAACCCGCTGCTGGTGGGCGATCCTGGTGTCGGTAAAACCGCTATTGCCGAAGGTCTGGCCAAGCGTATTGTTGATTTGGATGTGCCGGACGTTCTGGCCACCTGCACGATCTTTTCCTTGGATATGGGCGCGCTGTTGGCAGGCACCCGGTATCGCGGTGATTTCGAAGAACGCCTGAAGGCGGTCATGAAGGAAATTGAAGCAACGCCCGGGGCGATCCTGTTCATTGATGAAATTCATACGGTGATCGGGGCCGGGGCGACTACGGGTGGCGCGATGGATGCGTCGAACCTGTTGAAGCCGGCCCTGCAAAACGGTGCGCTGCGCTGCATTGGATCGACCACTTATAAGGAATATCGCGGTCATTTTGAGAAGGATCGGGCCTTGGCTCGCCGCTTTCAGAAGATCGACGTGTCCGAGCCATCAGTTGAAGACGCGATCAAGATCCTAATGGGGCTGAAACCCTATTACGAGGAACATCACGGCGTTAAATATACGCTGGATGCGATCAAGACTGCGGTTGAACTGTCATCACGCTATATCAATGACCGCAAGTTGCCCGATAAGGCAATTGACGTGATTGATGAAGTGGGGGCTGCTCAGATGCTGTTGTCCGAAAGCCGTCGCAAGAAACAGATCGGGACACGGGATGTGGAGGCTGTTGTGGCCAAGATTGCCCGCATACCCCCGAAACAGGTCAGCCGAGACGACCGTGATGCCCTGTCTACATTGGACAGTGATTTGCGCACCATGGTCTATGGCCAGGATGCCGCGATTGAGGCTCTGACCTCTGCAATCAAGCTGTCCCGTGCTGGTTTGCGGGAACAGGACAAGCCAATTGGCAGCTATCTCTTCTCCGGCCCGACCGGTGTTGGGAAGACCGAGGTTGCGAAGCAATTGGCCCGCACCTTGGGTGTGGAGCTCAAACGCTTCGACATGTCTGAATATATGGAACGTCATTCAATCTCACGGTTGATCGGTGCGCCTCCTGGCTATGTCGGGTTTGATCAGGGCGGCCTGTTGACTGATGCTATCGACCAGACGCCTCATTGCGTTCTGTTGCTGGACGAAATCGAAAAGGCCCATCCGGATCTGTTTAACGTGCTGTTGCAGGTAATGGATTACGGCAAGCTGACCGATAACAATGGCAAGACGGTAGACTTCCGCAATGTTGTGCTGATCATGACCACCAATGCCGGGGCCGCCGATATGGCCAAGCCTGCGATTGGCTTTGGACGCAGCATGCGGGAAGGCGAGGACACGGCGGCGATTGAGCGGATGTTCACGCCAGAATTCCGCAACCGTCTGGATGCGATCATCCCATTCGCATCCCTGCCTAAGGATGTCATTGGTCGTGTTGTCGATAAATTCGTCATCCAATTGGAAGCACAATTGGCCGACCGTGATGTGACCATTGACCTGACCGACGAGGCACGCCTGTGGCTGGGTGATAAGGGCTATAGCGACAAATACGGGGCGCGTCCCCTGGCCCGCGTCATTCAGGAAAGCATCAAACGTCCGCTGGCGGAAGAACTGTTGTTCGGCAAGCTCGCCAATGGCGGTACCGTCCTGGTGGATGTCGACAAGGCAGAAGACAAACTCCGTTTTGCCTTCCCCGATACAGGCAAGGCCAAAAAGTCAAAGTCCAAGAAAAAGGGCAAGGCTGGCGAGAAGGCATAAGCCGCCCAATCGAGCCTCGCCTGTGATTGAGCCTTCTCAATCATTTAGATTTACTGGCAAGTCCCCATGCAATCGCGTGGGGACTTGTTGGTTTTTGGGAACCAGGATTCAAATTTTCTGGCTTTACCTGAAGGGCGTCTACGCTCATCGCATGTCACAGTGTAACATTGCCAGTATTATCAAACGGTCATATTCTCGACATTAATATTTCTTGTCTGGGCGCCTAACTTTAAATGATAAATTTTTGAGGCCTCAAAAAAAGTTGGTCGAGTGTACGAGAATGTAATGCATTATGGGAATCGTGATACTTAAGTATTGTCTTCATTGCTAAATGAGGATGGGGTGTGCTCAGTTAGATGTTAAGTAAACTTGACGTCTTACCTATTTCGAATTCTCAAGACTTGAATATTTCAGCTGGGTCGAGCAAAGCGTCGGAAAATTTTATCTAGATTTTGGGATGCAATCTAATCATCTTGCGTTGTATTTTGATTTTTGGGAAAATGTTAATGCACGCGCTAAGGATTGAAAGATTTTGGGTATTGGAATACGTTGCCCGCGGGCGCCTGAGGATTTAGGTAGAATACAGAATTTTTGAACTTTAGTACGAAGTGTAGGCGTCTTATGAAAAAGACCAGTAAAGAATTTCGCAACATGGGGAACCTGTCGAATGTCACATCGACGTCCCGTGTTCTTAATTTGAATTTACTTACCCAACGGTTGTTAAAAACCGATGGGGAGCATGAGACATTTTTTAAAAATAAGTCATTGAATAACGTTTTGATTTTAAAGTCGATTGTCCAGCCGGCTGATAAAATTGCATTTGGTATCACGCAGGATAATGCGACAAAATTGTTTAAACCCTTTGACCGGAATGATTTATCCCAAGGTGGTTTGTTCGCTTTTATTGGACAGCCCAATCTCAGACGCATGCTGGAAGAGTATTTTGGCTTTCAGTCAAATGAAAGTGACGAGAATAGAAGAGACCTGGCGATACTGAGCGAATTGGATAACGTGCCATCGCTTGATCCATTCTTGTTGCGTGAAAAAATGACGGAACTGGGTGTTCACGTCGATAAAAGCTATTTTCAAATCGACGAAATGGAATGGAGTCGCATTAAGGAACGCATCATCTCGGACTTCGTGCCGCTGGCGCAGATGGCGTTTGGGGAAAAGGGCAAGGCCGATGCAGCGCGTTCCTTGGCTGATAAGATTTGGGACCCTGCGCAAACCAAATTGCTGAAACCAATTCTACAAACGCTGGATATTCCGCAGGATAAAGCCAGCGAAATCATCTTCGCCTGGAAGGGCCTGCTGTATTATAAGTATCAAGCGCAGGATTCTTATACTGATTTGGTCAAGATGCTGGATGAAATGGGGGCAGCCAAGATCTATGGATATGCCTCTATCGAGCAAAAGGGTGAGACACAGAGAACCATCCGATCCATTCGAGCGTCGTTCACAGAGGATTGGAAACTGTGCCATCAATATCTGGCCAGTTACGAAAAGAATTATATTGAGGAATTTGTAGGCAACCAGAACCCGCAGGCATTGAAGCAAACGCTGATGAATGCCAGCCAGATTTTTGATGTTTTGGGAACCGTGATTGGATCAACCAAACACTGTGTCAGTTTCTGGCGCTTCTTTTCGAGCAGCCGGATTGGTGGGCGCATTGCTGCGGATGACTTTGATGCCTTGTTGGATGACTTCCGCAAAGGGACGGGCCTGTCAAAAATGGTTCGGGCACCAGTCGATACCCAAGAGGCAATTGAGGTGGATCCGAATCTGGCGAAAGCCTGACCGGCGGTTCAGACTTCAGAAGAAATCAGGCGTCCCGCTTTTCCTTGTCCTCAGCATTCTGGACGGCCTTATCCTGAATGCGTTGAGCTATTTCCTGTTCCATCGCCTCACGTTGCTCTGGTGGCATGGCTGCTAGATCTTCTTCTGTAATACCCAACTCCTTTAAGATCGCATCCCGAATGCGTTCCGCAGGCGTTTTGTCCATATATTCCTGAAACTGCTTTTCGATGTCTGACGGTTCGTATCCGGTGGTCTCCGTGCCGTCGGCTCTTGTATCGCTGGTCGTCGCCTCTTGAGCAGCCAATAAGGTCGATTGTGTTCCATAAGACAGGTTGGACGGATAGGCCCCTGATATCTGCGGTGGGACGGGCGCATTCGGGCTCATTGATCCCGTGTCCGTTGAGGGGGCAGAATTCAGCCCCCCATCAGGCACCTTGGATGAGTTGGTGGCTTGCGTCGTTGGCGTGAAAAGGCCGGTATACGCCCTTTGAACATAGTGCCCGGATGTAATCGCTGTCATCTGCTTGTCTCGCCCGTCATAAATCTAACGGTTTTAAACAAGCAAGAGTCGTGCCGATTTCCAGAATGTCAGGCGATGTCACAAGGTTCTTTAAGAGGCTGGCACTGTCTCTGCGATCGCATTTCGCAGGGGTTGATCTAGATTTTCCATGCACCGATCATACAGCTTAACCATTAAATCCCGGCGATTGGCCAGGTCCACGGGATCAAGGCGAACATTCGCGGCGGTGTAATAGCCAATGATGAAATGCTGAACTAAAGAAAACTCCAAAGGGGATCGCAGGAAGGTCTTTGGCGGTGGTCCGAATACAGCGCCACAGTGTGCGTCAAACAGCATTGGTGTTGGGTTTTCCAAAGGGGTTTCCAATGGCGTCGGGACTGTCTTGTCTAGGGCCGTTAAATAGCTGTCTTTCGGAACCGCACGACAATGCTCAATCAAAGTTGGGATGATGTCGTTGCGATTGGCTATTTCAACCAGTTCCAGGCCATCCGCTTGGCCCTTTGCTGTGTAGAACCCAAGCATGAAGGTGAAGACAAGCGGCATTTCAGTCATCGGGCGCAGATAGGCCGGGTCTTCCTTTTGGAACAAGGCCTCACAGGTTTCCGTGAAGAAGGGGGCTTTTGGTGCCGTCTCCTGGGCCAGTGCCACCGATGGCATGCCCCCCAGCGCCAGAAGGATTGCGATGCTGAACTTGACCTTAAAAACAGACATACCGGATGTTTTCTCTCTTTCCTAAAGGGCGACGCTTACATTCCCAAGGCGTTTGGACAGTTTCATATTTTCCGAATAGTCGACGGGGATGGCGATTAGGGCAGGGCCTTCCTGCGCGAAGGCTTCTTTCAGCGTTGGGATAATCTGATCCGTTGCCGTGATCTCCTTACCCCACATGCCAAAGCTATGGGCCAGTTGCACGAAATCCGGATTGTTAAAGGCCAGGGGAGAATGTCGGCCCTGGAAATTGGTCTGTTGCTTCCATTTTATCAGGCCATATTCGCCATCACACCAAACCATCGCGACAATATTCAACTTCAGGCGCACCGCTGTTTCAAGGTCCTGCACATTCATCATGAACCCGGCATCACCAGAGATGGAGAGAACCTTCTTATCTGGAAATGCCAGTTTAGCGCCAATCGACCCTGGCATGGCAAAGCCCATAGTGCAGAAGCCATTGGATATCAGGCAGGTATTGGGTTCCATGCATTGATAATGGCGCGCGATCCACATTTTATGCGCCCCGACATCTGAAAGCAGGATATCTTCCGGCCCCATGAACTCACGCACATCCCACAGGATTTTCTGAGGTTTTACCGGGACCGCCGTATCGTCCTTCTGAGCAGAGAACTCGTCAGACATGATCTTACGCAGGGCCTGGCGGTCGGCAATGTTGAACAGTGGCATCCGGTCCGCATACATGTCGTTTACGGCCTCGTTTAGCTGCCACAGGGCATCGGCCAGATCCGCGACAACTTCCACTGTTGCCTGATAATCGCGGTCGACTTCGGCGGGGCTAAAGTCGATATGGATGATCTTCTTGGTATCTTTGTTGCTGCGATTCCAAGCAGATGGCGCATATTCCACCAAGTCATAGCCACAAGAAATAACCAGATCCGCATCATCAAAGGCAAGGTTGTTATAGTCGCCCGACCCCAGACCCATAGTGAACAGGCAATGAGGGTCATCCATCGGCACGGCACCTTTGCCCATGAAGGTGTTTACAACGCCGATCCCGGTTTTCGTTGCAAGACGGAACAATTGTTTCGCGGCCCGTTTCCGGATTGCGCCATTACCGGCCAGGATGATCGGGTTTTTGGCTTCCCCGATCAGCCGGGCTGCCTCCGCGATCGCCTTATAGTCTGCGCCAGGGCGACGCACCTTTCGGGCGGGCATTGGGGTGTCGTCAATTTCTTGTTTGGCAATATCTTCAGGTAATTCAATGACACAGACGCCGGGTTTTTCCGTTTCCGCTACCTTGAACGCCTTGCGCACGACTTCGGTTACATTGCCAGCCGATGTGATCGATTGCGCCCATTTTGAAATTGGTCGCATCATCGCCACTGAATCCATGTTCTGGTGGCTTTCCTTATGCAGGCGTTTGGTCGATCCCTGGCCAATGATGGCAACCACTGGCGCACGGTCCATGTTTGCATCCGCCAGCCCGGTCACCAGATTTGTAGCCCCCGGACCCAAGGTGGACAGGCAGACGCCCGCTTTACCGGTCAGGCGACCATGTGTATCTGCCATGAAGGCCGCCGCCTGCTCATGACGGCATAGTATAAAGTCGATCTTGGAATCCATCAGGGCGATCATCAGATCGGCATTTTCCTCACCCGGAACACCATAAATGCGCTCAACGCCTTCTTCTTCCAGGCATTTAACAAACAGTTCTGCGGCTTTCATGAGTATTTCCTTAAAGGCAAGGGGGTTATCCGCCACAGATTGATGAGTGGCGGTTGCGCGTTTCCAGCGA
>JARGPE010000056.1:17106-20549 GCA_029212835.1 Alphaproteobacteria bacterium | reverse complement strand
CAGCAACTTCAGCATTGGGAGACAACAATCCATGCATGGCGACGGCATCTGCACGACTTTGGGGATTCAGCGCGTCCCGAATGCCCTTTTGCACCAAGCCGGTCCAACCGACACGGCGCATACCGTCACTGGTGCGCTCGGCGGGATCTGAGGGGAACGCACTTTCCGTCAGCTCAACATCCAGCTGGATACGGGTTTCCTGAAACGCAGGATAACCATTGCGAATAATGCTGAAGAACATCACCACTAAGAAGGCAAGGCCGATCATAATAGCCGAGATGCCATATGCCTGGAAACGGCGTTCTGCGGCATAGCGGCGCTTGATTCGTTTCGCCACATCATCGGGGATTTCTGGCGCGGTACTACCGCTTACTGTTGCTTGGGTCGACGCGTTTATTTCTCCCGTCCGAACCGGATTAATCGTACTGCTCGCGGTATTTCCGCACGATATGCAAGGCGAAGATATTCAGGCCCAAAGTGATGACAAACAGCGTCATCCCCAAGGCAAAGGCGACCAGCGTTTGTGGGCTGGTAAATTCATTATCACCGGTCAGCTGGTTGACTATTTTGACCGTTACTGTGGTCATTGGCTCAAACGGGTTACCAGACAGGTTGGCAGCCACCCCAGCGGCCATCACCACGATCATGGTTTCACCGATCGCGCGGCTTGCCGCCAACAGAATGGACCCCACGATCCCTGGTAATGCGGCCGGGAAAATCACTTTCCGAATGGTTTCTGACTTGGTCGCCCCAAGACCCAAAGACCCTTCCCGCAAAGAGCGGGGAACCTGGGTAATAATGTCATCTGACAGAGACGAGATAAACGGGATGATCATAATCCCCATAACAATCCCCGCCGTCAGGACGGATCGCGCATCTACATCCAGGCCAAACATTGTTCCTGTATCGCGCAGAAACGGACCGACCGTCACCAGGGCAAAAAACCCGTAAACGACCGTCGGGATACCCGCCAGAATTTCCAGCATTGGCTTTGCAAAGGACCGGAACATGGGGGAGGCATATTCAGAAAGATACATCGCCGCCAACAAACCGATCGGCACCGCCACCAGCATCGCAACAAAGGCAACATACATGGTCCCGGCCATCAGCGGGATCATCCCGAATTGACCAGCATCGCCACCATCGCGTCCAGCCGACGAAAACCGGGGATCCCATTCCGTTCCCAGGAAGAAATTCGACAGCGGCACGACCTTAAAGAAGTGGATGGTCTCAAACAGCATCGACAGCACAATGCCCGCCGTGGTCAAAATCGCGACACTGGCACAGGCAATCAGTCCATAACGGGCAATGCGTTCCACCTCATTTCGGGCGCGCATTTCTGGATTGATGCGGGCAAATATAATACCGCCCCCAAACGCTGCCGCCACCAAGGCCGCAGCCGCCAGCGCCCAGGATGTCAAGTGCAGGGCGCTGCGATATGCCTCGACCGCTGGGTTCATATAGGGTTGGATCTGGCTGGCAACACCGCCGGAGACCAAGCTTTTAACCGTTGAAATCACCAGTCGGAGCTGATTGGCATCGCCATTTGCGATATCATCTGGCAGCGCGTCAATAATTGTGCTGTCCAAGAAGAATGTCTGGCCAATACGCCAGAGCACGATCACCACCACACCCAGGATCGCGGCCCATAAGGCTGAGTACATCCCATAATAAGTTGGGCGTGAGTGCAAGGTGCGACCATCGCCACCGGCAGTTTTGATGGCGCGTCGACCGCCCAAAACATAAAATACGATCGAAATTCCTAAAACCAACAAGAGCAAAATACTAACAGACATTCCCTAACCCCCGCCGAGGCTGAATGTGGCTCAGGAACAGCCCTCCCTATTTCAGGGGCACATTCCGGATCCGCATTCAGATTTGAAATAAATTCGCAGAAAGCGACAAACAAACTTGGTTTTAGAAGTACGGGCCTACCAGATCGAGGCCCAGTAGACTAGAGAGGTCAGTCGGTCGACCCTTGCTAGCCGAGAGACCACACCACTCAAACCTGAGGAACAGACGGAAACGCCGTTCTGGAAGTTGCTGCGAACTTTTTCCAGTTCCGGTTTCGGCATCGGGATCAGGCCCTTATCAACAGCCTTACCGAAATCGCCGATCATGTCATCGGACAGGAAGAATTCGACATATTCACGCAGGCCGGGGATAACATCGACATGCGCGCCCTTGACGTAGAAGAACAGAGGACGAGAAACAGGATATTCACCCTTTGCGATGGTTTCCAGGTTTGGCGTAACGCCATCCACCGTAGCAACCTTAACTTTATCAGGGTTGTTTTCAGCAAAGCTGAGACCGAACACACCAATACCATCTGGGTTGGATTCGATGCGCGCCAGCGTTTCGGTGTATTCGCCGTCAATGTCGACTGCAACGCCGTCCTTGCGGACTTTCATGCAAGCCTTACCAGCAGCTTTCTTGTCGCCACCATTGGCAGCAACCTGAAGATCCATGCCGCCAGCGGCTTCACAGCCCTTTTCCAGCACTTTTTCTTCGAAAACTTCACGGGTCCCGTGCTTTTCACCAGGGATGTACATGGTGATTTCTTGCTTCGGGAAAGCCGGATTCACTTGGTCCCAGGTTTTGTAAGGATTGTTGGCCAGCTTACCATCAACCGGAACCATTTCAGCCAAAGCCAAGTAGATGTCTTTCGGTTCGAACGCGAAAGCTGGCTTGTTGACTGGGTTTGCGAAAACGATACCATCATAACCGATGCGGATTTCAATGATCTTGGTCACGCCATTCGCGGCGCAAGCAGCAATTTCTTTATCTTTAATCGGGCGAGAAGCATCAGCAACATCGATCGTGTCTGCGCCTTCACCTTTACAGAATTCTTTCAAACCAGCAGAAGAACCGCCGCCTTCAACGACAGGCGCAGCAAACTTGCCGGTGTAAACTTTTTGGTATTCTTCAGCGACCAAGTCCGCAAACGGTTTAACCGTCGAGGAACCCATGATCGAAACGTAATCGCGTGCTTGCGCCGCTCCGGCGAAGGCGAAGGCGCCAACGGCCGCGATCACCAAAGTTTTGTTCATTGCCTTCATGATGTGATCCATCCTGACATATCAGCTAAATGTTAAAGCTTCCGCCGTTGAGGGACTCAACTCAGACAGGTGCCATTTGATGGATACCTGCCCTCAGCCAAAGAGCGTGCCCAATGAAATTCAGGCACGCCTTACCCCAAGACGTTGACGCAGGGTTTAGAGTGTCCAGCTTTCCGTTTTGTGATAGAGGCGATACAGTTTTGTTACGAAAACGAAAATTGGTATAGACAATTTTATGTCAAACGGGACGAGAGTCGCCGGCGGTTTCCTCGGAAATCAGCGAATTTTGGCCAGTCCTGTTGTTCTGCTGCGATGCAACAGCGATTGGCAAGATGACTCCGAATGTGCTGCCTTTTCCAACTTTACTTGTCACAGTCAAGCGAC
>JARGPE010000056.1:4154-17096 GCA_029212835.1 Alphaproteobacteria bacterium | reverse complement strand
GATGACGGTTCAGAATATGCTTCACAATGGCTAGGCCCAAACCAGTACCGCCAAGCTCTCGTGATCGTGCCGCGTCCACGCGATAGAACCGTTCTGTCAAGCGCGGCAAGTGTTCCGGCGCAATCCCCGCCCCCTGGTCCGTGATTTCGACAACCAACCGCCGCCGCTCATTCAGCTTTGCCGTGATGGTTACAGCATCTCCCTTGGCCCCATATTTCAGGGCATTATCCAAAAGGTTTTGAAACACCTGAAACAATTGATCGGAATCACCGCGCACAGGCGGCAGATCATCGGGCCAATCTGTGATGATCTTTACGGAAACCTTTTCCGCCTTTTGTGACAAAAGCTCGATCAAGCGCCGCAGTAAGTCCGCAATATTGACCTGTTCGCGCGGGCGGCTGTGTTCTTCCAATTCGATCCGCGACAGACTTAACAGATCAGAAATCAATCGAAACATCCGCTCCGACTGTTCCTGCATGATGGCCAGGAATCGATCTCGCGCCTCTACATCATCGCGTGCCGGACCCCGCAGGGTTTCAATGAAACCCGTCAGGCTGGTCAGCGGTGTTCTCAATTCATGGCTGACATTGGCCACGAAATCGACGCGCATGCGTTCTGACCGGCGCAGGGCCGTAATATCCTGCATATCGATCAGAACCACCGGGGCATCGCGACCGGGCGGGGTGCCGGGTGGTGGATCAACAGGTTCCACCCGAACAATGAATTCCGTCTCTACCGGCACGGGCAGAACCAATTCAACCGTCTGCGAGCCCTGACCATCAATCACCCGATCAATGGCAGATAACAGGGTCGGATCTCGCAAACCATCGGCAATATCACGGCCGATCAGATCACTGTCCACCAACACACGGGCAACAGTATTAGCCCGCACCACACGGCGTTCCCGATCCAGAAAAAAGATCGGATGCGGTAAGGAGGCGATGATTCGATCCGCCACCGCCGCTTTGTAGCTTAGTGCGTCAAGCTGGGTCTGCGCCTCCGCCGTCAGCCGGTTCAGTCGTCGCATCACAACTTCTTCGGCAGACAGGCGTCTACGCACGGCAATCGATGCCCCTAGAACGACCGCCAGAACCAGTAGCAAGACAATCCCGGTCGACAGCGATTCCTTATAGTGCAGGATCGCCAGAATCAGCAGCGCCGGGGCCGAGGCCAGAAAGATTGATCTAAGCCATGACCCCGACATCACATTCACACAATCGCGTCATGGGCAGCCAAGGCAGCCAAAGAAACGATATCACTGACCCCCGCACCCATTTGGGCGATTTGCACCGGATGCTCCAACCCGATCAACAATGGCCCAATCATGGTGCCACCGCCCAGGCTTTGCAGCATGCGGGTGGCCACATGGGCGGAATTGATCCCCGGCATGACCAGAACATTGGCAGGCCCGGTTAAACGGCTGAAAGGATACAGTCGTTTCATCAGGTCGAAATCCAGGGCAACGTTGGGTGACAATTCCCCTTCGAACTCAAAATCCAAATCAAGGTCACTTAATATCGCAACCGCATCGCGGACTCGTTGACCACCGGGGCGCTCCGGGTTTCCAAAATTGGAGGCATAAAGCATACCAACCCTGGGTTCGTGGCCCAATCGCCGAGCATAGGCCGCAGCCTCTTTGGCGATTTCCGCCAGAACCACCCCATCAGGCAATTCATGAACGGCCGTGTCAGCGATAAAGATCGTGCGACCACGAGAGACCATAATGGTCAACCCCATCGCAATCGACCCCTGTGCCGTATCGATCACTTGGCGGATGCCGTCATAGGCGACGTTATAGGCACGGGTTGCACCGGTCACCACCGCATCCACCTTGCCATTGGCCAGCATACAAGCCGCAAACACATTACGATCCTGGTTAACCAACCGCTGACAGTCCCGATACAGCATCCCTTTCCGCTGAACCTTCTGATACAGGTGATCGGTATAAAGCTCGTTATCCGAACTGATGCGGGCATTATGAATTTCAAACTCGATGGAGGAATCCAGTCCGACTTCTTTCATCGTTTCACGGATTCGATCTTCCCGCCCAATCAACACCGGAATCCCATAGCCTGCGCTTCGGAACAGGGCTGCGGCGCGAATGATCCGGGGGTCTTCCCCCTCCGCAAAGCAAACCCGGCGCTGGTTCTGTTTCACACGCTCGAAAATGAAATGCAGCATATTGGCGGTGGGGTCCAAACGTGCCTTCAAATCCCGGCGATAGGTTTCCATATCCATAATTGGATGACGCGCAACGCCAGATGTCATGGCTGCTTCTGCAACGGCCATTGGAACCGCAACAATCAAACGAGGATCAAAAGGAACCGGAATGATATATTCCGATCCATATTGCATGGCCTGGCCACCATAGGCATTGGCCACCTCATCGGGCACATCTTCCCGTGCCAGTTCAGCAATCGCGCGGGCCGCAGCAATCTTCATATCATCATTGATGGTTGACGCTCGCACATCCAGGGCACCGCGGAAAATATAGGGGAAGCCCAGAACATTGTTGACCTGATTGGGGTAATCAGACCGACCGGTTGCGACAATCGCATCCGACCGCACGGATTTCACCTCATCCGGGGTGATTTCAGGGTCTGGATTGGCCATGGCAAAAATGATGGGCTTATCAGCCATCTTCGCGACCATGGCAGGCGTTACAGCGCCCTTTACAGACAGTCCGAAGAAAACATCTGCACCCTCCAGAGCATCCTCCAACGTGCGGGCATCGGTGATCGCAGCATGGGCAGATTTCCACTGGTTCATGCCAGCCTCACGGCCCTGATAAATCACCCCCTTGGAATCGCACAAAATAACATTGTTGGGGGCAACACCCATCGCCTTTACCAGTTCCGTACAGGCGATAGCGGCTGCGCCCGCCCCGTTCACGACCAGACGGATATCAGCAATCGACCGACCGGTCAGATGCAGGGCATTGATCAAGCCCGCCGCTGCAATAATTGCAGTGCCATGCTGATCATCATGGAAAACAGGAATATCCATCAACTCGCGCAAGCGCTGTTCAATGATGAAACATTCCGGTGCCTTGATATCCTCTAGATTGATGCCACCAAAAGTCGGCCCAAGAAACCGAACGCAGTTGATAAATTCATCAACATCTTCCGTCGAAACTTCCAAATCGATGGAATCCACATCGGCAAAGCGCTTGAACAGAACAGCCTTGCCTTCCATTACCGGTTTGGAGGCCAGGGCACCAATATTTCCCAGCCCCAATACCGCAGTACCATTGGAGATCACCGCAACCAGATTGCCCTTGGCGGTATAATCGTAAGCAAGGGTCGGATCAGCCTGAATGTGCAGGCATGGAACAGCCACACCCGGTGAATAGGCGAGAGATAGATCACGTTGTGTTGTCAGTGGCTTAGTCGGCGTCAGTTCAATTTTACCAGGGCGCCCCTGAGCATGAAATTGCAACGCTTCTTCTTCTGTTATTTTACTGTCAGACATCGTTTCCTCTTAACCTTTTTGTGCACCGACATACCGGTGATCATGATTTTACCGATCCTAGAGTTAGCATATGGCACAGGATATGACAGTTTTTCCATTCTATCCTTTTCTTGACACATTTAGGGGCATAATCTATCGCCCAAACTGATTGATTCTGTTAATTTATTATGACCTAACTTTAATAGTCAGTATTCCAGCGTATAACGGATAGCGGCAGAGGGTGAAACGATCAATGGCACAACAGCCAAACACGGCGAGCCAAGAGTATTTGCTCCTGGATTATGCACAGCGCCTGGAACGCCACCGTGATGGTCGTCGGGGTGTTCATGTGCATTTGTCCCGCCTAAAGCCGCAAAATCGCCGCGAACATCACATTCGTATTGCCCTGAATACTCTGGATGACTTTGTTCAGACTTTTGAGGGACAATCGTTTCTGTTGGGCAACGGGGATCTGATTTTTGTCGTCAAAGGCGCAAATCTGCAGCAGATGGATGATGCCGTCATGCGCATGCGCTATTTGTTCAGCGATGACCCGCTGACCCAAGCCGATGCCGATAGTGAAGGCCATGGACGCTTTGCCACGCTGTATAATATTGAAGGCCAATACGCGAAATTCCTGGAACTGTGTGAGCGTGTATTTGAAGAAGAACGCGCCCGACAGAAACGTCTTCAGCAAATGGCAGAACAGACGGGCGAGACCTTTGAAGACGCGCGCCGTCCGCTGAAACCAGAACAATTGGGGCGTTTGGAAGAATTTCTGGAGCGCGCCGACCTATCCAGTGTATTTCGACGCCAGGCGGTCTGTGTCGTGCACAAGGAATCC
The DNA here is from genome assembly GCA_029212835.1 of Alphaproteobacteria bacterium. GTDB lineage: Bacteria > Pseudomonadota > Alphaproteobacteria > UBA8366 > Aestuariispiraceae > Pacificispira. The sequence goes on along the minus strand of JARGPE010000056.1, from coordinate 12,802 downwards.
CCACCCAAACCAATTTTCAACGAATTGTTCATTTCGATCTACGATCTGGCGAAAACCGTTCTGCCAGATGTGAATCTGGCATCAAACCGATGGCTATTCCAACATTTGACCCAAACACTGGACCGTCGTGTTTTGAAAATGCTCGCAAGGGCCGATGACAGTTCCCTGCATTCTTCCTTTTCAATCAATGTGAATGTCGCCACCTTATTATCCCCGGAGTTTCTGGAATTTGATTCCAGCCTGCGCATGGGCAGCCGTGGCACGTTGGTGGTTGAATTGCAGATTTTGGACATATTGTCAGATTATTCTGGCTTTATTTTTGCCCGGGATTTTGTTCGCGAAAAAGGATATCGCATTTGTCTGGATGGCATTACACCAGACCTGATCCGTTTCGTTGATCGTCAATATATGGAAGTTGATTTAGTAAAACTGTCGTCGGACAGCGTTTTCGATACGGGCGGAAACACCGAAACAAGGGCAGCGATCGCTCAACAGGTTGAGCGCGTCGGTAAAGGCCGTGTGATCTTGTCGCGTTGTGATAACGAGGCGATGATCCGCACAGGGCAATCGATGGGCATTACCATGTTCCAGGGCCGCTATCTGGATGCAGTTCTGCAACAGATTGCACGGGCAAAGAACCCGCCGGCCCCCCGTATGATCCGGAGATAAGGATCACCACAAGTGGAGCCGATCCTAACCGCAATTCAACAGGGTGCGGCAAGTTTCTTCGGAACACTGCCTCAGGCCCTGCCTCACGCCTTGATTCTTGTGCTTGCAATCATGATCGATGCCATTATCGGCGATCCACGCGCCTTGTATCGCATCATCCCGCATCCTGTTGTGCTGATTGGGAAGCCCATTGCCTTTCTGGACCGTCGCCTGAACCGGCCGGAACGCGGTGAAAAGGATAGACTGGCGCGGGGTGCCGTCACGGTCTTACTGGTGGTCGGGGGGTGCGCCGCTATTGGCTATGGTCTGGACCGAATGCTGACAGGAACCAGCTGGGGCTGGATGGTGGAGGCCGTAATCGTTTCCATCTTTTTGGCGGCGCGTAGCCTGCATGATCATGTACGCCGGGTTGGTACTGGCCTGCGCATTGATGGATTGGAAGGGGGGCGTCGCGCCATCGCCCACATTGTCAGCCGCGATCCAAAAAGCCTGGACCGACATGGCGTTGCTCGATCCGCCATTGAATCCCTGTCGGAAAATTTCAGCGACGGGGTTGTCGCCCCCATCTTCTTTTATCTGTTGTTCGGCCTGCCCGGCCTGTTGGCCTATAAGGCGATCAATACCTTAGACAGCATGATCGCCTATAAAACCTCAAAATACCGATCCTTCGGTTTTACGGCTGCAAAGCTGGACGATCTGGCCAATTGGCTTCCCGCCCGGATCAGTGGGGTCCTGATCTGTTTCGCCGCCTGCTTCACACCAACCAGCTACCCGATTCAGGCGGTCAAAATCATGCTGCGGGATGCCAATAAGCATAAATCACCCAATGGCGGCTGGCCGGAAGGGGCATTCGCCGGGGCGCTGAATATTGCACTAGGCGGCCCCAGAACCTATCCAGGGGGAGAGGTTGTCGGGGTGTGGATTGGCGATGGTCGGGCCCGATTGGAACCCCGTGATATTGATCGATCTCGGGCGCTGTACATTGTCGCCAATATGCTGCTGTGGTTTGCGATCCTCTTTGGCGGGATTATTACGCTTCTTTAGGGGTCGCATTTTTTGGGGGATGCGTGTCGATCCAATGGCGGGCGATATCCTCCCGACGAGCGATCCAAACGCCCTCTTGAGCCATCATATGATCCAATAGGCGCTTTAAGCCACCGATCCGCCCAGCCCGCCCGATCAGACGGGCATGCAGACCCACCGTCAGCATGCGCCCACCTTCCTGATACAGGGTGTCAAAAGCATCGCGATTATAGTGAAAGAAATCATCCCCAGTCACAAAACCACTGGTGCGAAAAAACCGGCTGTCATTGGTATCAATACTGTAAGGCAGGATCAGATGCGGCCGATCAAACTCATACGTCCAATAGGGCACGTCGTCAGAATAAGAATCTGAATCATATAGAAATCCGCCCTCTTCCACCACCAGACGGCGGGTGTTCAGGCTGGGCCGCCCCGTATACCAACCCACCGGGGGACGCCCTGTCAGACGTTTAATCTCTGCAATAGTTTGACGAATATGGTCCCGCTCTACCTCTTCTGGCATGTCGGCATAATCAATCCAGCGCCAGCCATGGGCGTGAATATCAGCCCCACTGTCAGCAATGGCCTGGGCCGCATCCGGGTTCAGGATCAGAGCCTGCCCCACCGCATTGATGGTGAAATTCAGCCCCCGTTCCTCAAAACATCTTAAAACCCGCCAGAAACCGGCCCTGGAGCCATATTCATACATGCTTTCAGAATTCAGGTCGCGGCCATCGATGCGGGGTGATCCACCGACCTCATGTAGAATACTCTCCGACTCGCCGTCGCCATGGTCGATATGCCGTTCCGCCCCCTCTTCATAGTTCAGGCAAAAATTGACGGCAATACGGGCCCCGTTGGGCCAAAGCGCATCGGGTGGGTTCCGGCCATAACCAACCAGATCACGTGTCGCTTTGCTCAAACCGGTCCTCCTGTCACAGCGGGGGTGCGTTTTGCCAGCAGGGCAGGCAATCCCCCCATTCCATCCCGGATATCCTGCTCAATGGCTTGGGCCAGGCCATCTTCATCCCGACCTTTGATCGCGGCAATCGCTTCCTCGTGCCGATCCTCCAAATAGGTCGTGCCCAGGCTTTCACGAGTCAGATACAGGAAGGGACCAATCTGCAGCCACAGGCTTTCAATAAGAGGCAGCAGAACCTGGGCTGGCGCACAGGCATAAAGGGCAAAGTGAAAAGCACGATTGCGTTCCTGATATTGGGCCCAATCGCCCGCGGCAATGGCTTCATCCTGCTGGGCATTGATCTGGGCCAGGTTTTCCGCCAAGGCCTCATCCGTCGCAGGAAAGGCACGCCGTGCAGCCAGAACCTCCAGCGCAACGCGGGCTTCAGTCAATTCCCGAAAGGTTTCCGGGGTCATATGGGGGACCGCAACACGCCGATTGGGCAGCAAGGTCAGGGCCCGTTCAGCCACCAAACGCCGCAAGGCCTCCCGCGCGGGCATCATGCTGGTGCCCAGTTTTTCTGCCAGGCCACGAATGGTCATCGCATCGCCAGGATGAAAATGACCCAACATGATCGATTCCCGCAATTCGCGATAAACACGCTCCTGCAGAGTTGCTAGGGGAACTTTATCTTTGGAAGGATTATCGGATGATGTCATTCGTTTGCCCGTCAGGCTGCAATCTTTAATGTGATCACAGTGTGCGAGCGTCCCGCAGGCATCGCAACTCAATTCACAGAAATTTCACTTTTCGCTTCATCGCGGGTCAGACTGCTTAGATATCCTTAGTGGTCCCATGGCCGCCCTTATCCGCGTCGTCGTTTTTGGGGCCGTCTTCTGGCTGAACCCGGCGAATGATAATGTCACCATTGGGCAATACCTCTGGCGCTTCATACAGGGGGATATTGGAAATGAACATTTCCACCGCCCGCAAAACCTGTTGCAATCCCTCCGCAGCCAAGGATTCAGGGCTATTTTTCTCTTCTGCAAGGGCGACGCCCGATACAGCCGTTCCCCCAACCAGGGCGGCCAATGCGGAGGCGAGAAGGATGCGACGCATGGGAATTTCCTTTCCAAAAATACACAATCTAACGTCTTCTATCAGGCATATATGGGTTATGTGGGGCTGAAATATGGCAGAGTCAAAGCGTCAGGCGGCATTTTGCCCCCTCCTCAAGCACGGGTTCGCCAAACAGGCTGCTTTGGCTGACCCACCACTCTTGCCCAGAACGCCGCTTTAAGGCACTGTCCGCACAGTGGTAAAAAACGACAATTATGGGGTTTTAGACGATGGCTGATTCATATGATCTCGTGGTGATTGGCGGCGGACCAGGCGGCTATGTGGCAGCGATCCGCGCCTCGCAATTGGGCCTGAAGGTTGCCTGTGTGGAAATGCGCGGCACATTGGGCGGGACCTGCTTGAATGTCGGCTGCATCCCATCCAAGGCAATGCTGCAATCTTCTGAGTTCTTTCATGAAGCCCAGCATTCCTTTGCCAATCATGGCATTATGGTCAGCCCAAAACTGGATCTGAAGGCCATGCTGGCCCGCAAGTCTAAGATCGTTGGCGACCTGACCAAGGGCATCGAGTTTCTGTTTAAGAAAAACAAAGTCGACTATATCAAGGGCCGCGGTCATATCGACGCGCCGGGTAAAGTCTCTGTCACCGAAGGTGACGATAAAGGCAAAACCCTGACCACAAAAAACATCCTGATCGCCACCGGATCAGAGTCCACCCCGCTGCCCGGGATTGAGGTGGATGAGAAATCCATTGTGACCTCAACAGGCGCCCTGGAATTTAGCGCCGTGCCGAAGCATCTCGTCGTGATTGGTGGCGGCGTAATTGGACTGGAGCTGGGTTCCGTCTGGAAGCGACTGGGGGCAGACGTCACCGTGATTGAATTCCTGGACCGCATCACGCCCACCATGGATGGCGAAATATCGAAAAACTTCCAGCGCATCCTTAAAAAGCAAGGTCTGGACTTTAAGATGAAGACCAAGGTCACCGGCGCGAAGAAGGTGAAATCCGGCGTCGAATTGACTATGGAACCCGCCGAGGGCGGCGAAGCCGAGAAAATGACCTGCGACAAGGTACTGCTGTGTATCGGTCGCCGTCCCTATACGGACGGGCTTGGCCTGGACGAATTGGGGGTCGAGCGCGACAAGCGTGGCGTCATCCAGGTCGATGCGCATTACAAGACCAATGTCGATGGTATCTATGCTATTGGCGACTGTATCCCCGGTCAAATGCTGGCCCATAAGGCCGAAGATGAGGGTGTTGTTGTTGCAGAAATGCTGGTCGGGCAAAAACCCCATATCAATTACGACGCCATTCCAGGCGTGATCTATACTTGGCCGGAAGTCGCCGATGTCGGCGCCAGCGAGGAACGCCTGAAAAAAGAAGGCCGTGCCTATAAAGTCGGGAAATTCCCGTTCTCCGCCAATTCACGGGGCAAGGCAAATGACGCAACGGAAGGGTTCGTTAAAATCCTGGCCGATGCGGAAACCGATAAGGTTCTGGGTGCCCATATCATCGGACCTGGTGCAGGCGACATTATTCATGAAATCGTAACCGTCATTGAATTTGGCGGATCCGCAGAGGATATCGCCCGGACTTGTCACGCCCATCCAACCTATTCAGAGGCGGTGAAAGAAGCCGCCATGGCCGTGGATAACCGCCCGATCCATATGTAATGCCCTGCCGGATCAAAACATGATCGCGGGGTCATAACAAAATGGTCGCTGTGCCAGGCCCACGCCTGTCCTTAGCCTTTCTCATCGCCGGGCTTGGCTTTCTGATGCTACCTTTGGCCGATGCTTTGGGCAAAATGATGGGAGCGGAGGGTCTGTCACCGTTGCAAATCGGCTGGGGTCGATGGGTCGCCCATGCCGCGATCATGACGCCGCTGGTGATGTTTCTCTATGGACGTTCTGCCCTGCGGCCCAAGCAATTCTGGGGGCAGGTGATCCGGGCATTATTTCTGGTCACGGCGACCATGTTCTTTTTCACCGGTCTGCTGACCATCCCCCTGCCGACCATGACGGCAACGCTGTTCGTTGCCCCCCTGCTGGTCACGGCGCTATCCAGTCTGGTGCTGAAAGAGAGGGTGGGAATCTGGCGATGGTCCGGGGTTGTTGTCGGCTTTCTGGGGATGCTGTTGATCGTGCGCCCCGGTGCGGACTCATTTCAAACCGGCTCTCTCTATGCCCTGGCAACAGCCGCCTGCTTTGCCGGATATCTGCTGATCACCCGCAAAATTGCAGGGCAGAACCCGCCCATGGTCACAATGATGTGGATGGGACTCATTGGGGTTCTGGTGATGTCCGTGGTGGTGATCCCAGTCTATCAGCCTTTCACACCCCGCCAATGGGGCATGATCGGCATTATGGGGGCAATCCTGACGCTGGGCCACGGCCTGATCGTCTGGGCGGCGGATCGACTGGAAGCATCCGCCATGGCCCCCATGCCCTATCTGGAAATGGTGACATCAACCATCGTTGGTTATTACGTCTTTCAGGACTTCCCGACGCTGACCACCTGGATCGGGTGTGGGCTGGTCACTGCCAGCGGGATCTTCATTGCCTGGCGCGAAAACCGCCTGAACAAACAGATAGACCCCGCTGAACAGCAAGTGCTTTAGACGTCATTTTACACAAACGCGTCGTCGCAGACTTTCGTCTGCTCGAGATTTGTTTAAGCTTCAAACCGCTTGTAAAACGTGCCACTGAGCCAGCCCAGCATGGCCCAAAAGACAGCGGCAACCACGATGGAGGCGGCTGCGAAATGACCTGCTAATTCCGGTGGCACTGATCCACCGATTGTCTCAGGCTGTGGCGCGCCGATGACATGCGGGGCGATCAAAATCAGAATGCCCAGCACGACAAGGCTGATCTTGCGCCCGAAAACCATCAGACACAGGCCAATCCCGGTCGCCGCAGCGCAGCCCAACCACCACATCTGCCTGGCCCCCAATTCAGCGGCCATGCTGCCCGGTACTTCTGGCGGCAATCCCAAATTCGGCCCCAAGGTGAACATGGCAAATCCGCCCATCGCCCATAAAATACCGCGACGACCATCCATTTCCCCCCCATGTACAGCAAAAGCTGCGGTGAGCATCAGGGCGAAGGCAATCCCCATGGCGATATTGGCCCCAACCGTATAGAGCGTGCGTTCCAGCCCATCCTCTGGTGCCCAGGCATGGTCGTCATGATCTTGACCCTCGTCATCGGCATGGTCGTGACCGGCGGTGCCGCTGCTGCTATGGGCCAGAATCAGCTTTTCCGGCAGGGTGGAAAACACCTTCGTCTGGATAATAATATAGTCGGATCTGGACGCGGCGGCATGATCATGCCCGCCATTTTCATATTCTTCTGCATGAAGAATCAGCGGTGTGGTCGTGACTTGTTGAACGCCGGTGATCAACAGACCGGCAATAATTCCGGCGGCAAAGGCCGCCCCAAAAAGTTTTCTGAACATGGACATATCCCACGGTTGCGCGGCGCAGAAACGCGCCAACGTCAGGTCAAAGAATATGGGGTGGGCAAACAAATTCCCTCGGTCAAAGTAGATCTCCGACCTTAACCCCAATTATTCCGATGCGATTAGTGGCAGGGCAGCGCGAAAGCGTGCCGGGCGTCATGGGTCGCATTATGGACCGTCGCGGAATGGGCAAAGCCAACAGCCAGGAACAGAAATGACCCGAATACAGCAGCAGCAAGCGCTGCAGCCAAAGTCTGGGTTCGATTTGCGAGATAGGCCTGATCGGCAGTGGTCGTCTTATTACGCGTCTTCATCACTCTTCTCCCCCCGTCACACCCGACGGTTTCTTGAGATCTTGCGGTCACTCGGCAGGTCTCCCGGCTCACAGATCGCTGTATCTTTCTGCCTTCCCATGGCCTTTGGCCTCAGTGGCAAATCCAAAAGATACTCTCTGCTCACGGTCGCGGGGGCGGCCCAGGCACAGGTCCCCTGATGGGTAGACCCTTCCTGTGTTCCCTCTTCGCTCCAAGACCTTAAGGCCCTTAAAGGAGCACCGATCCACATAGGTAACAGCAGTATCGTGTGCGGTGCAATTTCGTCAAGCAGGAACGCGTCAATTAATGTCCATTTTGGACCTGGGGTTTTAATCCAGACACTTTAAGGTCTTATTCCGCCTTGCCAGAGACATAACGGGTGATTGCCTCTGCCATGGTTTCCGGGGCACTGCCGCCATGAAACATGGTTACAAAGGACCCATCTGGTGCCATGAAATAGACGTAGCCAGAATGGTTCATCAAATAAAACCCACCCTCAATTTCTGTACCTTTGGAATAAAAAACACGAAATTTGCGTGCAATATCGGCAATCGCGCCTTCCGACCCTGTCAAACCTACAAGGCGCGGGTGAAAGGCCGCGACATAATCTTTCATCATGGCCGGTGTATCCCGTGCGGGGTCGATGGTGATAAAGACCGGCGTCACTTGCGCCGCAATTGCTGGCTTTTTCTCTGCGACCAGATCCATGGCCGCGGCTATACTGGACAATTCCGTAGGACACACATCCGGACAGCTGCTATAGCCAAAATAGATCAGCATATATTGACCTGGAAAACTGTCTTGGGTGACCTTCTCACCGTCCTGATTGATCAGCTCGAAACTGCCACCAACGGTAATTCCGGGTGCAACCAGGGCCTCGCCAGACCGACTGACGCCTTGTTCATGGCCAGTTCCTGCCAATTGATTCCAGGCGACCAAAGCCGCCAGACCAATAGCCGCCAAGGCCGCCAACATTACGCCGATAATAGGGAGAGCTTTGCGATTCATGAACCCATCGCTTTTGTTACAATACGCCGTTCGAAGTTGCTGACACTAAGGTAGAGGAGTGTGTTCCCTCAAGACGCCAAAACGTCGCGCCGTTCGATATAGACGGCTCAAGAGGCGGCAGGCAAACGAACGACAAACCGTGCGCCAATTATCGTTCCCTTTGGTCCAGTCCGGTTTTCAGCATGAATTGCCCC
>JARGPE010000056.1:2903-4144 GCA_029212835.1 Alphaproteobacteria bacterium | reverse complement strand
GGGCTTCAACAATCTGCTTGCAGATGGATAGACCCAGACCGGAATGTCCACCAAATTTTTCATGCTCCGGGCGTTCCGTGTAGAAGCGGTTGAAAATTGCATCCAGTTTTCCAACCGGAAGCCCCGGCCCCTCATCCTCACATGTGGCCACAACCCAACTGTCATCGCGCGCGACAAATAGGCGGATTTGGGCCCCTTTGGGACTGAAGCTTTCCGCATTCGAAATGATATTCTGGAAAACCTGCACCAATCGGCTTTCCATACCGGCCACAGTGAAGGGACCATTGTCCTTGCGCGCAAAAGACAGAACAGGGCCAATCGCGGCATCCTCCTGATATTCGGCCTCTGGATGGTTGGAATCATTGTGCGGCGACTCGCCACGCGCAGTTCGATGAATGCTGACCAGCATGTCCAGCATTTGGGAGATATCGATCTCTTCAGTCTGAATGCGACCCAGTTCAGCATCCAACCGAGAGGAATCAGAAATATCGGTGATCAAGCGATCCAATCGCTCCACATCTTCTTTCACGATACGCAACAATTCGCGTTGATGATCTGGATTCTGAACCCGCTGTACAGTCTCTATCGCACTTTTCAGGGAGGTTAGAGGATTCTTGATCTCGTGACTGACATCAGCCGCAAAGCGTTCTATCGCGGTTATACGGCTGGTCAATGCATTGGTCATTTCACGCAGCACGCCCGACAGGTCACCGATTTCGTCATGACGACCAGTCAAATCCGGGATTGCCATCACATCGCGCCCAACGGAATGGCGCACCTTTTCCGCCGCTTCCGCCAATCGATGCAGCGGGCGCGCAATGGTTCCCGCGAAATACAGCGACAGCAGCGTTGTGATCACCAGCGCGCCTGCAAACACGGCCAAAACCGTCAACCGCACATCGCGCATCGCGGTATCGATACGCGCCCCATCGCGGGACAACATCAAACTGCCAAAGACGTGAACATAGCGAGCGACCGGCAGAGCAACCGACAAAACCAGTTCGCGATTACCGTTCTGGCGAACATAACCAACGGTCTCCCCGGACAGGGCCCGCACCGCTTCAGGATAATCACCCACTGTCGATTCACGGCGATCCTGATACATCTCATAATCGCGATTATCGACCCAATGGGACAATTCATCCAGCCAGTTCACAATTGGATTAACCACCGGGGCCAGCGTCTCTTCGTCTTTGATCGGGTCGTCCAATTCTTCGACCATGATATCCTGGCCGGTCACG
>JARGPE010000056.1:0-2850 GCA_029212835.1 Alphaproteobacteria bacterium | reverse complement strand
ACCCATCTGCCAGATAGAACCGAGCACGCACATCACTGGCCGCAGACAGGCGACGCACCAGATCCCGCGCGGGCACGATATTCAGAACCTCCTGCCCATTGGCCAGCAGCCCAATGGCTCCCTCGCCCAGCGCGCCTGAGAATATTTCCCCCTGTTCTTTCAGGGCGAACAATTCCTGTTCCACCAATCGGTCCCGATAGGGGCCCAGATACAGCATGCCCAGGACCGGAATGATTAAAGCCAACAAATTGACAGCAAGAATTTTCCGGGTCAGCGGCGATAGGCGTTGACGACGGCGCAGGCGGCGTAATGCCTTAGCACGGGGCCGGGCCGATTTGCTCTTCCCAGCATTGGCCTCATCCTCTGGACGCGACTCCGCAGACAGCGGCGCACCCCCCAATGGAGATCGGGAGTTCGCATCCTTTTTTGAATCCGGTGATTTCAATGCGCCAGCTTCCCTGCTCTAGGTACCCCGCTATAGGGTATCAAACATCATCCTTATAGCGGTAGCCGACACCATAAAGGGTTTCGATATTGTCAAAAGTCTCATCCACTTGGCGCAGCTTCTTACGCAGGCGTTTGATATGGCTATCGATGGTGCGATCATCGACATAGATATTCTCGCCATAGGCAGAATCCATCAATTGATCGCGATTCTTCACATGGCCGGGTCGATGCGCCAAGGCCTTCAGCAGCAAAAATTCGGTCACGGTCAGTTTTACCGGGTCGCCCTTCCAGGTACACAAATGGCGGTCGCCATCCATCACCAGATCACCCCGAGTAAACGCGCCCTGGCCTTTGGTCAGGGTGCCATCAGCATTGCGCTGTTCCAATTCTGCCCGCCGCAACAAGGCCCGAATCCGTTCAATCAGTAAGCGCTGGGAAAATGGTTTCTTGATATAATCATCAGCCCCCATGCGCAGCCCCATCAACTCATCAACCTCATCATCCTTGGAGGTTAGAAAAATCACGGGCACTTCGGAGTTCTGACGCAGCTTGCTCAGCAGTTCCATACCATCCATTCGGGGCATCTTAATATCCAGAATGGCCAGATCGACCGGCCGGGTTGTCAGGCCGCGCAGGGCGGTTTCGCCATCGGTATAGGTGCTGACAGCAAAGCCTTCGGCTTCCAAGGCAATGGAGACGGAGGTCAAAATATTGCGGTCATCGTCGACCAGAGCAATTTGTTGCGCCATTCGATTTTACATCCTCACCAAAACGGGACGGTCAGACGACAGTCGCGACCAATCACCCAAGCCAAAATTACAGGGATTCTCCCCCAACGAACCAGTGTGAAGCTCCTTCAACACCTTAGACTGCCACAAAAGCCGGTTCAACGGGGCGGAAATAAGGCAAGGCTGCGGCAGTTCTGGGAATTCGTGTCATGATGGCTTTGCCGTAACCGGTTTTTTCGCCGCCCGCTTCGTTCGAAAAACTTGCTCGCCATGGATATGGGGAGCCAATTCGGTGACCGGACCGCCCGTCTTTACCGGGCGTTCGGCGTAGCGCCCCCGGCTGATCATCCGATCATACAGAACAATCGCACCGGCAATGCCGACATTGACGCAAAAGGCGATGGGAATTTGAACCACGAAGTCACAGCGGGCGATCATCTCCGGCGACAGAGATCCCCGTTCCGGTCCCAGAATATAAGCCGCGCGCTCCGGATGTCGGAAAGAGGGGAGGGCGATGGAGTCTTCCACCAATTCAACACCGACCAGAGCACAACCCCTGGGCAGAGAAATACCCGCCGGCGTATCCCATTGATAATAGGGAACCTGATCTGCCGTGCGCGACGTATCGGCATGGCGAATGCCGCGCATATCCACAAAAGGAGAAACCGCAAAGACAAAACTGGCCCCGAAAGAATGGGCGGTGCGCATCAAGCTGCCTGCATTCATTGGCTTGGACAGGCCTTCCACACCCAGGCCAAAATATCCCCGTTGTTGCGCCATCACCGCATGCCCATTCTGTGCTGTTGTTTGGAATAGCGCGACCTTGCACAAAGCCGCCGGGCAAGGCAAGTTTTCCGCCTATCGAAGCAACAGGGTTTCAAAGCCATGCCCCATGATCACATTTCCATCTCCACCAGCAATGCCGGTCACGGCGGCGTCCATCCGCTGACTGTCGAGGTAACCCGAAACGGCATTGTAGAAAGCCGCCATCGTGGCAGTGCCGTGATTGTGGATGTGTCGGGTTCTGTGCAGGATGCCTGGGGTGATATTCGCCAACCGACCTATCCCCGCTCTGCAATCAAGGCAATCCAGGCCCTGCCGATGGTTGAAAGCGGCGCGGCGGCAGCAGCGGGCTTCTCGGATGCGGAAGTCGCACTGGCCTGTTCATCGCATAATGGTGAAATCGGTCATACCGAAACCGCATCAGCGATGTTACATAAATTGGGACTGACAGAAGCTGATCTGGAATGCGGCACCCATTGGCCCTATCACGAAGACACCGCGCGGGGTATGGCGAAATACGATGTGGCTCCATCCCAGTTGCACAATAACTGTTCCGGCAAGCATTGTGGCATGCTGGCGCTGGCAAAGCATCTGGGCGGACCAACCAAAGGCTATGTAAACCAGACCCATGGCGTACAACAGCGCATCCTGGGCGCGATGGAACAAATGTGCGGCGTTGACCTGTCCCAGGTCCAACCCGGTATTGACGGATGTTCTGCGCCCAATTGGCCCATTCCGTTGGAGAATCTGGCTTATGGATTCGCGCGCATCGCCGACCCGAAGGACCTGCCGCAAGCCCGCGCAGACGCGATCCGCTGGATCAAGCGGGCCGTGTTTGCCAATCCCTTCATGGTCGCCGGTACCGGACGCTTTTGTACGGAGGTCATGAAAA
>JARGPE010000055.1 GCA_029212835.1 Alphaproteobacteria bacterium | reverse complement strand
CGACGCCTGGCATTGTCGGTCAGCATCATTATGAATTAGCGCAGGATATCCGTCGAACCTTGGCCCAATATGATGCGTTGAAAGACATCATTGCCATGTTGGGCATTGAGCAATTGTCATTAGAAGACCGCAAGATAGTTGCTCGCGCCCGGCGCCTTGAGCGCTTTCTGACTCAGCCATTTTTCACAACAGAACAATTCACCGGTTTGAAAGGCAAATTGGTATCCCTGGAAGATGCCCTGGACGGCTGCGCTCGCATTTTGGCTGATGAATTCGCAGACCTTCCTGAAAGCGCCCTTTATATGATTGGTGCGATTGGGGAGGCGAAAGCGAAGGTAGGTGAAAAGACAGCGGGGGCCGATAATGCGGCTTAAAATCCTGCTGCCTTTCCGTGTCTTCGCGACTGTTACATCCGTGTCGCGTATCGTTGCAGAGACATCGGAAGGGTCCATAGGGTTGCTGCCGCATCGTTTGGATTGCGTTGCCTCCCTTGTGCCGGGTATCCTGGAATACGAGACCCAGGCGAAACAGATCGCCTATGTGGCCTTGGATGAAGGCGTCATGATCAAGACCGGTGCTGATGTTCTGGTATCTGTGCGTCGTGCCATCGCCGGGTCTGATTTAAGCCAATTGCACAAGCAGGTGGAACAGGAGTTCCTGACGCTCAGCAGTGAAGAAGAAGCCACACGATCGGTTATGGCGAAGCTGGAAGTTGGGTTTCTGCACCGACTGGCGAGTTTGCATCATGACTAATCCCAATGACGAGCCACCGCAAGACAAGAGCACTTTCGCAAAGCGGGTGGATCGACAGGCAAAGCGCCGGATTAAGGCGCACCGAAATATGGGCAAGGGTGTCTGGTTCGGACTGGGCATGATGGGTTTGGTCGGATGGTCGATCGTGGTGCCAACCCTATTGGGCGCGGCGCTGGGCCAATGGATAGACAGCCAGTCGATGGACAACCACTCTTGGACTTTGGCGCTGCTGATCGCCGGATTAACGCTTGGCTGCTGGAATGCGTGGCGCTGGGTATCAAAAGAAGACACCGCCATGCGGAAGGATGCTGCAGATGATGATGATGACTGATGGTTTCATGGCAATAGTCGCGGTCCTCGCCGGACTGGCGCTGGGCACAGTATTTTTTGTCGGCCTGTGGTGGACAGTGCGCAGGGCTTTGACCGCTCAACAGCCTGGCCTCCTGGTGCTGGGCAGTATGTTGGCGCGGACCGGCCTGGTTGTTGTCGGGTTCTATTCTGTCAGTGACGGCAATTGGAAACAGCTGTTGTTCTGTCTGGCGGGTTTTATCATCGCTCGCCTGATCTGGGTGCGGGTGCTCCCAAAAACTCAGGCTGTGAATGCCACGGCGATACTGGAGGGGACTCGTCATGCGCCTTAGCCCCGATGAATTGGTTCTATGGAAAATAGGTGCTGTTGAGCTGAATGCCACGATTGTCTTCACTTGGGCATTGATGGGTGTTTTGGTGCTGGGCTCACTGTTTGTGACTCGTCACCTTTCTGAGAAAGAAGCACGGTCCAATTGGCAGAATTTGCTTGAGATCGTCGTTACCGGCATTGACCAGCAGATCAAGGATATTGGTCTTGAGCACTCGTTGAAGTATCTGCCGTTTCTTGGCACCTTATTTCTGTTCGTTGCTGCCTCCAGCCTGTCTAGCATCATTCCAATGTTTGAGCCGCCGACTGGATCGCTGTCGACCACCGTCGCCCTGGCTATTTGTGTTTTTGTTGCGGTACCTCTTTATGGGATCAAGGCACGCGGCGTTGCTGGCTATTTGAAATCCTATATCGAGCCAACCATAATCATGCTGCCGTTTAACATTATCAGCGAGGTGTCCCGAACGCTGGCGCTGGCAGTGCGTTTATTTGGCAACATGATGAGCGGCGCAATGATCGTTGGCATTCTGATCAGCATTACACCGCTGTTGTTTCCCATTGTCATGACAGCGCTTGGGCTGCTGACCGGCATGGTACAGGCCTATATCTTCAGCATTTTAGCCACAGTCTATATCGCCGCTGCGACTCGCAATGATCAAGCACCGCATCCTTCCATTCCAACATCTGAACAGTCGACAAACGCCTGACGCTTTAAGAAAGGATATTACTATGGATTATCTCGGACTAATCGCTGTCGTCTCAATTGCAGTCGCTGGAGTAACGACGGCTTTTGGCACGATGGGGCCCGCCTTTGCGGAGGGGCGGGCTGTGGCTACCGCAATGACGGCATTGGCACAGCAACCGGATGCCTCTCCCACCATCACCCGAACCCTTTTCGTTGGTTTGGCGATGATTGAGTCGACGGCAATCTATTGTTTCGTCGTTTCAATGATTCTGATTTTTGCCAATCCATTCTGGAACTATGCCTTAACCGCAGCGGCCATACAGGCGGCAGGGAAGTAACATGATTATCGACTGGTTCACTGTCGGCGCACAGGTCCTGAACTTTCTGGTTCTGGTATGGTTGCTAAAACGCTTTCTATATCAGCCCATTCTGAATGCGATTGATAAGCGCGAAAAGCGTATTGCAGAGTCGCTTGCCGATGCTGCCAACAGCAAAGCGCAGGCCGCAGCAGAGCGAGATCGGCTACAGGGCAAGCACGATGCCTTCGATAAGGAGCGGGCGGACTTACTGGCCAAGGCTGTCGAGGCTGCTCAAACTGAGCGCAAGCGCCTGATCGATGCCGCTCATAAGGCGGCCGAAGATCTAAGCGATAAACAACGCAAGGCATTGGCCAGCGATGCGAAGGCGCTGAGTGCAGAGATCAGCCGTCGGGCCGAGACAGAGGTCTTCGCCATCGCCCGCAAGGCGCTGACGGATATGGCCGATGCCTCGCTGGAGGAACGGATGAGTGAGCGTTTTATCGCCAAGCTTTCCGAACTCAAAGGATCGGCTAAGACGACCCTTGCCAAAATGCTGGAGTCTACCAAAGAGCCGGTGGTGCTCCGCAGTGCCTTTGACCTGCCATCCAAGCAAAAAGCCGCCATTCAGAAAGCGATAACCGAGACGTTTAAGCACAAGATTGATCTTACTTTTGAGACTGCCCCCGAAGTGGTGAGCGGCATCGAAATGATGGTTGGGGGCCAGAAATTGGCTTGGAGCTTGTCTGACTATCTGAAGTCACTGGAAAGCAGTGTTTCTGCATTGATGAAGCCAGACAGCATGAAAGAATCAAAGGTGGCGCATGAAGGCCGCTCATAAGACCGCAAAGATAGATATCGAGCCGACCTTTGCGGCGATACAAGAAGGCCTGAATGATTTTACCCCCGCCTTCGAACCAAAGGAGGTCGGGCGGATCATTAGTGTCTCGACCGGCATCGCCTCCATCTCCGGACTTAACAGCACAGGTTTTGAAGAGCTGTTGGCCTTTCCAGGCGGCGCCTTTGGCATCGCGTTCAATGTCGATGAAACGGAAATCGGTGTCGTCCTACTGGGCGATCACGCGCATCTGCAGGCAGGTGATGAAGTTCTGCGTACCGGGCGTGTTATGGATGTTGCGGTCGGCGATGGGGTATTAGGTCGGGTTATTGATCCTTTGGGACGGGCGCTGGATGGCAAGGGGCCAGTCACGACCCAGACCCGTTTACCCATAGAGCGTCCAGCCGCCGCAATCATGGACAGGGCTCCGGTTGATGTACCGTTGCAGACCGGCTTGAAGGTGATCGACGCCCTGATCCCGATCGGACGTGGGCAGCGGGAATTGATCCTGGGGGATCGGCGAACTGGCAAGACCGCGATTGCCATTGATACGATCCTGAACCAGAAGGGTAAGGATGTCCTTTGCGTCTATTGCGCCATCGGTCAGCGCGCCTCTGCGGTTGCCAAGTTGATCCATGTGCTGCGCGAGAATGGTGCCATGGACTATACGGTCATTGTCGTGGCCGAAGGCAATGATCCGCCGGGTCTGACCTATATCGCTCCCTACGCGGCAACCAGCATCGCTGAACACTTCATGGAGGCCGGGCGTGACGTCTTGATCGTCTACGATGATTTGACACAACATGCCCGGGCCTATCGGGAGCTTTCGCTCTTGCTCAGGCGCCCCTCGGGGCGAGAAGCCTTCCCCGGTGATATTTTCTACATCCATTCCCGTCTGCTGGAGCGCTCCACCCATCTTCGCGATGATTTGGGAAATGGGTCCTTAACCGCTCTCCCCATAATCGAAACTGAAGCACAGGATATTGCTGCCTATATTCCAACCAACCTGATTTCCATCACGGATGGTCAGATTTATTTGTCGCCTTCCCTGTTTGAACTGGGTGTGTTGCCAGCCGTTGATGTTGGGCGGTCGGTCTCTCGTGTTGGGGGGAAGGCACAGCGCGCGGCGTTTCGCGCGGTCGCGGGTGATCTCAAGCTAGCCTATGCACAATTTGAGGAACTGGAAGCCTTTGCCCGTTTTGGTGCGCATCTGGACGAAGAAACCCATAAAACCATCGATCATGGCAAACGCATCCGTGCCTGCCTGAAACAAAATGAATTAAACCCGGCCTCCGTCTCGGAGCAAGTCGTCATTCTCCTAGCCCTCAGCGAGGGGTTGTTGGATCCGATCCCCCTTGAGCGGATGGCCGATGCACAAAATGCTTTGAGCAATGCGGCGGGGACTCTGCCGGCTGATCTGCAATTGCGCCTGGAAACAGCCAAGACATTCAGCGACGCCGATCGCGATACCATCATTGACTTGGCACACACAGTGTTGCACGCCTTTTTGACCCCGGCCCCCAAGAACCCTTCTAATCAAGAAGAAGCGTGAGAATAGCAGTATGAGCGCTTCCATCGCAGAACTTCGCAAAACCATCGGCAGTGCCGAAGATCTGCATTCTGTGGTGCGCACGATGAAGGCTTTGGCGGCGTCCAGCATTACGCAATATGAACAATCCGTGCTGGCACTGGAGGATTATTATCGCACTGTTCAGCTTGGGCTTGGTGTCTGCATTCGAAGTCAGGGGCAGGGTGTTCTGCCTTACCCGCAAAAATTGGGATCGACCGAGGTGGTGGTGTTCGGGTCCGACCAGGGTCTAGTTGGGCGTTTTAACGATACTGTGGCAGAGCGCGCCATCGAGTTGATTGCTAATACGCCAGATGCCAGAATTTGGGCAGTAGGGGAACGGGTTGGTGCCCCCCTAAAAGATGCCGGTCTGACTCTGGCGGGGATTCTTCCTGTTCCCTTATCGGTTGGTAGCATTACGCCGCTGGTCGGGCAGATTCTGATCGATTATGAGGCCGGGCTCAGTCGGGGAGAAACTCTGGGGCTTCACCTCGTTTATAACAAACCCACCGCCGGTACGATATATGAACCCACACTCCATAGGCTATTGCCACTGGATGAAGCCTGGCGTCACGATCTCACAGATATTGCTTGGCCGACAAAAGCCTTGCCTGAGGTGATCGGCGACGTAACCAGTACGATTGGCCACTTCGTGCGCGAATATCTATTCGTATCGCTGTTTCGGGCCTGCGCAGCATCTCTGGCTAGTGAAAATGCAAGCCGCTTGGCGGCAATGCAGCGGGCGGACAAGAATATCGAAAGCCTACTGGAAGACTTGAACGCCAAATTTCATCATTTGCGCCAGGACGAAATCGACGAGGAATTGTTTGATGTTGTTGCGGGGGCATTGTCACATTAGTGGGTAGGAAAGAGGGGCGCTGGATGTTTAAGTGGTTGTAGAAGGCAGCATGGATTGACAGAAAACGTTGGGTTGACCTGGGTGATTTGAACCTCTGTTGCTCCCGTTCTCGTCGTCGTGTTGGCTGATGCGAGTTTTCCGCTCTGTTGTTCTGCGGCTTCCTGACTTCGTTAGAAACATCGGACATCACCTGAGAACAGCGGTCATTGAAGGCTTCTAGCGGTCAGTCACAATCACATAAGGGATATCTCCGACGCGGGAGACCACACATCGCAGGAAAGCAATCGCTGCAGCGATATCCCGTGGCGACTGGAGCATTACATCCAGGCTTCGCCTTCGGCCTCACCCGTTCGCCAAAGATAGAATTGGCGCGCATGAATTTTCAGGAACACTTCATCGAAGTGTCACCTGGAGGCCGGAGTTTCTCTGCGTCTTCGAATAGGATGTGCGAAGACTGGATCGAACTTGTGACACCAACGGCGAATGGTTTCATACGATACGTCGATGCGACGCTCCGCCAACAATTCGTCGACCTCCCTTTAACTCAACGTGAAGCGATAGTGAGCCGACCTGCGGCTTGAATGATCGATGGGTGGAACTGGTGAGAGCGATAGATTGTTTATTGCATTGGCGTTTAATGTCACGAGGCGCCAACTAATGTGACAGTGCCTGTCAGACAAACATGAGCACGGTGCAGAGTATCATCAGATAGCGAAATTTATGCAGTAGCAAGCTGCTACATAAATCGTTCTATTAATTGGTAAATTGAGACCAGTTTGAAATAGTCCGACATTGCCGATTCATTAATTAGCGGCGGACAGTTGGAACTGGATCGGGACGCGAACGGTCATCTTGACGGGGACTCCCGCCTTGCGGCCAGGTTTGAAAATCCAGTTCAGGACTGCATCTCGTGCGGCGTTATCAAGGGTTCGGCGGCCAGCGCTTTCGGCGATCTCAACAGAGACAACATGGCCGGTCGGATCGACGAGAACCAGAAGCACGACGCGTCCCTCCCATCCTTTCACGCGTGCTGAATAGGGATAGCGGGGCGGTGGATTGTTCGCACTGCCGAGCGTCCAACCCGGTTCGGCATTTTTGCCAGCCCCCGCCGCTTCGCCGGAGTTTCCCCCGGTATTGTCATGTCCATTGATAGTGCGTTCTGGGCCCGCACCGGATTCATTCAATTTTGTCATAGTCGCATCAGCAATTTCTGGGCCCGCATCGGTGGTGGCCGGGATGGTTATGGCAGACGCTGGGTCAGGTGCCGAATGAGGCAACGGGTCAGAGACGACTGGTTCCATGGGCGAGGGGCTCTGTTCGGTCCGGGCCACATCCGCTTCAAATGGCCGTTCCGGCATCGGTGGTTTCGCGTTGGGGTGGAAGACTGGACGTGGAGTAGGGCGCGGTACGGTTAATGGCATATCCGGGGCGGCATCTGTCGCGGCGGGTGTCTCAAGCTCAACCGGATCGTTGGGCGGCGGTGCAGCATCTGATTGCGCGGCGCCCGAAGTGTTTTGTGCTGTGGTGCTTTCGGGGGTTTCGCGCCCGCCCTTTGAGCCGTCGCTGGCGCCGCCACCTTCGAAGGCGACATCGAAACTGACTTCTGGAGGCTCAGGCGGCACTGGGTCGGCGTGGAAGAGCATCAACGTCGCTGCGAGCCCGACATGCAGGAGCACGGCAGCCGCAACGAAGCGGGCCATTCGAGGCGGTTCCGGGGTCTGCATATCGGTATCCCGCACACCGGCGTCGAAGGCTGTCCGTATTCCCTTCCGCGACACTAGGCTCAGAGCGGGCCGTGCCGCTTTCCTTGTCCCTTCCGGCCATTGGAGAGCCTTGCTCATGCGGGTCCCGCCCGTCGGTGCCACGGCAGCACGATACCGGTCAATTCGCCCGGATCGGCGGGAGTAACCCTATAGGTCTCGGCCAGGTGATCCTTCGACAGGACGGAATCCGGGTTGCCTTCCGCTTGGATATGGCCGTCCTGTATCAGGATCAACCGGTGGCAGAAACGGTGCGCAAGAGCAAGATCGTGCAGCACCACGACGACGGCCCGCCCCTGATCCACGGCCTGATCACGCAGCATCTCCAGCACGTGCAGTTGATGGTACGGGTCCAGCCCGGCAATCGGTTCATCTGCGAACAGGATCGGCGCACCGACGGCAAGCGCCCGTGCGAAATGCACCCGCGCCCGTTCGCCGCCGGATAGGCTCGTCACGGGGCGATCCGCGAAGGCTTCGATGTCTGCGGCCTGCATCGCATGGCGCAGGGCTGCGGCGTCTTCCGGTCCCGAACGGCGCCAGGGTTCCAGATGCGGATGACGACCGAGGGCGACGAATCGGTCGACGCGGATCGGCCAAGCTTCTGCACCGCTTTGCGGCATGTAGGCCAGGGATCTACCCAGATCACGCCGGTCCCAGGTGGCAAGATCGCGCCCTAAAATCTGGACCGACCCGTCTTTCAGCGGTTGCAAGCCCATCGCGGCACGAAGCAAGGTGGTCTTACCTGCCCCGTTCGGCCCGATCAGCCCGACCAGTTCCCCCATGCGGATGTCGGCATTGATATCCGATAGCACCGGGCGGTTGCCCCGCTGAACCATCGCGCCGCGGATCGTGATCGCACTGTCGCTCATTGACCACGCCTCCGCACTTCAATCAGCAGCAGCAGGAAGAACGGCGCGCCGATCAGAGCCGTGACGACCCCTAGCTTCAGTTCCTGGCCAGGGGACAGGTAGCGCACCAGGACATCGGCATAAAGGATAAGGGCCGCGCCGCCGAGCGCGCTGGCTGGAAGCAGGCGGCTGGGCATATAGCCCACCAGTGGGCGCAACAGATGCGGGATGACCAGGCCGACAAAGCCGATAATGCCGGAAACGGAAACCGCCGCCCCGACACTCAGCCCGACGCCGAAGACGATGCGCCAGCGCAACCGGATCAGGTTCACCCCCATGCTGCGCGCCGCATCCTCACCCACCGTCAGGGCATCCAGTGCGCGTCCGGTCCCGGCCAGCAGAAGCCAGCCCAGCACCGTCATAGGCAGGGCCAGCCAGACATGTTCGAAACTGCGGTTGGCAAGCGATCCCATCAGCCAGGTAATGACTTCCAACGTGGCATAGGGTGACGGCGCAAGATTGAGGGCGAGCTGAGTCAGAGCGCCGGCGAAGGCGGTAACCGCGACTCCAGCTAGGATCACGGTCAGGACGCTGGGATCGCGTCCGACTAGCAGCAACAGCACGCCGAGCCCCGCCATGGCACCAATGACGCCACCGGCCGGCAAGGCGAATTGCGAGAGACTGCCCAGACCGAAATAGAAGGCGATCACGGCGCCCAGGGCCGCCGCCGCACTGGCACCAATCAGACCCGGCTCCGCCAGTGGATTCCGCAGCCAGCCCTGCAAGGCGGCGCCGGACAAGCCCAGCGTGCCGCCGACGATCGCCCCCAGGACGATTCTCGGCAGTCGAACTTCCGTCAGGATCGCGAGAGCGGTTTCTCTGTCTTCCGACAGGAGCGTAAGGAAACCCGACAAGGCCGTGGCGGAAATTCGATCTGCTACAAGACCCAGCCCTGCAGCGATTAGCCCAGCCATTGCTAATCCAGCCAACAGCAAGGGGAAAGGCATCTCCCGCGACCGATTGGCCTCCATGCGCGTTTCGTCAATCATGACGTCCCGCCCGGTGGTCCAAGGCGACGGTTGATCAATCCTTCAACGATGTCCAGCGCGGCCGGAATGCCGCAGGCCCAGTGCCGGGTCGGCACGCTTACGATGCGGGGCATGCGGTGGCGCAGGGCCGGGTGTTCGGTAACGTCGCGGGCCAACGACGGCGCATTGTCCCGATAGACCCCGACGACCAGCAGGTCCGGCTTCAGTTGTAGCACCGCCTCGACAGGTACCGCGCCCCAGCCCTCGACACCATAATCTGTCGCGGCGTTTTTGTATCCGGCGAGATCCAGTAATTCGCCAGCGAAAGTATCGCGGCCCAGTGTGAAACCGCCGGCACGGTAGATCAGGGCACGGGGGCGCTCCAGCCCTTCCACCCGAGACGCCAGCGCGGCAATGCGCCGATCCATCCGGCGGATCAAGGCCTCGCCGCGCTGCTCTGTGCCGAGCGCTGCCGCGACGGCACGAATATTGGCTCGGACGTCGTCAAAATTCTCCGCCGGTGGCAGGTCCAGCACCGGTACGTTCCGGCGCTGCAGGATCCGGACCGTGAAACGTGTCGTATAGATCCCGGCGACCACCAGATCGGGGCGAAGCGGCAGAACTTCCTCTGTCTGACCGTGATTGAGCACGAGGCCCGCCGTCCGCGTCGCTAAAAGGGAGTCTTCCGGACGCGCGGACAGGTAGGATACGGAAACGACCTGCCCCGGATCAGCCAGCAGCAGCACCAATTGATCCGTGCACAGGTTCATTGATACGACACGCCGCGGCGCGCCTTCCGCATAGGCAGGAAGGGTGACGAGTAGAAGCAGGGCGGCAACCAGAGGGAGAGCGCGGCCCATAATCTAACCTCGGAACCCCTTGCCGGTGCGATCGGCATCATCCAGTTCGCGGCCCAGATAGGTTCGGCCAATCACCTGCCAGGTATCAAGACGGGACCAGTCCGGCGACTCTGCCAGACCGTCAGTATCCGTCAGGAATGGGTTGGGGAAAAAGAGTGTGATTAGTTGTTCATCAAGACCATTGAACCCCAGCTAAGGGCGCAGCCTGCCTGGTCAAAATTTCTGAATATTTCAGCCCGGCTTGTGCGGCGTTGATGCTTCAAGGCCTCCGGTGTTGGATTATTGGGGGATCCTTTATTCTCCCCAATGCATAAGTGGAAATGTGTACCACCAAAATGAACCGTCAAATAGCCATCAAATAAAGTGATTGCGGTTGGCGCATTGGGACAGCGAAACTCAAAAGCGCCCCCCTCTATGATCGGGCCAAATACGATGCTGCGCCAATGATTCTCAAATATATCCTGTAACAGAGTCTGCAGAAACGCTTCATCGGTCGGCAGGGTCCAAATCTCTACGTCCCGACCATTAGCGGCGGTTTCTCTTTTGCTGGTCATCATAGGCGCCATCGAACATCTCCTCGTATCATGGATATGCAATCGGGGCGGCATATGGGCCGCCCCGTGCATTCTTAAAATTCCAAGTTCACCCCGGCATAGCCTGATATTCCAGGCGTGCCGTAGGTCCAGACTTCTTCATATTGTTCATTCAGAAGGTTTTCCCCACGGACATAGATTTCGACACCCTCAGAAAGGGCGTAAGATCCTTTCAGGTTCACCAAAGTGTAGGAGCTCATATCCACAATGCTGCGGTTGAAGGCTGTGTCGAATTCGAAATCCGTAAAGGTTCCGTTGAAATCAATCCCCAGATTCAGGTTTGCCCGGGCCTCAAGGAAGCGATAGTTCACGGCCAGGCTGGCCATATTCGTCGGGCGACGAACCTGCTCTGTACCGTCAGACGTTTCTGCATGGGTCCAGGTGTAACTGCCGCTGAGATCAATCTGATCGGTCAATGCCAGGTCACCGGAAACCTCGATTCCTCGGGCCCGCGAAACACCGGCTAGATTCACGGCGGTGTTTCCCGAACCAGTAATCAGGTTCTCCACATCGCTGTGAAAATAGGTGACGTCCACCCGTGCCCGATCATTCCAGAAATGCTGTTCTATCCCTGCATCCCAGCCAACGGCGTCTTCAGGTTTCAGATTTGGATTGCCGACAAAATTGTTCGTGGTGCCAAACAGTTCCGTCAGGGTCGGATTCTTGATGCCACTGCCATGACTGGCGTGAAACCGGGTACCCCAGTCATCCACCAGATAGGCCGCCGATACGCGATGCGTTTGCGCACTGTCGAAGCGGTCGTTGTCATCATACCGTAAGCTGCCAGATAGATAGAGGCTTTCAAACAGGCCTAGATTATACTCCCCAGCGACGGCATTATTGGTCGTAGTCAGTTTGCCTTGCCCCAAGAAACTGGCTTTCATTGTGTCTTTTTCAGATTCCACAAGCAACGTAATGTCATGTTCTGCCATCGCGACACTTGGCGTATCGAATGAAACGGTCGTCTGATATCCGTATTTCCGCTTACTCCCATCGGCGAAACTGCTTGTTGCTCTATTCGTGCGACTGTCATCTTTGTCGCTCGAATAAGCGGCATCAAATCGGTGGGTCCAGACCCCTTGGAAGGGATCCAGTGTCAGTCCTAACCTGCCATAGCGTTGATTTGTTGTAGTATCGGAATCCTGATCGAATGCGCCCGTTCCCCCTGTGAAACCATCGGTCTCAAAAAACGCCTTCGTCGCACGAACTGCGGCATCCAGGCTTAGCCAATCTGTTGGATGAACACCGCCTTTAAGAGAGAACGTGTCATTCTTGTAACCGTCCGCTTCCGTATTCCCCCGGTCCCCGGATGCGTTTGAGATTCCGCCCGTCTGATAATGTGAAACAGCACCTGAAATATTGAAATGCTCATTTCCATATCGCAGGGCCGCACCGGTATCTCCAGTGGCAAAACTTCCGCCTTCCAAATGAGCAGATCCTGTTAAGCCATCACGGCCGCGTTTTGTCGTGATGTTGATCACACCGCCGATCGCATCGCTTCCAAACAAAGCGGATTGTGGACCTCGAACCACTTCGATGCGCTCAATATCATCCGTCATCAATCGGGCGAAATCATAGCTGGATCCCGCACTTTGGTCGTTCACCTCGATGCCATCGATAACCACCAAGACGTGGTCACTTTCCGTCCCACGGATACGCACCGCTGTCACTGCACCGGCTGCACCAGTCCGGTTAACTGCAAGGCCAGGAACTGTTCGTAAAACATCTGACACAAAGGATTGTCCGCGTCGTTCCAATTCCTCAGACGTGATCACAGTGACAGAGCTTCCAACATGCTCTGCTGGTAATTCGATACGGCTTGCGGATACCACAACTTCTGGAACCATTGCGACGGTTCCATCCTCTTGGGCATGGGCTGTCGTCATTTCGGCCGCTCCCATAAGAACCGTCACAATTAAAGCCCCTATCCACGTTGACACCTGTTCAGCGGGTGCAGTTTCGTCAAAAAGTCTCATCTACTTCCTCCAGTCGGTTGTGCCGAACGGAAGAGCTGCGAGGCATCACAACCCCGACGAATCGAAACCAGCTTGAGGAAGGAGCACGCAAAGACGAACGCCGCGCATAAGGTCTCCCCCAAGCCCGATGCGAAACGCCCTGATTAATGCATGCTGATCGCGGCCCGTCCTGAACGACGTTCCGCGTCTTGAACGGATTTCGGCTGTAGGGAGAACAGATGGCCAGAACCATCCTTGCACCCCGCGGGCCGCGAACCGTTCAACGGACGCACCTAGCAAGGCGCCACCGCGAACGGACTAAAGCCCGCGCCTCCGGCAGTCCCCGACCGGTGGCAAGAGTGACGCGGCCTTTGGCAGGTCTCCTGGCTCACGGGTCAAAAACGGGCGGCCGGTCTTCCCGATCATATAAGCCGATCAGTGACCAAATTTGGCCGCCGTCTCGCCGCTCACAGTTGCGGGGACAGCCCCGGATCACACCTCCCTGATGGGTAGGGCACTACCGGTGTTCCCTTTTAATCCCCCCGAACTAAGTCGGTCAGGGGAACCAAGGGCCACATCCAGACTCATACAACCGGCCTGTTTCCAGGACAAGAAAAATAACGCACCAGACGTTCGCACCCGCTTGGCACTACGGGGCTGTGCTATCCGCGCGGATAGAACAGGGCGTCAACCGCATAAGTATCTGGAATGGCGAGGCCTGGAACAGTCTCCAATCCCTGGGCGAGATGATCCGGCAGCAGATGGGTATGGGGACCGGCTGGTGATGCACCGCCCGGTCCAGGGATAGCGGTTGCGACCTCGACACGACCCATCGAGGTCTCGATCACTCGTGTCGGGCTGTGTTTCAGAATGCTCGACCCGGCCTGCGCCAGCATCCCCTCCAGCGGCAGCCCGACAGCAGCCAGAAGCGCGTCGTGTGTTTCCCTTTCTGCAGTCCGGATACAGAATCGTGCCGCAGCCCGCCCCAGTCCAACATCAAACAGAGGCGCGTCGGTTTGCCCAGGCAGGATCGCATCGGAATCCGGACCCAGCACAGTAAGGCACGTTGCCACAGGCAGGGACAATTTCGATCGGTGAACCGCAAGACAGTAGGCCTTCGGAGCCTGATCCGGACCATCGGACCGTACTGCAAGAAGCCGCGCGGCGGACCCCACCGTCAGCTTCAATGCCGCGCGCTGTGTAATGGCGGTGATCGTATCGCCTGTGCGGGTCAGATTACAGATTTCGTTAGGATCGCGGTTAAACTCGCCGACACCGCCATAGACGCCCAGGGCCCAGGTGCCTTTGGCATCGCGAATGCTGATTTCGATGAAATCCAGGATTTCGCGCTCGTCTTTCGGCAACCGTTGCACCGTGGCACCCAGCTTTGCCAGCCGACCGGGAATAACCGCCCAAACTGATTGGCGCCAGTCCTCGCTGCCACTGCGCCATTCGGCGATTTCCTCTGTGCTCCGGGCGCAGCCGATGCACAGGTCAGATGTTGAATCCATTTTACAAATTCCCACGCAAGGGCTTGCGACGGGGGCGGGGCTTACGGCGGCGATATCGGACATGAGTTTGCTCCTTCAAACCGATCCTGATCGCCATGCAGCCAAGGGCCACATGGCATGATAAGCGTCATTCGGTTCGGAAGCAGGCCGCTAAGCAACCAGGCCCCGTTCGACAGACGCACCTGACACGGCGCCACCACGAACGGGATTCAGCCCGCGCCCCCGGCAACCCCCGACCGGAAGCAAAGTGACGCGGCCTTTGGCAGGTCTCCTGGCTCGCGGGTCAAGGATGGGCGGCCGGTCTTCCCAACGTGCCCTCCCAATCGGAAGGGCCGGTCAGTGACCATCATTTGGCCGCCATCTCGCCGCTCACAGTTGCGGGGACAGCCCCGGATCGCGCCCCCTGTTGGGTACGACGCTACCGGTGTTCCCATTTAATCCCCCCGAACTTAAGCCGGTCAGGGGAACCAAGGGCCACGTTCAAATTCGTACATCCTCAATTCCGTTCAGGGCAAGGCCTAAATGGCACACTCGGCGGTGGGACCTTGTTTACAGGGTTAGATTTCAGGAGACGGACTGGGATAGTATCGATGCCTGTCCTGAACAAAACGACAAACCCCCTTGCAAAACAAACGTTATGATATAACATCGCGTCCGTGCAAAATCGAAACCGGCTGTCCCGACAGAACTTCCAGGTTTCTCGATGGTCTCACGAATTTCAGCGATCCAAGGAGGCATTTCGGTGAATCAGATAGACAAACGCCTACCCGTGATCGTCCTCTCTGGGTTTCTCGGCGCCGGCAAGACAACGCTTCTGAACCGCGTTCTGAACAATCGCGAAGGGCGCCGAGTAGCGGTCATTGTCAATGACATGTCTGAGGTCAATATCGATGCCGATCTCGTCCACGCTGACACGGAAATGTCGAACGGCAGCATCTGCTACACGCAGCGGGATGACTTATTGAACGAAGTCCGCCGTCTAGATGCCTGCCTTGTTGAAGAAGCCGTCCCAGTCGATTGGTCCCAATTGAGACAGCTTCCCGATCCATTTCCGGAATGGTGCAGGCAGGAACAGGCCGCATGACACCAGACGTTTCCGTAAATGGCGCACAGGGATGCCAGAATGTCCGTATTGTCGACGACCCCCAGGATATGAAGGTGATCCACGATCCGGATGTTGACGCAGTGCTGTGGCGACGTTGGCCGCTGTCTGGGTTTCAGAACTGGATCGACCAATTGGCGCCCCAGACACTCCCGTCGCTGCGGGCAATCTTCCGACCAGCGGAGGTCCGCGACATCCTTGTTGCGGCTTGTGATGCCAGCGGCACGCCGGATCATGCTGAACGAGAGCGACTGATTGACGATACCGCTGCGCTCGCCACGATGTTCGCCCAGGTGATGGGCGCACCCTATATCCGTCTGCGTTTCGACGTCGTTAAAAATAATGCCTGCTGCAGATTTCACACCGACACAATCGCCGCCCGATTGATCTGCACTTATCGGGGAAGCGGGACACAGTATGGATTGGGACCGGAAGGGCGAGATCCGGAGACAATATTGTATGCACCGAAAGGATCTCCAATGATCTTCCGCGGCAATCAGTGGGGTGGGAAAACACGTCCCGGAATTGTGCATCGCTCGCCACCAATTCAAGGTACCGGCGAAACCCGACTGGTCCTCGTTATCGATCCTATCCATCAACCAGCGAACGAGATATGACTCTCGTTCCATCCGCCAATCAGAAAATTGTCATCACTCCCCATCTTATGGAGAAAAAAATGCGTGTGTTTGCCCAAACAATGATCGGCGTGGGGGCCGTTACTGTCGCCCTGCTTGGCTCAACCCCCGCTTCTTTGGCACAGGGCCGGACCGACGTCGTCGTCGCCGCTCCTTGGCATGTCAATGGCATGGACCCGGCTTCGGACGGCTATACATTCCAGCGGATGGAGGTCGCTGAAACTCTGGTAGATGCCGGGCCGGATGGCGCGTTGCGTCCTGGCCTTGCGACCGAATGGCAGGTGGGGGACGATGGCCTGGTCTGGCGCTTCCGACTGCGTGACGGTGTCCAGTTTCACGACGGTACTGTGCTGAATGCGGAAGTCGCCGTCGCCAGCCTGAACCGCGCGGTGACACAACCAGGTATTCTTCAGAACCTGCCGATCTCAGAGATCGCGGCAGACGGCGATACGGTCGTCATCCAACTAAGCCAGAAATTCGCCGCCTTGCCCGCGACCCTGGCGAACTATACGGCCCTCATTCTGGCCCCAGCCTCCTTCGATCAAGACGGTAAGGTGATCTCGATGATCGGAACCGGTCCGTTTAAAGTGGCGAAGATCAAGCCGCCCAGTTCCCTCAGCCTGACGCGGTTTGACGGCTACTGGGGAGAGGCTGCACATGTAGAGGCCGCCCGCTATATCTCCACCTCCCGTGCGGAGACACGCGCACTGATGGCTGAGAGTGGCGATGCCGACCTTGTCTTCACATTGGATCCGGCCGGATACAGTCGGCTCAGCCTGTTGGAGCAGGTTGAGGTCAAAGCCGTGCCGATTCCCCGTACGATCGTACTAAAGCTCAACCTCGCTCAT
Source organism: Alphaproteobacteria bacterium (assembly GCA_029212835.1). Classification (GTDB taxonomy): domain Bacteria; phylum Pseudomonadota; class Alphaproteobacteria; order UBA8366; family Aestuariispiraceae; genus Pacificispira. The sequence goes on along the minus strand of JARGPE010000055.1, from coordinate 4,068 downwards.
CCCGCCTTAAAGGAGGTGGAAGCCCGACAGGCGCTCAGCCTCGCTATTGATCGCGACGGCATTGCCGCAGGCATTTTGCGTTTCCCAGACGCGGCGGCCAGTCAGTTGTTCCCGCCGGTCCTCGCCGATTGGCACGATCCGGCACTGCCCCCGTTATCCTACGATCCCGATACGGCGCGTGAGAAGCTCGCTGCCCTTGGTTGGGCGTCGGGCGATGACGGCATCCTTGTTCGCGATGGAACGCGTTTTGCCCTGACCCTTCGCACTTTCCCCAACCGGCCGGAACTGCCCCTGATTGCGGCGGCGCTGCAAGATCAATGGCGTCAGGTCGGCGTGGAGTTGGACGTGTCCGTCGGCAATTTCTCTGAGATTCCGGCCGGACATCAGGATGGCACGCTTGATGTTGCGCTGTATGCCCGCAACTATGGCCTAACGCCCGATCCGATTGTGAACGCTGCGGAAGATTTTGGGGCCGGTGGCGCGGATTGGGGCGCCATGAACTGGGATGCGCCAGATGTTGCAGCGGCACTGTCCAAGGCTTTGGCCGACAGTGATCCAGCCGTCCGCGGCCCGGCGATCAATCTGGCGGTCGAGGCCATTCAACGTGATCTGCCCGTTTTCCCGATTGCCTGGTACATGCATACCGTGGCCTATCCGGATGCACTTCAGGGCGTGGTTATAGATCCGCTGGAACGCGATTACGAGCTGTCGAAACTTCGGTGGGCCGAATGACGGTCCGGCCGGGATTTTTACAGGGCGCAGTCTGGAAGTCGGGGCCTTTCGCGACGCTTGGGCGCATGGCGCTCGGGCGTCTCGTACAGGCTTTGCTCGTGGCGCTTGTCATCGGCATCATCAGCTTTGTGATGATGGAGGCACTGCCAGGGGACGCGGCTTATCGAATCGCAGCAGGCCGGTATGGCTATGATATGCTGACGGGAACGGCGGCGGAACAAGTCCGAATTGAACTGGGTCTCGACCGTCCTGCTTGGCAGCGCGTCGCGGACTGGGTCGGCCATATCCTTGTGATGGATCTGGGCCGGTCGGCAGTAAACGGCGATCCAGTATCACACGCCTTGTCTCATCAACTGGGACACAGCGTCATGCTGGCAGTAGGCGCGCTTTTTTTCGCATTGATCATCGCGGTGCCGACAGGAACGATTGCCGGTCTTCGGCCCGGCGGCGCCTTCGACCGTATTCTGGGGGGATTGACCGTCCTGCTGCGGGCGCTGCCCGCCTTTCTGCTCGGCATCATCCTGATGCTCTTCTTCGCGGTGCAACTCGGCATTCTGCCGGCTGCCGGGCATGGCCATGGCAGCCATCTGCTGCTGCCGTCGCTAACGCTCGGCATCGTGCTGGCGGCGGTGCTCAGCCGCGTGGTACGCAATGCAGTCGCTGAGACGGTGGCCAGTGAGTCGTTCCAGTTTGCCCGGCATAAGGGACTGTCCATGGCGACGGCGCTGCGTCGGCACGGTGCGCGCAATGCTGCCGTACCGGTGGTCGCCTATCTGGGCGTTCAGGCGGCCCTTCTGGTGGAAGGCGTCGTCGTCGTCGAAAGCATTTTCGCCTGGCCCGGAATTGGCCATGCGCTGACCCATGCGATCTTCGAACGCGATGTCCCGATGCTTCAGGGGACTGCGCTGATGCTGGGGCTGGGCTTCGTGCTTCTGAGTTTCGCCGTCGAGGTGATCTGCCTGGCACTGGATCCGAGGAGACGGGCATGAAGGCGATGCGCATTGCGGGGATTGTTGGCCTGGCCGGTCTGACAATCGTGACCGTTCTGGGCCCAGAGATTACCGGCTATGACCCCGCACGCCAGGATCTAAGGGCTATCCTTGCCCTGCCGGGAAGCGGTGGGCATCTGCTCGGCACGGATCATCTGGGGCGCGATCTTGCGGCGCGCCTGTTGGGGGGCGCACAGATCACCCTCAGGCTGGCCGGACTCGCGGTCGCCAGCGCGGCGTTATTCGGGGTTTTACTGGGCGTTATCGCGGGGTGGCGCGGCGGGTGGGTCGACCGGATATTCGGGTTGATTTCCGATTCCGTACTGGCTCTGCCTGGGCTTCTGCTGGTCCTGTTGCTTGCCGCAATCCACCCGAACAGCTGGTGGACGCTCTATATCGGGCTTTCCCTGACGCTTTGGGTCGAATTCTTTCGTGTCACGCGGGTGCGAACCCGGATTGTGGTTGCATCTCCTGCCGTGGAAGCGGCCGAACTTCTTGGTCTCGGTAAATGGCATGTGCTGCGGCGTCATCTGATCCCGGATTTTGCTGACCAGCTCCTGACGCTAGCGGCTTTCGGAGCCGCAACCGTCGTCACCGCACTGGCGACGCTAGGATTCATCTCGGTCGGCCTGCGCCCGCCGACCCCGGAATGGGGTGTCATGATGGCCGAATTGATGCCCAGTTGGCGCGAAGCGCCCTGGGCAATTGCCGCCCCGATTACAAGCCTTGCATTCACTGTGCTCTGCCTGCGCTTCGCCGCCGGCGTGGAGGAAAAACGATGAGCCTCGTTGTCAATGATCTGGCGGTTCGGGTCGGGTCGAAACGCCTTGTTGAAGGGATCAGCTTCACGGCCACTGCTGAACGCCCGTTGACCATTTTGGGCGAGACCGGCGCTGGAAAGAGTCTGATTGCTCAGGCAATTATGGGAGCATTGCCGACCGGGCTGATCAGTTCTGGAGAAGTCCACCTGGACGAGAAGCGGATCGATATTCTGCCCCGCCGGGACCGTGAGGCGCTGTGGGGACGCAAGATCTCCATGTTGCCTCAGGAACCCTGGCGGGCGCTCGACCCCTTGATGCGCAACGCAGTTCAGGTCGCGGAAACCCATGTCGAACTAAGCGGCAGAAGCTGGACCGACGCCCTGTCGCGCGCCAGGGAGTCGCTCTCCGCATTGGGGCTCCGCGCGCCAGCGATGGCGGGGCGGCCCGGCACGCTTTCGGGGGGCATGGCTCAACGGGTCGCCTTCTCGGCCGCCAGCGCCGCTGGTGCGGGTGTGCTTCTTGCCGATGAGCCGACCAAGGGGCTTGACCCGGCGCTCTGCCAGGATGTTGTGGGCCTGTTGAAAGGATTCGTGGATGCGGGTGGTATCCTTGTGACGATCACGCATGACGTCTCGGTCGCGATGGCGCTTGGCGGCGATGCTATCATCCTGCGAGCCGGTGAGATCGTTGAATCTGGTCCCGTCGACCGCGTCCTGGGGGCGCCGCAAAGCGCCTATGGACGGGAACTAGTCTCGGCCGATCCGTCGAATTGGCCGGACTTTCCGACCGCCGTCGATTCCGTCCGCGCTGAGTCCGTTCTGTCGGCGGAGAATCTCAGCATCGCCAGGGCGGGCCGCACCTTGGTGCAGGGCCTCACTTTCTCGATGCAGGCTGGCGCCCGGGTCGCAGTCAGCGGACCAAGCGGGCTTGGCAAGACGACGCTTGTTGACACGCTGGCCGGACTGATCCCGCCGTCGCAAGGTCGGGTGAGCCGCCTTGGCCGGGCTCAGTCCCGATTTGCGATACAGAAGCTCTATCAAGATCCGCCCGCGGCCTTTCCGCCGCATGTCCCCCTTCATTTGGGGTTTGAGGACCTGGAACGGCGACACGCCATTCCGGCGGGCCGGATTGCCAACCTGATCGAGCGGCTGGGATTGACCCTGGACATGCTGCAGCGACGACCGGCCGAGGTCTCCGGTGGTGAGTTGCAACGGCTTGCCCTGGCGCGCGTCCTGGCCCTTCGCCCCGCCGCTATCCTTGCCGATGAACCGACCTCGCGTCTGGACCCGGTTACACAGCGTGCCGTTATGGAGATGATCACAGAAGTGGCCGCTGAGACAGAGACAGCCATCCTCCTCGTCACGCACAACGTTCTAATCGCAAATCATTGGGCAGACCGGACGATCCACCTCGAACAATATGCTACGTCGGTCGATCAAGCAGCCTGATAATAACTAGTCTCATTTGGGTATGTTTCCATCAAATAGCGGCTTGAACTCTATACATCCACGCCGCTGCTGTCGTCGCTTGGACGCGTCCGTTGAGCAGATATTCCAGGGGTGTCCCATCAAGCCTCGGATCTCCGG
>JARGPE010000054.1:16054-21052 GCA_029212835.1 Alphaproteobacteria bacterium | reverse complement strand
ACGCCAAGACGTGTGACCGTTCTCTTGGTCTGCGATCATCGTGAAGATAGGTCATCGCATCCTTCTCCTCGGGTTCCAAATCAAAGCCGACCGGCACCCGCAGGGTCCCATCTTCCTGCCAAAGCGCCCATTCCGGTTCCAGGTCCTCACCAAGCTCTGTGTAGGCCTCCCGCAGATACCTCCAAAACTCCGCCGTATATGGGCCTTCGATGACGCGGTAGTCATCAAGGTATTGATTCGTTAGTTCAAAAGGATAGGTGCAGACCGCCTGAAAGTCCTTGGTCAGGACATTCCAGGCTATCCACTCCCAAGCATGTATTGCGGGCTTGGCCAAAAGGACGAGTACAGCAACGATCCCAATGCCCAAGGCAATACGTTTCAAAAGTCTGAGAAGTCGCTTCATCGTTGCGTAGTCGCGGCGTCATCTGATGAAAGCTTGCCGCCAACCGTGATAACCTCCTCCATAAACCCACAGGTATTTGGATGGATCACCTCGGGAGAGGTTTCTGGGAAAAAGGAATATTTCAAATGCTCATACTGGCTCAGATCAACGCGCCCCCTAATACGGTCTTTATAAATCTGGTTCGTCGCATAAGACGCCAAGACGTGTGACCGTTCTCTTGGTCTGCGATCATCGTGAAGATAGGTCATTCTATCCTTCTCCTCGGGTTCCAAATCGAAGCCGACCGGAACCCGCAGAGTCCCATCGTTCTGCCAAAGCGCCCATTCGGGCTTCAGGTCCTCACCAAGCTCTGTGTAGGCCTCCCGCAGATACCCCCAAAACTCCGCCGTATATGGGCCTTCGATGACGTGAAACTCATTTACATCATACCCAGTGAGTTCACGAGGAGACGTGCAGACCGCCTGAAAGTCCTTGGTCAGGACATTCCAGGCTATCCACTCGTAGGTATATATTGCGGGCTTGGCCATAAGGACGAGTACAGCAACGATCCCAATACCCAAGGCAATTCGTTTCAAAATTCTGAGAAGTCGCCTCATGGGTGCATACTCTAATCGATATCGCGCCAATTGACAGAGTCTATTCGCAATTCTCCATTCTTAATTTTCAAAGTTGCTGTCATCTCCTGCTGCCACGATGCCACACTTTGGTACTCTGCGGCACGCCCGTCGTCTCGAAGCGCGTTCATTGCAGGGTAAGGAGATTCCTCTCCGTGGAAGTCGTACCGGTCACCCCAGTTATGCGTTACGGTGCCGGTTACCGTTATTGTGTCTCCGTTCCTCGTCGCCATGAATCCGTTATCGTCCGTAGACTTAAACTCGCTCGTACCGAAGGCGAGTGCTTCATCAATCTCGCCTCGAACCGCATGCCCCGCTGTCCCACGGATCGTGTCCCAATTTTCCATGGAACCTTGGTGGTTCGCAAAGCCGTCGGGCGTCAGGCGGATGGTATCGCCATCTTTCATCCCGAGCAGATCGCTGCGATAGTTGAATTGAGCTTTCACGTTCGTAGCTGTTCCTCTCTTTTTATCCACCAGCAAGCTATCCACGAAGCGTTCCTGATTCTTCTCCTCCGCCTCTCGGATGAACGAACGCTCGCGGGCTTTGTCTCGGGAGTAGGTGCGATCTTTTCCGGTGCCGTCGAGAAAGTGATCGAGGTTGTCGGCGGCGTTGTCCAGGCCCGCGGCACGGCCCGCGTCTGCACCGATGCGCAGTGCGCCTTCGGCCGCATCCAGGGTGCCGCCTCTCACCCGATCCCCGACTTCATTGGCCGCGCCCTGAGCCTGCTTTCCCGCCTGTTCAAGCGCCCATGCCGTTGGATTTTGCCACCCTGATGGTCGATAATCCGAAGCGTCCGCCACTTGCACCGAGCCGGACGTTGCATCCTCCGTTCCGGCATCGGTACTCATTCCAGTCTGCATCCGCAGATTGGCACCAGTTGTCGGCGAGCCGGAGCGAGGTTCGCTAGTCATCGCCGAAGCCCTCTTGATCAGGGGGGAGATCAGGTCGTTCAGTCGCGCCTCGGTCTCTCCGCCCGGACGGGAGAAACCATCGGTCTTCAGGCCGAAGTCCCGGTGAAAGCCTCTCAGACCCCAATGGAAATCCTCATCCGGGGTTGGGTCGCCCAAATGGGCCTTTTCAATTGGATAGTGACCGGTCCAGGCCAAGGCATTCTTCAAGCCGACAACATCCTTACCCCGATTGGCCTGGCCCTGCCCCACGCCGCCGCTCAGCCGCAGGGGATTCATGAGGTCTTCGACTATGGCGGGGGACGGCTTTCCCAAGGCCCTTGATTTGAAAGTATGCTTGTCAAAGTCCCAAGCATAAGCAATTGCTGGAACCACTTTCCCAGAATCCCCTGCACGGGCAATTGCCGGAACCGCTTTAGGAGACTCCCAAACATAAGCGATAGCCGGGTCAGCGTCCCCTGGATGCAGGTCAGAGCGCTTTCTCTTGAACAGGTCTTCTACTCGGCCACCCCCAATTCCGAATTCTGACTTACGCGCCCCCTTGGCAAGATGCGAATTGATTGTGGTTTCCGTCGGACCGCCGGGCCGCGCAAAGCCGTCTACGGTCAGGCCATTCTTTTTCTGGAAAGCCTTCATGCCATCAAACATCGGCGTGTCGGGATAGGGCGTCATGCCATAGGCGGGTGGGTCATAATTCCCCAGTCGGTTCAGGGCCTGTTTCATGTTCAGAACATCGTCGCCATTGGCGACAGCGTTGGAGCTTAAAACATTATTCAGTTTAAAATTAAACATTTTACCCCCCTTTTGTTCCTTTGTGCATTGTGAGAAGAACCCCCTGCCCTTCTCTTCAAAACGGCATCTGTTACGCCATACGTTACAGAAGTTGCTTATTAATCTAGGATAAACTATAAATTGTCAAATATTAAAAAGAACAAAATACAAATTATTATGTAAACCATTGAAATGTTTAATTTCTCGCGGCATAATATTCTTATTCTCTGGCCGCTCTGGACTTCCGCCTGCACGGGAGTGACGAGGGTGTGAGCCTTGCTGCATTTGAAGGTTTACCGCAAAGGACGCCGAGAAGACGCAGAGATGCTTGTTCACATAAAGCAAAGCCGCTCCATTCTCATCGAGAGGAGGCGCGATGCCTGCCTGTGGCCCTGGACTCCCACCTGCACGGGACGGGGTTTGACGGTGATACAGTGAAGAAAATGGTGCGCCGGTTCGACCTTCAGTCGAACCTATCATACAATAAGAGGGCACCATTTTCGGAGAAAAATGGTGCCCGGGGACAGAATCGAACTGCCGACACAGCGATTTTCAATCGCTTGCTCTACCGACTGAGCTACCCGGGCACGCGCATGGTGGGTCGGTCTTGTTTCCACCAGAATGCAGAGGGTTCTATGAGAATTGCACCGGTCTGACAAGCCCTGTTTGGTCTTAGGTGACCTAAATTCGTACAAAGCCAGGGGAGGCCTTAATAAGAGTCCTGCCCATCGCGATCCGGGTCCCCATTTGCGATAGTATCATTGGGGCCTTCATCTGTTTCTATACGATAGACACCGCCCAGCCAACGGTGCAGGTCCACATCCTGGCAACGCCCAGAACAGAAGGGCTTGGTATCGGCAGCAGAGGGTTTGCCACAGATCGGGCATTTCTGTTTGTTATGCTTGTCGATGCGGGGTCTGTCGGGGTCCATCATGCGGGGTCACGCTCCAATCTAACATCCAATTTGGCTGCACCGGGTTTCAGGATCAAGGGCTGTCCCAGGCGCTTCTCGCAGGCTTCCCGCGCTGCCTTCATACTACCATTCAGCACGGCCGCAGCAGAGTCTGGTAAGGAGACAACGGGCTTGCCTGCCCCTTGCAGGCGCAAGGCACGACGCAGGACCTCTGCAGCCAGTGCATCAGGTGCGGCAGGTGGAAAGGCAACGGGAGCCAGGCATAAATCTGCCAGACTGGGCCCCATGCGCTGGCGGGTAATTTCCACCAGACCCGCCGGTGAAATTCCCAGAACATCACTGTGCGTATCTGCATTTTTCAACCGACTGCGCAGGATATCCAGGAATGTCTTCATTTTGCCGCGTCCAGTCAGTCCGGCGAAATCAATCACGATCAGGCCACTGAGACGGCGCAGAATGATCTGGCGCGCAATCTCTTCTGAGGCACGACGATTCAGGCGGTGTATCGCCTCATCCTTGGTAGAGGCCCCGGCCTCCCCCGCGCCCATATCGACATCAATTGAGGTCAAGGCCTTGGTCTGTTCGATGGTCAGGCGACCACCACCAGTCAAGGTGACCTCAGCCCCTAATGCCTGTTCCAGAATATCGCTAAAGCCCGATGCATCAAAGATCGGCGCAGGATCATTGTGGAAGGCTAAGCCACCAACCAAGTCCGGGAAGTATTCCCCACACAGCTTTTCCGCCGTTGCGAAGTCCAACCGATCATCCAGGGCAACCCGTGCCTCAGGCCCCGCATCACGCAGCATGGTCTCAATAAAGGGGGTTGTGGGCATCAACAAGGCCGGCGCTTTCTCCGTCTTTGCCCTGGCCTGAATGTCTGCCCAGGTTGCGCGCAATCGATCCGCTTCTGCCTTTAACTCGGCGGCACCGACAGTCCAGGCAGGTCCACGCAGGATCAGGTCCGTGGGATCGGCTATCCCGCTCTCAGCGGCTGCCAGGGCCTCAGCCCGGCGCTTCCCCTGCCCCAGCGCCCTGGCGCATTGCAGGCCACCGCCCCGGCCTGGCTGTAAGCCCAGATAGCGACCCCACAGGACAATCTGGCGCAATGCTGCCGGTCCTTTATCGTCATGGGCATCCCGGGTGATCTGAACCAGGACGGCCTCACCTTCTGTGATATCCTTTGCCTTGGACAACAGGCCAATCCCGGCCGCGCCCAGATCCAGGAATGCCGCCCCCAGACGCTTGTCCACCGCCTTAACCCGTGCCAGGAAGATCGCGCCGATCAGGCGGGGACGGGTCACCCGCTCAATATCCAACCCCAGGGCCAAGCCATTAGCATCCAAATGCCCAGCCCGGCGCTCTGCGGGGCTTCCTTCAATGTAAATC
>JARGPE010000054.1:0-16036 GCA_029212835.1 Alphaproteobacteria bacterium | reverse complement strand
GTTAAGAGCGCTGCGGTCTCAAACAGGCTGAGGCCGACCACATTGGAATAAGATCCATTAATCCGGCGTATGAAAGCTGCGGCGCGCCCCTGGATGGCATAGCCACCTGCCTTGCCCTGCCAATCGCCAGAGGCGAGATAGGCAGCAATTTCTGTTTTGTGCAGCCGTTTAAAGACGACGGCGGTCTCAACCATCCGCGTCTTGACCGTGCCATCCGGCGCAATCAGCGCGATGCCACCATAGACCGTATGACGACGCCCTGACAAAAGCTGCAAGCAATCGCGGGCGGTCTTTTCATCCTCTGCTTTTGGCAAAATCCGACGCCCCAGTGCCACCACCGTATCGGCGGCAAGAATGGCAGCCTTGCCATCCAGACCGGCAGCGACCGCTTGCGCTTTCTCCAATGCCAGGCGGGCGGCGTGGGGCCGGGGCAATTCTCCCCGCTGGGCAGATTCGTTGATATCCGCCGGATGTACAGCATCAGGCACAATCCCAATCTGGGACAGTAAATCAAGACGGCGGGGGCTGGCAGAAGCCAGGATCAACTTTGGTTTAGCGTTCAAATCAGGATACCGGGAAAGTTTTTAGGAGGCGTTGGTGGATCTGGTCGCGCACTTGACGATAGGCGTCAAGCCTCTGCTCGCGATTTCCCTCAATGATCGAGGGGTCAAATGTGTTCCAGAAAACGACATCACAGGCCATGGTGCGGGTCAATTCAACCGCATGGTGCTGCGCTTCCGGTGACAGTGCGATAATCGCATCAAAGAAGGTATCTTCCAACTGATCAAAGGTTTTGGCGGTGTGCTTGGACATATCAACGCCGATTTCGGCCATGACCTCCACCATCATTGGGTCCAGTTCCCCACTGCGGGCGCCGACGCTGTCGACATAAATTTTTGTGCCATGCATTTTCTTCAGCAATCCTTCGGCCATGGGGGAACGAATAGAATTCATCGTGCAGCAGAACATCACCGCATCAGGCAGGTCGTCGGCTGAAAATATCATGCGCGCCCCTTCCCTGATCTCTGTTCCGCCTCGCCCCTTCTATCCGTTAACCGCGAATATGCAGGACACAGACCAGCGTAAACAGCCGCCGGGAGGTCGCTTTATCAATCTCAATTTTATCTTTCAGGGCATCGACCAAAACTTCCGCACCTTCATTATGCAGCCCGCGCCGCGCCATATCGATGGTTTCAATCTGGCTGGGGGAATGTTTCTTGATTGCGTCATAATAGCTTTCGCAAATCTGGAAATAGTCCCTAACAATACTGCGAAACGGCGACAATGGCAGCGACACCGTGGTCAAATGCGCATCCCCCTCATCATCAATCTGGAACAGCACCCGTTTGCCATCCTCTATCGCCAGGCCGACCTTATAGGGACCAACATAATCGCCAATGGGCCGGAACCGGTTCATGTCCAGCAGGTCATACATCGCGACCTTGCGTTCATGTTCCACCTCAACAGCACGGCGCACGACGCTTTTTTCATCCAGCGTCAGGGCAACAATCTTATCCGTCACGTCGTTGAAATCGGTGTCGCTCATCGTTGATACTCCCTTTGAATAGGCTGTCGGGTGGGAGTTTAAAGCAGTCGCCACCGCTTAGCGAGACGGCATATTCAATCGCAGGGCTACTGAAAGACCATGAGCGCCCAACCCTTCCGCCTCCGCCAGACGCACCGCTGCTGGGCCGATCTGGGACAAGCTGTCGGCATCGCATTTCACAATGGATGTGCGCTTCATGAAATCGACCACGCCCAATCCACTGGAAAACCGGGCGCTGCGGGCTGTTGGCAAAACGTGATTGGGGCCTGCAATGTAATCACCGATGGCTTCTGGCGTATAGCGGCCCAGGAAAATTGCGCCCGCATTGCTAACCTTGTCACTCAACGCTTCTGGCTCTGCGACCGCTAATTCCAAATGCTCAGGTGCAATGGCATCAATCAGCGGCACGGCAGCATCCAGGCTTGGCACAACGATAATCGCACCATGCTGAGTCCAGCTTTCTCCTGCAATGGCTTTCCGAGGTAATGTCTCCAGACGCCGCGCTACGGCAGCTTCTACTGCATCTGCAAAATCCGAACTGTCGGTGATCAGGATGGATTGCGCGGACGTATCGTGTTCGGCCTGGCTCAACAGATCTACGGCGATCCAATCGGGATCATTCTGCGCATCAGCAACCACAAGGATTTCTGACGGCCCCGCGATCATATCGATCCCCACCGTGCCAAAGACACGCCGCTTAGCTGCCGCAACATAGGCATTGCCAGGACCGACAATGGTAGAGACAGGTTTTATCGTCTCTGTCCCATAGGCCAGTGCGCCCACAGCCTGGGCACCGCCGATACGATAGACCTCATCAACGCCAGCCAGTTTAGCCGCCGCCAGAACCAGCGGGTTGGTCACATTATCGGGGGTCGGGACAACCATCACCAACCGCTTCACTCCGGCAACCTTGGCCGGCAATGCGTTCATCAAGACAGAGCTGGGATAGGCCGCTGTGCCACCTGGGACATACAGGCCCGCCGCCGCGACAGGCGTCCAGCGCGCACCCAGGCGTACGCCAATCTCGTCGGTATAATCCAATCCGGCGGGCAGCGTCTTTTCAGGGAAAGACTGAATACGGCTTGCAGCCAATTCCAGCGCGTTGATCAATTCTGGATCACAGGCATCTGCCGCCGCATCCAAAACGGATTGCGGAATCCGCAAATCACTGACCGTGATATCAACACGATCAAAGCGATTGGTGTAATCCACGACTGCTGTGTCACCGCGGCTTCGCACATCCTCCAGAATCGCGGCTACGGTGCGGTCGACATCCTCATCCATTTCCCGCTTGCTGTGCAGCAGGTCATCAAAGGCAGCATCAAATCCCGGCGCATCAGCAAGCAACCGGCGGGATACGGGATAATCATGCAGCACGTTGGGCGACCTCCTGAAAGCGACTGACCCAACCGCCGACTTCTTCCGAGCGGGTCTTCAGCGCCGCCCGGTTGACGATTAGGCGCGAGGTTACCTCTGCTACAGTCTCAACCTCAACCAAACCATTTTCCTTTAAGGTACGACCGGAGGAGACCAAATCAACGATACGACGGCACAGGCCCATGCCCGGCGCCAGTTCCATAGCCCCATTCAACTTAATACATTCCGCCTGCACGCCCCGGCGCGCGAAATGCTTGCGGGTGATATTGGGATATTTCGTCGCCACGCGAATATGGCTCCAGCGGCTGGGATCATCGCCCGCGACCAGCTCTGCGGGTTCTGCGACGGCAATGCGACAATAGCCGATATTCAGATCGACCGGCGCATAGATTTCCGGATAGTCGAATTCCATTAAAACATCATTGCCAGCAATGCCCAGATGAGCCGCGCCAAAGGCGACAAAGGTCGCCACATCGAAACTGCGCACCCGGATAATCGACAGGTTGGGCACGTTGGTATCGAATTTCAGCAACCGGGAAGACGGATCATCAAAGGCCGGTTCCGGCACGATGCCAACGCCGTCCAACACCGGGCGCAATTCGTCCAGTATCCGCCCTTTTGGCAGGGCCAGCACCAAAGGTTCATTCGCGGTCATAAAGAAAAATCCGGATCAACGGTGAAACAGGGCCGTTACATGGCACACCACCCCCCCGGTTTCCAGTGTTTATCTGTTTGTTCGCTCCTCCCCGCTATGCAGGAGCGGCAAGATATCCCAGTTTCCAAGCATCGTCGCATCCAGCATTGACAATTGAAACCGGTATTGATTTATTATGTAACTATATAACATATCAATTCAAGGAATCCTCATGTCTGAACAAACTGACACACGCCTGCCCGTAACAGTCTTGTCTGGCTTTCTAGGCGCGGGGAAAACAACGCTCCTGAATCATGTCCTGAACAATCGCCAGGGACAGCGGGTTGCCGTCATCGTGAATGATATGAGCGAGGTAAACATCGACGCCAGCCTGATCCGGGAAGGCGGGGCAAACCTGTCACGCACCGATGAAAAACTGGTGGAAATGACCAATGGCTGCATCTGCTGCACCCTGCGCGATGACCTTCTGGCCGAAGTTCGACGATTGAGCCAGGAAGGACGCTTTGATTATCTGTTGATTGAGGGGACGGGGATTGCCGAACCGCTGCCCGTGGCCAGCACATTTTCGTTTCGTGATGAGAATGGGTTGAGCCTGTCCGACATTGCACGATTGGATACCATGGTAACGGTCGTTGATGCCGTAAACCTGCTGAAAGACTATTCGTCCCAGGATTTTCTCAGCGACAGAGGTGAAATTGCCGGTGACGGAGATGATCGAACACTGGTCGATCTGCTGGTGGACCAAATCGAATTTGCCGATGTCATCGTCATCAATAAAAAATCAGAAGTCACGCCGGAACAACGCGACCTTGTGCTGACAATTGTGAAATCCCTGAATGCTGATGCACGGGTTATCGAAACCGATTTCAGCAAGGTCGCGTTAGGGGATATCCTGAACACCGGTCTGTTCAGCGAAGAAAAAGCGCAATCCCACCCCCTTTGGGTCAAAGAACTTTATGGTTATGATGATCATGTGCCGGAAACGGAGGAATATGGGATCAGCAGCTTCGTCTATCGCGCTCGCCGTCCCTTCCATCCAGCCAAATTCAATGATTTTACAAAGGCAACGTGGCCCGGCCTGATCCGTGCCAAAGGGCATTTCTGGCTGGCGACGCGCCCAGACTGGGTTGGTGAATTCTCTCTGGCCGGTGCAATTGCCCGCTCTTTCCCGATGGGAATCTGGTGGACCGCCGTGCCAAAATCCAATTGGCCAGATCATCCGGAATGGCAGCAGGTCCTAGACAGCAACTGGGACCCTATCTGGGGTGACCGACGGCAGGAACTGGTCTTCATTGGCAGCAGCATGAATGAAGAGGCAATCCGCACCGCCCTGGATGCCTGTCTGGTTGATGACACAGATACATTTGACCCCAAGGCCTATGAGGGCCTGCCGGATCCCTTTCCAGTGTGGGAACGGCAGGACGCAGCCTGACAGGGACGGTATGGTCCAAACTGGAAACTGTCAGACTGTCCTTGGTTATTCGACCGTCACCGCCTTAGCCAGATTACGGGGCTGATCGACATCCGTGCCCTTGATGACAGCGGTGTGATAGGCCAGCAATTGTACCGGGATGGTATAGAGGATTGGCGCGACATAGGGGTCGACCTTGGGCAGTTCGATGCTGGCAAAGGGTTTCGCCATGCGGGTCATCTTGGCAATGCCGTCTGCATCCGACAGGAATATAACCCGCCCGCCCCGGCTGACCATTTCCTGCACATTGGACGCGGTCTTCTCAAACAGCGGTCCAGAGGGCGCAATCATGATGATCGGCACGTTCTCTTCGATCAGGGCGATGGGGCCATGTTTCATCTCGCCAGCCGGGTAGCCTTCGGCGTGGATGTAGGAGATTTCTTTCAGCTTTAAGGCCCCTTCCAGTGCGATAGGGAAAGAGGACCCGCGCCCCATAAAGAAAACATCCCGCGCCTTGGCGACGGTCTGCGCGATCTCGCGGATATAGTCATCATGCACCAGGACTTCAGCCGCACGCCCAGGAACTTCGGCCAGGGCGGCTGCCAGAACAGCCTCCCGCTCCCGCGACAAGGTTCCCCGTGCCTTTGCAATGGCAATCGCCAAACAGGATAGAACCGTTAACTGGGTCGTGAAGGCCTTGGTGGAGGCGACCCCGATTTCAGGTCCTGCCAATGTCTGCAGAACCGCATCAGAACTGCGCGCAATTGTCGATTCGGGCACGTTGATGATGGACAGGATATGCTGACCCTCTCGCCGCGCATAGCGCAGGGCTTCCAGCGTATCCATTGTCTCACCCGATTGGCTGATGAACAGCGCCAGGCCATCCTTCGGCAATGGGGTCTCGCGATAGCGCAATTCGGACCCGACATCGACTTCAACCGGCAGACGCGCCAATTCTTCTATCCAGTATTTCGCAACACATCCAGCATAGGAAGCCGTGCCACAAGCCCCAATGGTAATCTTTGAAATCTCAGCCAAGTCGAAAGGCAGGTCCGGCAGGGTAATGGTCTGGGTCGCCGGGTTCAGCATGGAATGCAGCGTATCGCCGATCACGGCGGGCTGCTCATGAATTTCCTTCTGCATGAAGTGCTGGTAGTTGCCCTTGCCGATCATCGCGCCGGACACGGCAGTTTCGACAATCTTACGGGTCACCGGCGTACCATCTGTCGTGAAGATTTCAGCACCTTGGGGCGTGACAACCGCCCAATCGCCCTCTTCCAGATAGCTGATCCGCCGTGTCATCGGCGCCAGCGCCAAGGCGTCAGAGCCAAAGAACATTTCCCCATCGCCATAACCAATGGCCAATGGGCTGCCACGCCGAGCGCCGATCATCACATCAGGATGACCCGCAAAAATCATAACCAGACCAAAGGCCCCTTCCAGCATCGGAACGGTCTTCGCAACAGCGTCTTTCGGGCTGAGGCCCTGACTTAAGAAGTCAGACACCAGATGAGCGACAACTTCAGTATCGGTCTCGCTGGTATAAACAACGCCCTTGCCTGCCAGACCGTCGCGCAATTCCTGATAATTCTCGATGATCCCGTTGTGGACAATGGCAACATGATCCGTGGCATGAGGGTGGGCATTGCCTTCCGATGGCACGCCATGGGTGGCCCAGCGCGTATGTCCTATCCCGGTTGTGCCTGACAGGGGATTATCCTCCAGCACTTTCGCCAGATTCGCCAGCTTGCCAGGCGCCCGGCGACGGTCGATTGCGTCACCAACCAGGGTCGCAATGCCAGCCGAGTCATAGCCGCGATATTCCAGCCGCTTCAGGCCATCTACCAGGATAGGGGCGACCTGTGACTTGCCAAGAATTCCAATGATTCCACACATACAATTTCATCTTTCACGAAATACAGGTGATTAAGATTTCTTCATGGCTTCCTTGCGTGCCTTCAGGCGACTGCGCAATTTGGCCGCCATACCGGGCAAGTCCCGCTGATCCCCTCGGGCAAGCGATAAGGCGTCTGCAGGGACATTCCGGGTGATCGTGGAGCCTGCGCCAACCGTCGCGCGCTCCCCAATTGTGACCGGTGCGACAAGCGCGCTGTTAGAGCCGATAAACGCCTCCACTCCGATCACGGTTTGATGCTTTAGATAACCATCGTAAGTGCAGGTGATGGTCCCAGCCCCAATATTAGCGCGATCCCCCACCGTTGCATCGCCAACATAACTGAGGTGGTTCGCCTTTGCGCCCGCCCCAAAGGTCGCGTTTTTAACCTCAACGAAATTGCCAATCCGGGCGTCCTCCCCAATATCCGCACCGGGTCGCAAACGGGCATAGGGGCCGATCACCGCGCCGCGTCGGATGACACAGCCTTCCATATGGCTGAAGGCCTTGATCGTCACGTCATCCTGAACTGCGACCTTGGGGCCGAATACAACATTCTGGCCAATCGTTATGTCCTGCCCTAGAACCGTATCCCAGGAAAAATAAACCGTCTGCGGGTCTTGCAGGGTCACACCGGACTCCATTGCTGCCTGACGGGCACGGTTCTGCCATGCGGCTTCCGCCGCCGCCAATTCACTGCGCAAATTTATGCCAAGAAGCTCCGCTTCCTGCGCCAGTATTACGCGACAGGACAAATCCTGACGGCGCGCTGTGGTCACAATGTCGGTCAGATAGTATTCACCCTTGGCATTGTCATTGGTGATTTGATCGACCAGATCGAACAAACACGATGCATCAATTGCCATAACGCCAGAATTGCACAGGCCCACCTTACGAACCTGATCATCCGCATCACTGAACTCCACAATTGCCTGCAAGGCCCCAGTCTGATCCGTCACCAATCGGCCATATGCGGCTGGGTCATCCGGTTCAAAGCCCAACACGACCACCGTCGCCCCCGCCTCTCGCTCTGCCACCATTGCCGCCAATGTATTGGGTGCAATAAAGGGCGTATCACCAAAAACCACCAGAACCGTGCCCTTGGTAAAATCTGACAAAACAGACCGCGCTGCCTTTAAGGCATCAGCGGTGCCTAATTGGTCTTTCTGAAGTACCGTTGGGACCGGTGAAACCGCCTGGGTGATGCTGTCCATATTTGGCCCGACAACGATTGCGCATTGCGCTGCACCCAACTGTTCTATCGCGGCCAACAAATGCCCGATCAAAGGTTTTCCTGCAATTTCGTGCAGCACCTTCGGACGCGCGGATTTCATACGCGTCCCCTTCCCGGCGGCAAGGATCACGGCGGCGATGGGCTGATCGGACATAGGGCGAACCAAAGTTGCTGTTGGTCTGGAAACGAATCTACATAGTGTGAGCAGAATACCTGCCATAGACCAAGCCTTGGGCCAAGTCACAACGTATTTCACAGAATGTCGGATTGTTACAATTCTTTGCAGAGGCGCTTTAACGAGCAAGAGATAGTTAACGCTCCGGCAGCAAGGTATCCAATAGCGCAAGAACCTTTCGGCGCTTCTCAGAACTCAGCGACTCAAGGCCATCACTGATTGCCAACTGCATGTCCAGGCTGAAGTTCCCCCGCAGACGACCTGCCCGAACAAGGCTATCCGCGAGGTCATCACCCAGCTCCCGCGACAGCGTTTCACGCACTTGCATTAATTGATCGTTCTTTGTGACCAAGACCTGCCCCAATTCGAAATCAAGAGGTCACCCAACTTCATTAATTCAAATCATAACGCAAGTAGTGCTCGGCGACTATTAAATTTCAGCCAAAATTCCATCTATTTTTCGCCTTACGCCTTGAAAACATGGTTAATTTTTGGACATTTCCTAAATAGTGTAATGGAATATGCAGCAATCCTCTTGGCGAAAACAAAAGCGCCGGTCTAATAGGCTGCTGACTGTTACAGACAGCGCTATCAGACCGGCGTTCAAAATCCACCAAATATCTTCTTCAGAGCTATTTAGTAGCTGGCATCCGGCATAGAGTCTTTACGTTGTTTAATGAAATCCAACAGTGCCTCATCCACGGCGGGATCCATTTCCGGAGCAACATATTCATTCAACAACTTCTTCCAGCGCGCATTGGCGCGTTGGTTCATGTCCAGGCTGCCTTCCGCCTCCCATTGTTCATAGGAATTGTTATCTGCCAATGGAGAGCGATAGAAGGCCGTTTCAAAATTTCGCTGTGTATGATTACAGCCAAGATAGTGCATACCGGGTCCAACCTCGCGAATGGCATCCATGGCCTGGCCATTTTCGGACATATCCACGCCTTCCAGCAAACGAACCAGCATTGCTGCCTGATCCGCATCCATAACAAATTTCTCGTACCCCATGGACAGGCCGCCTTCCAGCCAGCCGGCCGTGTGCAGCATGAAATTCACACCGCCCAAGGCTGCTGTTTGCAAGGTATTTGCCGATTCATATGCTGCTTGAGCATCCGCGATCTTGGACGCCGTGAAACCGCCACCGGAACGGAACGGCACACCGAGACGACGTGCCAATTGCGCCGCACCATACAGAACCAACGACGGCTCTGGCGTCCCAAAGGTCGGCGCACCAGACTGCATTGATATCGATGAGGCAAAGGTCCCAAAAATCGTGGGGGCACCAGGGCGAACGACCTGGGTTAATGCCATGCCGGCAAGAGCTTCTGCATATAGCTGCGTCAGCGTGCCCAAAACAGTTACCGGGCTCATCGCCCCCGCCAGAATGAAGGGTGAGATAACTGTTGCCTGATTGTTACGAGCATAAACTTTCAAAGCGCCCAGCATCGTATCATCCCAAACCATAGGCGAATTCGCATTGATTAGATTGATAACAACACAATTCTGGTCAACGAAATCTGCGCCAAACAGGATCTTGCACATATCCACCGTATCCTGCGCACGTTCGGGTGCTGTGACCGATCCCATGAAGGGTTTGTCAGTCCAACGCATATGGCTATAGACCATATCCAAATGGCGTTTGTTAACGGGAATATCGACAGGTTCGCATACCGTACCACCCGAATGATGCAAACCGGGGGACATATAGGCCAGTTTCACAAAGTTGCGAAAATCTTCAATCGTGCCATAGCGACGCCCTTTATCCAGGTCCCGAACGAAGGGAGGTCCATAGGCTGGCACAAGCACCGTATTCCCCTCACCCATTTTGACGGTGCGGGCTGGATTGCGGGCATGCTGAGTGATCAACGAGGGTGCTGTATCCTGGATCAACTTCTTGCACAGACCTTTTGGGAAATGCACCCGTTCCCCCCGAACGTCGCAGCCCTGATCACGCCACATTTGCAAAACTTCTTCGTCACCGCGGAAATCCAGACCTATTTCTTCCAGGACGGTATCGGCGTTACGCTCAATCAACTCCAAGCCGGCTTCATCCAGCAAATTGAAATAACCTATTTTGCGGGTGATATAAGCAGGCGCACCAAGACCGCCAGTCGCGCGGGCTGCTTGCCGGGCTGCACGACCACTGCCACCGCCGCGTCCATGACGCCGCGCCCCAGACTCTGTTGCAGTTGGGTCTGTCGCAGCCGACGTATCGAGCAAGTTGTCACTCATCATCATCCCTTTCTTTGCCATCCGATAGGGTGGCGTAACGACCGATCATGTTAGTCTTATTACGGCAGGCGCAAATTAAGATAGGCGCCAACGCTTGCGTATTCAGACGTTATCGCGCGCAACGCTCTATCAGACGTGCGAAATCGCGACTTACTTATCGTCCAGCCGCGTCATTCAGGCTGTAACATCTAAGAACTGAGAGTTTAGAAAGACGAACTCATGCCTCGCGCCGGGCGCGGCGATAAAATCGTGGGGACGCTGAGACCCAAAATACGGGCAACTGGTTTCGTATCACTGCTCATGGGAACAAGAAATGTGTTCCACTCAACCGTTGTCTCATCGTGCTGTATCTTATGTTTCAGAAAAAGCGGCTCTTTGCGATGAATGATCGCGCGGTAACTCGTTGCCAGATAGGCACGGCAATTTGCGCTTAACGGCATTTCGGAAACCAAACGCCCCGTCCAATCAAATCCTATAGAATCAACCACACGACTGCCGAAAACACGAAACCGAAAATCCGCGCCACCCTCGATCACATCCAAATAGATCATAAACCCCATGGCCACCCGAAACCTAAAAACATCAAAGTCTTTTGTGTTTGGGGGTGCATTATCAGCCCTTCTGGGCATTTCTTCCCATGCTTCAAAGAAACTGC
The DNA here is from genome assembly GCA_029212835.1 of Alphaproteobacteria bacterium. GTDB lineage: Bacteria > Pseudomonadota > Alphaproteobacteria > UBA8366 > Aestuariispiraceae > Pacificispira. Next base: position 4,854 of record JARGPE010000054.1, on the reverse strand, counting down.
GCACCATATTTCCATGCAAATCGTCTATCTTTGGCGACCAAGCCAGCACCTCAATCTGAGTGTCAGACGAGTTAAAACAGGATCGTACTCCCTCAATATCATCGTTCAAAAAATAATCGATCTCGCGAGTGCGAGAGACATTATCTCTACTTAAAAAATCCTTCGGCACTGATTGACCGATTTGCGCCATTTCCCACCTAAAAAATGCCATTATGTTGTTTGTATGCAAACAACCACCCGGATCGTAGAGCGCAGAAGCTTAACAACCCGTAACTTATATATTCAATTTTAGGAGAATACCTCTCTCCTGCCCCCAAAAACGGTATGCGAACTCCATTTAGGAATCAACCAAAATTAAACCTAAAATGTAATTCTGAATATCGCATAAGTTTAAGAACCCTAGGCTTCCCCTATGCTAACAAGAGCAAAAAATCCAATAACTACAAATGGTGTAGTTTCTTTATCCAAGTTTCCGAGATATTGAAAAACACCCATAGGTCGTGTGATGTTTGATTTTCCGCGCCACCACACCTTAAGCACGAAACCACCCTTCGAATCATTAAATTAACCCGCTTAGAGAGTTGTGGAATTGGTCTTTGCATCAGGGGTGTGGCGTAGGGTTTGGTGTGAACGTCGCAATCGTGAAAGCGACATGTCGCCTTATTCAACATTCTGCGCCTCTATAAATAGCACACGAACCGAAGAGATCGATTATATCTCTCGGACCATTTGGAAGGGTCGCGTTCATTATGCAGAGCCACGCACGGGTTGTCGTTATTGGAGGGGGCGTTGTTGGCGTTTCCGCGCTGTATCATCTGGCCAAAAAGGGCTGGAGCGATGTCGTGCTGTTGGAGCGCAAGGAGTTGACCTCCGGGTCTACTTGGCATGCCGCCGGTCTGTTACCGCTGTTCAACATGAGTTATTCCGTTGGTCAGGTTCATAAATATTCTGTGGATTTCTATCAGGAACTTCAAAAAGAAACCGGCCAGGATGTCGGCTTTGCGAAGGTATCTAATATCCGCTTGGCCCAAACTCAGGACCGTATGGACGAATACCGCCAATATGCCGGTGTTGCCGCAACCATCGGCATTAATGTCGAATTCCTGACGCCAAAGCAGGTCAAGGAAATCTGGCCCTTGTGCAATATCGACGGCTTGGTCGGCGCGATCCAGCATCCCGATGACGGCTATATTCAACCAGCCGATCTGACAATGGCATTGGCGCAGGGCGCACGGTCGCGGGGGGCAACCATCCACCGCAACACCGCCGTTACCGCCATTACCCGCACCCCGTCTGGTGAATGGTGTGTCCACACAGATAAGGGCAATATCACCTGCGAACATATCATCTCCGCCACCGGCAGCTTTGCCCGTCAGACCGGCGCGATGGTTGGCCTGGATATTCCGGTCATCCCGGTAGAACACCAGTATATCGTAACCGATGACCATCCAGATCTGGTCGCCCGCAAGGATCAGGGCCTGCCAGAACTGGGTGTGCTGCGTGATTCTGACAATCAATGGTATATGCGCCAGGAAAAGGGCGGCCTGATCCTCGGCCCCTATGAGAAAGGCGCGCCTGCCTGTTACGTCGATGGCCCCTCAGCTGATTGCGAATATGAGCTGTTCCAGGAAGACCTGGACCGGTTGGAGCCGCATATCGAAGGCGCAATGTTCCGCGTCCCGGCCTTTGGCGAAGTCGGCGTCAAGAAGGTCTATAACGGCGCCATCTGCTATACTCCAGACGGCAACCCGATCATCGGCCCGGCCTGGGATCGCCCGAATTTCTGGCTGTCAGAAGGCCACAGCTTTGGCATCACCGCCGCAGGCGGCGCAGGCTGGCAATTGGCCGAATGGATCGTAGAGGGCGAACCCACCATTGATATGCTGGGCGTCGATCCCCGCCGTTTTGGTGATTACGCGACCAAGTCCTATTTGGTAGAGAAGAATGAGGAAGCCTATAACCACGTCTTCATCACACATTATCCAGACGAAGAACGTCCTGCGGCCCGTCCGCTGCGCCGTACGCCAATCTATGACCGCCTGAAAGATCTGGGGGCAGTCTTCGGCGCCAGCTTCGGCTGGGAACGCGCCAATTTCTATGCCCCTGAAGGAATGCCACAGAAGGACCATTGGTCATTCCGGCGCTCCAATTGGCACGACTCCGTCGGCCTGGAATGCAAGAATGTCATGGATAATGTCGGCATCCTGGACATGACTGGCTTTGCGAAATGCCGCATTTCCGGTCCTGGGGCCGAAGCCTTCCTGGATCATCTGGTTGCCAACAAGCTGCCCAAGAAAATCGGACGACTGGGCCTTGCCCATTCGCTGAGCGTCCGGGGCGGTGTGCATTCCGAATTCACCATCCTGCGGGAAGAGCCGGACTATATGACTGGCGACCCCAGCTTCTACATCGTCTCCGCCGGGGCCTATCAGCGGCTGGACCACGACTGGATCAAGAAGCACATGCCAAAGGATAGCTCTGTGCGTTTTGACAGTCTGACCAATTCCATGGGCGTGTTGGTGATCGCCGGTCCCAAGGCGCGCACCTTGATGCAACGTGTCAGCCCCCGCACTGATTTCTCCAACAAGGCCTTCCCTTGGTTATCCAGCCAGCAGATTGATGTCGGCAACGCCCCCTGTCGGGCGGCACGCGTCAACTTCGTCGGTGAGTTGGGCTGGGAACTGCATCACCCGATCGAATATCAGGTCCATATCTTTGACAAGCTGATGGCAGCGGGTGCCGATCTGGGGATCAAGCCCTTTGGCATTCGCGCCATGGACTGCCTGCGGATCGAAAAATCCTATCGCCTGCCCGGTCGTGAACTCTCCATCGAATACGCGGCATTGGAATCAGGCCTGGATCGGTTTGTACATCTGGATAAAGGTGACTTCCTGGGCCGTGACGCTTTGGCAGCCTGGAAAGAGCGCGGATTCAACTGGGCCTTCACGACGCTGGAAGTGCATGACACGACCGATGCCGACGCGCTGGGCTCAAACCCCATCACACTGAAAGGCGACGTGGTTGGGCGCTGCACGTCAGGCAACTATGGCTTCCGTCTGGAAAAATCCCTGGCACTCGCCATGATCCGCCCCGACCTGACAACGCCTGGCACGGAGTTGGAAATCGAAATCCTGGGCAAGGTCCATCGGTGCACGGTGGTGGCCGAAAGCCCCTTCGATCCAGACAATGCCCGCCTGCGCGCAGACGGCTAGAGACGCATAATTTGAAGGGCGCTGGACTGGTTTAAGACTGTCCAGCGCCCATTTTTATTTTGCGACCAGCAGATTTTCCAACGGCAGCCCCGCGAATTCCTTGGTGCGATCCAGCACAACATGGCTGGAAATGCGGACCTTGGCCGGGCCGTCTTCGATCTGACGCTCGCTGATGCGGTGATAGTCCGCGATGCTGCGACAGACAAACCACAGCATGTAATCAAAATCCCCGCTGACCTTAAAACACTGCACGATCTCCGGGATCGCCTCGACCTGCGCCTCAAAGGCCCGGTAATCCTGATGGCTGGCCGCATCCAGGCTGACAGTGGTTAGAACCATGACATTAGGACACAGGCGATCCAGGTCGACCTGTGCGAAAAACGGACCAATGATTCCCTCCCCTTCCAGTTTGCGAAATCGCTGAAGACAGGGGCTGGGCGATAGGCCAACGCGATCCGCCAGGGCTTGATTTGTGATCCGACCATGGCGCTGAATTTCGGTTACAATGCGCAGGTCCGTGGCATCCAGAGACATAGCGAATATCCTTTCAAGGATGAACACAACAGCAGCAGAATCTGCTGCCTACACTAGGTAGATAAATGGGATATTTTGGCAGACCTCTGTCATAATCCCCTTAATTTAAGGATGGAGAGCTTACGATATGGCCGTATTTGCTGCAAAAGATTCTATCGATCAACGTCCCAAGATATCCCTGATCGGGGCTCCCAGCGATATTGGTGCTGGCCACCGCGGTGGATCTATGGGTCCGGAGGCCCTGCGCGTCGCAGGCTTGCTGCAAGCGCTGGTTCGAATGGGCTATGATGTAGAAGATCGCGGTAATCTGAACGGCCCTGTCAACCCAGACACCCCACCCGTTAACGGCTATCGCCACCTGCCAGAAACCATTGAATGGTGCACATCGGTTCGCGATGGTGTGCATAGCATCCTGAAAGATGGCCGCATGCCCATCCTGCTGGGTGGCGATCATGCCCTGGCGATTGGGTCTTTGTCTGGTATCGCACAGTATTGTGCGGAGCGCGGCGAAGAGTATTCCGTCCTGTGGCTGGATGCCCATGCAGATTACAACACCGCCGATGTCTCCCCCAGTGGCAATATTCATGGCATGCCCCTGGCCGTCGCATCGGGCTATGGACCTGAAGGTCTGACCGGCCTGGGGCCAAAGACCCCCTTCCTGAACCCCAAACGGGTGGTGCAGGTCGGCATTCGATCCGTAGATTCGATTGAGAAAAAACTGGTGATCGCATCGGGCATGGAGGTGCATGACATGCGCCGCATCGATGAAAACGGCATGCGCCAGACGATGACCGATGCGCTGGAAAAACTAGCCAGCCTGGGGGGCCATGTTCATGTCAGCTTCGATGTTGATTTCTTAGACCCCTCCATCGCACCGGGCGTTGGCACCACTGTTCCAGGCGGCCCGACCTATCGCGAGGCGCAGTTGTGTATGGAAATGATCCATGACAGCGGCCTGATGCGTTCGCTGGATCTGATGGAGTTGAACCCTGCTTATGACGTCAGAAATGCGACGGCAGATCTGACCGTCGATCTGGTGGAAAGCCTGTTCGGACAGCAAATCCTCAGCCGGACCGATTCTGCATTATAAATTCATTTATTTTAGGAG
>JARGPE010000053.1:15404-21233 GCA_029212835.1 Alphaproteobacteria bacterium | reverse complement strand
CTGCCTGATGCTCAATCTGGAGCAGAGCGAACATCTGCATTTCATCGACGGCGGTGCGGGTGGCTTCACCCAGGCCAGCATCCAATTCAAACAGCAGATGAAGGACGGGTAAGGCTTCAGGTCCTTGCCTGTGCCACCGCCAGGATTGACAGCCCCATCGGCAGAGCGTGTTTGGTCGACACCCTCGCTTCGGCGCTAAAAAGTCTGGTGAAGATGCGATTAAGCACCTCATTGCTTCCGCGGTCTTCATCATTGCCTTTGAACAGGCCGGCCCAGCGTTGAAGCGCCCGGATCAGGGCGGCTGGGGGCAGCAGGATTGTATTGAAATGACCGATGAACAGTGGCTCCAACCCTCCAGATGTTAAATCAATGCGCAAGCTTTTCTTGGTGTAGCGTCGATGATGATGATGCAGTCGGTCATGATCGCCAAACATCCAGGGATAAGCCGGTACCGTGACAAGTACCCGACCCTTGGGTGACAGGCGCGGGGCTAGGGCCTGCAAGGCGGCGGGTGCATCTTTGATATGCTCAAGGACGTCCAGCAGGGCAATGAGGTCATAGCGGCGGGTACCCAAGTCTTTGGGAATGGCCCCTGGCAGCGATCCCTGATGTACCGTAGCAAGTGCCTTTTTCCTAGCTGTTTCAACCGCCCAGGTATCGGGCTCAATCGCCTCAACATTTCCGTAGGCGGACAATAGCGCCAGGTTACCGCCAACCCCGCATCCGACCTCTAGAATGGACAAGCTGCTATTGGGGCGATGTAGCGGCAGAATATGATGTTCAATTGCATTGGTAACTGTTGCGCGTCGACTCATTGGCAGCCATCTGGCGATAGGCTTTCGGCTCCATAGGCTCAGGTCTCCGGTTCTTGCGAGACGGTTGGGATAATCGCAGGATTACGGCGGAACCTCAGGGAAGTATGCGTTGCTTTTTCGATCTGTGTGTTTCCCTCTCCTCTTGGGGAGATGGGGCTGTACGTATGATTTTTCACGTGGTTGTCCCTACAGTTCCATGAATGCGGGAGCGTCGTGATAGGCTCCAATAACCAAGTGCGATGAGGAACGGGCTTGTCATGATAACATAGCGCAGTTCCATAAAGAGTGCGCAGTAATAGGCCAGCACAGCCAAGCACACCGTCCACAGCGTTAGGATTGCGAGTGTTTCCCGATCCAACCCGATATGCCGGATGCGCCCAATCACGCGGAACGGTGTCAGGAGGACAGCGGCGGTGAACAGAAGGATCGATGGTACCATGCCAAATATATACAGCGCAGCGAAGAGATAGTTACCCAGGCCATTAGGTTGTTTTCCTTTTACTATACTTGAAAAACCAGGGAATATTCGCGCCCCCGTCGCAAGGCGGTGTGCTTCGTGCAAACCAAAGGCTGGATTGACCAGACCCGTCGCAAATTTATCGTCAAAATTATCAAAGAACATAAGGATAAAACTACCTGGATGGGTTCTGACTGTACGCAAATAGAGTGCAATATTCGCTTGGGCAATTTGGTTTGGTGACATGCTGAACTCGTTATAAAGCGCTTTGTTGACTTCATAAATCTGCTCATACAATCGCTCTGGTGCTCGTTGCCGATAGAGTTGTGAGAGATCGTTTGTACCGCTGAACGGCATTGCCCCGAAACGCTCCATGGCAAAGACTGGTTGCACCAAAGCTATTTGTCCGCCTGTTGTAAAAAATCGCTCGCCGGTTCGGTACTCATTCCAGGAACAGACTAACTGATAGGCGATCAGACCCGGCAGCAGGGGAATAATGAGTAACCCGAGACGTTTGCTAACCCTCGCGCGAGTGTGCAAGCAGGCTAGACAAAGCATAGGCAATGCAAGCAACAACAAATGCAGTCCGTTGCCTCTGGCCATCACGATATAAAGACCCAGCAGGCTAAGGCCAAACGCTACCCGCAACGAAAGCGGTCGTCGCAGCATCCAATGGCTCAGGCCCGTCGCGATAATGGCGGTCCATGCGGCGATGGAAAAAGCGTCCGGTAAAATGGAAAGCTCGTATGCCAGATTGACGGAAAGACCGAAACCCAGCACCGCTATGCAGGCACCTTTGTCGCTATGCAATAACGCGCGCAAGGCTTTGAACAGCAAGGCGCAGCTTAACAAGGTGGCACCGCATTGCAGCACTTGAATTGCGGTGTCAAAGGCGGTCCCGGTGACTATTCGAACCCCCGTCAGGATGATCGGATAGCCCATGGCGCGAAAGCTTGTCGTTGGTAAATGGCTTTTTTCGAGGGTATGCAGCCATTGGGTTCCGGAAAGGATAATGTCGCTGTAATTGAGATAGCCCAACCGATCCGGAAAGCCGGTGGGCGAATAGAAGGCGACTGCGATTACTCGCGTGACAGCCAGCAGTGCCAGCGTTCCCCAGAACCAGTGGGACGGTTCTGTTCGGATAAACACGCTAGGCATCGTCACCACGATTCGGGGCACGCTGAAGGGATCGAAGGACATATAATGGTCGTCCCTTGGTCTCGGTATAAATGCGCCCGATATATTCGCCCAACAAGCCCAGCGAGAGCAGTTGCAGGCCACCAAGGAAAAGCACGACCACTAACAGGGACGCATAACCCGGCACGTCAATACCGTGCACCAGGGCCAGGATAATAATAAAAGCCGCATAGACAAATGAAATCAGCGCGACAATGACGCCAACGTAAAACCACAGACGTAATGGTAGGCTTGAGAAAGAGGTTATCCCCTCCAGAGCCAGATTCCATAACTTCCAATAGTTCCACTTGGTATCGCCGGCGGCCCGGGTTTCCCGCTCAAAATCCAATGTTGCTGTCTTGAAACCAACCCAGGCGAACAGGCCTTTCATAAAGCGCCGTCGCTCCGGTAATTGCAAGATTACGTCTACGACCCTGCGATCCAGCAATCGGAAATCACCTACATTGTCTGGGATCGGCAGCTCGGCCAACAGGTTATGGGTGCGATAGAAAGCCCAGGCGGTCAGGCGCTTTAGCGGCCCTTCAGCGCTGCGATCTATTCGTTTCGCCAGCACGACATCAAAACCTTCGCGCCATTTTTCGATCAATTTGGGGATCATCGCCGGGGGATCTTGCAAATCTGCATCAAAGGGAATGACCGCCATCCCCCGTGCCAAGTCGAGTCCCGCAGAGAGTGCCGCCTCCTTACCGAAATTCCGCGACAGTTCTGCGACTACCAACCCCTTGACGGTTTTCGTCCGGCTCTGCAATTGAACAAGGGTGTCATCTCGGCTGCCATCATCGACACAGACAATCTCATAGGGCGTTTGCAGAGAGTCCAGAACTGGGCATAGCGCCGCGAACAGCATGTCCAATCCATCGGCCTCATTGTACATCGGAATGACGACAGAGAGTGTCGACCGTTCGGACGGGGACTCGATACACGCTGTCATGCCAAACCCCATTTGCATCTTTGTTTAAAACTTCATGCACCACCCACGCCGGAGCCCGCAAGCCCTGAATTCTTGCTTGTCGGGCGACTTGGCTTCATAGATAGGATACACTTAGTTGCGTCGTGAGGATATATGACACGGAATTATTTTGGCACGGATGGGATTCGCGGGACCGCCAATCAGGCCCCTATTGAGGTTGATACCGTTTTGCGTCTGGCTCTGGCCGCTGGGGCTCATTTTCGCCGAGGCGGGCATCGCCATCGGGTGGTGATTGGCAAGGATACGCGCCTGTCCGGTTATATGCTGGAAAGCGCGCTGGTTGCCGGTTTTAGTGCCATGGGCATGGATGTGATGCTGTTCGGGCCATTGCCAACGCCGGCGGTGGCAATGCTGACGCGCTCCATGCGGGCCGATGTCGGGGTGATGATCTCCGCTTCTCACAATCCTTATCGGGACAATGGCATTAAATTGTTTGGGCCGGACGGATATAAACTGTCCGACGAGACTGAATTGGAAATTGAGCGTTTGATGGATGAGGGCGTGTCCGAACGGGCCGCGCCGGAAGACATTGGGCGGGCGACACGTATTGATGATGCGCCGGGCCGTTATATCGAGGCAGTGAAGCGGACTTTCCCCGAAGATTTAAGCCTGGAATCACTGAAGATCGTGGTCGATTGCGCCCATGGGGCGGCCTATAAGGTGGCCCCCATTGTGCTGCGTGAATTGGGCGCGACAGTGGTGCCCATTGCTGTGGCCCCCAATGGCAAGAATATCAATGCCTTCTGTGGCGCAACGGACCCAACCGCCATGTGTGAGGCCGTGAGTGCCCATGGGGCCGATATCGGGCTGGCGCTGGACGGTGATGCTGATCGCCTGATTGTCTGTGACGAGACGGGTCATGTTATCGATGGCGATCAGCTTATGGCACTGATCGCCAATTCCTGGGCCAAGACTGGGCGTTTGCGGGGCGATGTAGTCGCTACGGTTATGTCCAATCTGGGGATGGAGCGGTTTTTGGCTGATCAGGGAATCGGCTTGGTTCGCACCAAGGTCGGGGACCGCTATGTCGTGGATGCAATGCGCAATCAGGGCTGTAACCTGGGTGGGGAACAGTCCGGCCATATCGTCATGAGTGACTATGCGACCACTGGTGATGGTTTGATCGCCGCTCTGCAGGTGCTGGCCGTCGCGGTGCGAGACGATGCGCCCATGAGCCAGGTCGGCAAGGTCTTTACCCCTGTGCCACAACGCCTGCACAACGTTCGGTTTTCCGGGGCCTCGAAGCCGCTGGAATCTGCGGCGGTGAAGAAGGCAATTGCCCTCGGGGAGGCGCAATTGAACGGGGCGGGCCGTCTGGTTATCCGTCCGTCGGGTACAGAACCGGTGATCCGTGTGATGGCCGAAGCCGATGATCCAGGACTGATCGACAGCGTAATTGCCCATATCACGGACGCTATTGAGGCGGCGGCTTAGAGTTCTATGGCTCTAGGGTTTGACAGGGCGTCATAAATCCTTATAAGTCCGCTCGCTTTCTGGGAATGTGGATAGCCTGTGGTGTTGGAACAAAGTTTCCGCACAGAGGCGATCCCGCCGCCCGTCTGGTGCTTTCAAGCCTCAGGCCGGGATGGACTACCGGAACAATTTGGAACAACACCGTGAACCAACGGGAGAGTAAATTATGTCTAAGCGTATTAATGCGAAACACAAGATTGACCGGCGCCTCGGCGTCAACCTCTGGGGTCGCCCCAAGAGCCCGTTCAACAAGCGCGAGACCCCTCCGGGTCAGCATGGCCAGCGCCGCCGCAAGCCCTCTGATTTCGGTATCCAGTTGATGGCGAAACAGAAGCTGAAAGGCTATTACGGCAATATCGGCGAGAAGCGCTTCCGGAAATATTACGAAGAAGCCCAGCGTGTGCGTGGCGATACCGGTGAAAACCTGGTGGGTCTGTTGGAGCACCGCCTGGACGCCATCGTCTACCGCGCAAAATTCGTCCCAACCGTGTTCGCAGCGCGTCAGTTCGTCAGCCATGGCCATGTTCTGGTCAACGGTCGTCGCATGACTGTGTCATCTTACACCGTAAAGATTGGTGACGTTATTGAAGTTCGCCAGAAATCCCGTGAAATGCCGCTGGTCCTGGAAGCCATCCAGAGCGCCGAGCGTGACATTCCCGAATATCTGGAAGTTGACCACAACAAGCTGACCGTCAGCATCATCCGCACGCCGAAACTGGAAGAAATTCCCTATCCGGCGAAAATGGAACCAAACCTGGTCGTCGAGTTCTACTCACGTTAATCAGCGTTTGGACTGCAAGATTTCATAAAGGCCCTGCCATTTGGTGGGGCCTTTTTCTGTATGCCTTGAGTGGCCTTAGTGAGTTACTTCCCGCTGGGCTTATAGTGCGGGACCTCTTCCCCGTCCGCCTCGTCAT
>JARGPE010000053.1:13260-15394 GCA_029212835.1 Alphaproteobacteria bacterium | reverse complement strand
GGGCCGGCGGAGCGGGGATTTAGCTGGGAAATTGCGACAGAGCTGGCCGGGACGTTGACATAGGCGCCGGTGGGCTGGGGGGCGCTACGCTGGGTCATGCGGTACAGGGCGAAGGCGACGAAGATGCCATTAAAGAAAATTGCGTGATAGAACAGACCGTCTGGACCCAGCCATTGCATTGCGGTGCTGCCAGTCAGAGGCCCGACGGTCATGCCAAAGGCGAAGGATAGCATCAGGGTGGCGCAGAGTGGCACCATTTGCCTCTGTTCCACGAAATCTCCGGCATGGGCGACGACGATGGGATAGATTGAAAAGCCCAGCCCCCCGATCAACAGAACGAAGACAGAATATCCCCATAATGGCAGGGGAGGGAGCAACACCAGTATCATCGAAATAACGGCCATGCTGCCAATGCCAAAGACCATCACGATGCGGCGATCGATACGATCGGATGTCCATCCCATGGGCCATTGCAGGAACAGAGCACCAAATTGCAGCACGGAGCTCAGCAGGGCGGCGCCCTTGATGTCCAGGCCCTCCGACAGGCCATAGATGCCAATGAAGTTACTAAGCCCGCTGTTGGTCGTCGAAATGCACAGACAGCCGATAATCGCCAAGGGGGTCGCCTTGTAGACCTGGATAATGCCCATGCGCTCGTCACTTGGCGGCGTTGGATTGCCACCGTGACGCAGGGCGACGGGCAACAGCGACAGGGAGAAGAAGGCACTGACCAGCATAAAATGCCAGTTGCCTGATATGGTGGCAAAGGTCAGCAACAGCGGACCACTGGCCTGGGCTACCTTATAACAGATCATATAGGCGCTCATCACCCGTCCGCGAACGGATCGATCTGTCTCGCCAGAGATCCAGCTATCCGATGTGGTCAGCAGACCTGCATAGCAGATACCGGATAATAGGCGTGCGCCAGTCCATAAATACAGGTCAGTGTCGATGGCCAAGGCCAAGGTCAGGGTCGACAGTACGGTTGCCAGGGCGGAGAAGGCGCGGATATGGCCTATACGCCGGATCAAGGTAGGGGCGAAAATACAGCCCAGCAGAAACCCGCCAGAGAAGCCCGACGACATGACCCCGATTTCAGAGGAGGAAAAGCCAGCCTCCTGCATGCGCAATGGCAATAAGGCACTTAACAAACCCATCCCGCACTGAAGCAGGATAACGGCATTGATGATCGCGCCTACGGCGAGGATCGGGCTCATATGACCAACGGGTTCTGTGACGTCTAAGAACGAATATCTAGACTGACGTCTTATTCCTTACCCGGCGTATGGTAAAGCGGACAAAACTGTCCCCTATGAGACTTTATCAGGTATCAACCCTCCCAGGGTTGCATCGGGATAAAGCCCGGCAGGGCCGCCATGCGGTCCAACCATTGACGCACAGCCGGGTAGGGGGCGAGGGAGATGCCGCCTTCTTCTGCCACGCTGGTATAGGAATAGAGGGCGATGTCGGCGATAGAGGGATCGGACCCGACGGCCCATTCGGCGGTACTGAATGTTTTGTCCATCAGTGCCAGCGCCGCCTTGCCTTTAGTCTGCTTTTCCGCCAGCAATGCCTTGCGTTCTGGCGTCATTTCCAGATGGTGGCACCAGAACCGAGCAACGGCGACGGTGGGTTCATGCTCATACTGTTCCCACATCAGCCAACTCATCACCTTGGCGCGTAGGAAAGGGTCCTGGGGCATGTAGTCGGTGCCCTCTGCCAGAAAGAACAGAATCGCATTGGATTCTGACAAACAGCGCCCGTCTGCCAGTTGCAGGGCGGGAATGCGGCCATTAGGATTGATCGCCAAAAAGTCCGGCTGGCGCGTTTCGCCTTTATGAATGTCCTTAAACACCAGGGTGTAGTCGATGTTCAGCAGACTCAGCAGTAACCGCACCTTATGGCCGTTACCGCTTTCTGGGTGATCGTACAGGGTCAGGCCGTCCATAATGCATTCTCCCATGGTTGCTGGGGCGCGAGTGTGCCAAATCTTGCTCGTTCAGCAAGCGGGATTTCCAATGCCATGGGGCAAGAAATTCTTAGCCTGAAAAAGAGAAGGGGGGCGCCCGGCTATGCCGCTGCGCCGGTGTGGTTTGGTAGGTGTTATCGGGGTGCAGCTTTGTTTTAGGTCACC